>JADZBZ010000116.1 GCA_020851835.1 Acidobacteriota bacterium
CGGGGGTGCTGGCTCTCGCCTACATGGTCGTCTTCACCATCTACGGCTATCTCGCCGCCTGACCGGACAGGAGCCATCATGCGAACACTCATCTTCCGCGTGTTCGTGGCCACGGCCGCCGCCGGGTGGCTGCTGCTCGGCGGCACGAGCGCCAGCGCACAGCCGGCGCCGGCCACGGGCTGCGAAACCTGCCATCGCAACGAGCAGGCGCCCGGGCTGGCCGCGCCGGCCCGCGACTTCACGCTCTCGGACGTGCACCGCGACCGCGGCTTCACCTGTGTGGACTGTCACGGTGGCAATGGCGCCACCACCGACAAGGCTGCAGCCAAGGCGCCGGCCACGGGGTTCCGCGGCAAGCCGTCGGGCCAGCAGGTCCTTGCCGTCTGCTCGCGCTGCCACAGCGACGCGGCGCTCATGCGCAAGTACGCGCCCCGCCAGCGCGTGGATCAGGAGGCCGAGTACGCCACCAGCGTGCACGGCCAACAGCTCGCCAAGGGCGACACCAAGGTGGCCACCTGCGTCAGCTGCCACGGCGCGCACGGCGTGCGGCTGGTCGCCGACGCGCAGTCACCCGTGTATCCGCTCAACGTGGCCGCGACGTGCACGACGTGCCACGCCAACGCCGGCTACATGCAGGGCTACACGCTCAATGGCGGCCCCCTGCCCATCGATCAGGGCGCCAGCTACGCGAAGAGCGTGCACCACGCCGCGCTGGTGGATCGCAGCGACATGTCGGCGCCCACCTGTAACGACTGCCACGGCAACCACGGCGCCGCGCCGCCCGGCGTGGGCGCCATTACCAACGTCTGCGGCACTTGTCATACGATGTTCGCCACCAAGTTCGCCCTGAGTACGCACAGCCTCATCTTCGAGCGCGGGTGCGTGGAGTGCCACAGCAACCACGACATCGTGCAGCCCACCGACGCGATGCTGGGCACCGACCAGAACGCGCTCTGCTCCACCTGCCACGGCGACGGCGACAACGGGTTCAAGGCCGCCACCGCGATGCACGCCGGCATCGAGGGCCTGCGCGGCGCCATCGCCGAGGCCCAGTCGCGCGTGGTTTCGGTGGAGAACGAGGGCTTCGAGATGGGCGATCAGCTGTTGAAGCTGCGCGAGGCGGCCAATCATCTGACGCTCTCCCGCACCGAGATGCACGCCTTCGATCCGGCGACGGTGCAGACCATCCTGGACGAGGGCATGGGGCTCACGGCGAGCGTGGACCAGGCGGCGGAGTCCGCCGAGCAGGAACTATCGTTCAGGAAGACCGGCCTGGCGATTTCGCTCGCCGCCATCCTGCTGGTGGTGGTGGCGCTGCAGTTGAAGATCCGCTCGCTGCACCCGCCGGCCTAGCCACACGAAAAGTCGAACGGACCTGGGTGACCAGGTCGATCCGGCGTTCGCGGGCGATCGACGGCTGGCCTTACTTCAACGAGAGCACGTAGGCAACGAGCGCGTCGATGTCCTCCGCCGGCAGCGATGCGAACGACTTCATCGGCGGCATGGCTTTCTTGCCGGTCTTGGCTTCAGCCGCCTTCGGGTCGGTGAGCCACATCTTGATCATGTCGGCGCTCACCCGCGCGCCGGCACCGTCCAGCGGGTGCTTCACATTGCCCTTGCCGGCCACGGCGTGGCAGATCGAGCACTTCCGGGCGGCAAACAGCTCCGCGCCCCTGGCCACCTTGGCGTCCTGCGCCGTGGCGGGCAGCCCCCAGAGCGCGACTACCGCACCGGCCATCAGCATCTGAATCGTTGATCGCATAGGTATGACTCCAAGCCCGTCCACGGTGCAAGGATCGATCCGTGGGACCGCAGACGGGTTCAGGCCCGTTTCTCGTGCTCGGCCACGGGTAACACCGTCGCTCTGGCGGAACTCCGGCGACTGGCGCACGTCGAGCTACGGTCCGGCCTCCAGGAACCTGTCGATCTCGTCGGCTCGCGCGAGGGCGTCGGCCTCGCCCAGTTCCACCATCCGGGCCAGGTAGTCGGGCTGGAACATCAGCAGGCTCAGCATGTCGTTCGACCGCGTCTGCCGGCTGCCGAGCCCGCGCACCAGGAAGCGGAACGCCCGCGGGAGATCGGCCTCGAACTCGTTGGCCAGCCGGCCCAGATCGCGCGATGGGCGCAGCACCAGCAGGTCGATGTGCCGCCACGAACCGCGCTCGCCCTCGGGCAGGCGATCCACGAGTTCGTTGAACTGCTGCAGTCGCACGGCGTCGGCGTCGAGCAGGTCGAGGAAAATTGCGTTCATCAGCACGCCCGCGACCTGTGCCGGCGGAGGGTAGCCGCCAGTGGCGCGGCGCTCCGCATCGTCGTAGGCGCCGGCAAACCGCGTGGAGACCGCGACGATGCGGCGGGCGCCCAGGTGGATGGCGGGCGAAAGCGGCGCGGTGAGGCGAATGCCTCCGTCGCCGTACCACGCACCCTCCACTTCCACCGCCGGGAAGAAGAACGGCAGCGACGCCGACGCCATCACGTGGTCGAGCCGAAGGCACCCGCTCTCGCGGTGAGGCGTCGGCGATTGCCAGCCGAGCACCCCGCAGCCCTCGCGGTGCTCCACCCAGGTGACCGAACGGCCGGTGGTGTAGCTCGACGCGGTGAGCGCAGCGGCATCCAGCCGGCCCGCGTGCAGGTTTCGCGCGATACCCGGCAGCCGGCCATGCTCGTCGGGCTGCAGCGCGCCTTCGAGAAAAGTCCGCAGCGGCGCCGTGTCCACCATGCTGCGCACGCGCGGCGCCTGCGGCGAGCCCCCGGAGAGCAGCCGCGCGCCCCAGCCGGAAACACGGGATGACAGGCCCAGCGGGCCGACCTTGAAGACCTTGTCGATCCTCAGGCCCAGCCACAAGTCGGTCAGGTGCGCTACCGAATCGGCAAACGAGCCCGGCCGCGACGCCAGGTGGACGGCGTTGATGGCGCCTGCCGAAACACCGGTGAGAATGCCGGGCGCCAGGTCCGGGTGGCGCGAGGCGATGAAGCGGAGCACGCCCACTTGATAGGCGGCCCGGGCGCCTCCGCCGCCCAGCACGAACGCCAGCGCTGGACGGCTCGTCACCGGCACGGCGTCAACGCAGCCCCGTCGGGTTAGTCGCCATTGGGAAAAAGCCTGCGCTGGTTCACCATGTGATCATCGCGTCCTTACGATCTTCGGCCTTCTCCGGCTCCCGTTTGCCGTCTGCGCGTTGCCGCGCGCCGGTCCCCGATTCCCGGCTACGATACCACCGTGTTCGACGTTGTCGGCATCGGCACGAGCTTTGGCGATGTATCCTGAGTGCGGGACATCCTCAATGGCACACGAAGTCGAGCTGTTCAACTATGTCGGCGGCACCTGGCAGCGCTCTCAGGCGCGCGATCGCCTGCACGTCACCAATCCGGCGACGGGCGCGAAGCTGGCCGATGTTCCGCTCTCGCCGGCGCAGGAGGTGGACGCCGCCGTCCGCGCGGCATCCGCGGCCTGGCCGGCCTGGCGCCGCGTGCCGGCCACCGAGCGCATCCGGTTCCTCTTCACGTTGAGACAGCGGCTCGAAGACGCGCTGCCGATGCTGGCGCGCACCATCACCGAGGAGTGCGGCAAGACGCTGGCCGAGTCGGAGGGTGAGATTCGCCGCGGCATCGAGAACGTCGAGGTCGCAGCCGGCGCTCCGACGACGATGATGGGGGCACTCAGCGAAGACATCGCCTCGGGCGTGGACGAGCTGATGATTCGTCAACCCGTCGGCGTGGTGGCCATCATCACGCCGTTCAACTTCCCCGGCATGATCCCGCTGTGGTTTCTGCCCTACGCGCTCGCCTGCGGCAACACCGTGGTGCTGAAGCCCTCCGAGAAGACGCCGCGGACCATGGCGGCGGTGATGCAGATCGTGGACGAGCTGAAGCTGCCTGGCGGGGTGGTGAACCTGGTGCACGGCGGCAGGGAGGCCGTGGAGGCGATCTGTGACCACCCGGACGTGAAGGCCGTTTCGCTGGTCGGTTCCACGGCGGTCGCGCGCAGCGTCTATGCACGCGCCACCGCGGCAGGCAAGCGGGCGCAGTGCCAGGGTGGCGCCAAGAACCCCATCATCATCCTGCCCGACGCCGACATGGACATGACCACGCGCATTGCCGCCGACTCGGCGTTCGGCTGCGCGGGGCAGCGCTGCCTGGC
>JADZBZ010000117.1 GCA_020851835.1 Acidobacteriota bacterium
GCGGGCACGCGGTCGAACTGGGTGAGCGCATCGAACAGGCGACCGCTCTCGAAGAGCGCCCGGCCGCGCATCAGGTAGACCTCCGACGCCGATGGCACGGGCAGCGGGCCGATGGTGTCGGGAAACGTAGCCGCGGGCGCCACCTCGGCTCGCCGTGCCCCGAGATCGGGCCAGGCGCTGGTCGTCCACGCCCACCAGCTCGCGGCGCCCAGGACAACGACGATAGCCAGCGTGGCCACCCAGTAGCGCGCCGGCCGCCGGCGAATCTCGCCCACCGCGTCGGACGACTGCGGCCGTCCGCGGCGGCGAAGTGAACGGCCCGCGGGCACCGGTACCACGTCCCGCGTGCCGGCGACATCGAGCCGATCGATGCGGTCGAGCACCCCCAGCGCGAGGTCGTGCGGCGCTCCGCCCGCCATGGCGTTGCGCAGGAGCAGGCGGGCCCGGTCTACGTCACCGCGGTCGAACGCGTCCAGCCCCTGGTGCACGAGCGCCTCGACCTGGCGATGCCGCTCGCCCTGCGCACTGCGCGCGCGCTCGATGTACGCGCGCGCGCGGTTGTGCTGCCGGTCCAGGAACAGAACGCGCGTCCACAGGTTGATGGCCGATTCGAATTCACCCGCGAAGTAATGGTCCAGGCCGCTCACGAGCAGATGCTCGATGCGCGCGTCCTCCCCCGGGGCGCCAGCCGCTTCCGGGAGAGGCGGGAAGGACTGCGGGTCGCTCATGGCTAAGTGCTGCACAGTATAGCACTTAGGCAGGTGCGCCCAGGTGCCGCCGCGCGGGTGGGCGCAAGAGGCGGGCGGACGCAAGCCGGTGCGGTTCAACAACCGCACCGGCTCGCACTCGCCCGCACCCGGCTCAGAACCGGAGAATCAACGAGAATCGATAGCGTCGCGGCTGCTGGTACTGTCCACGCGCGGTGGCCTTGCCGAAGTTGGCGATGGCCGCCGAGCAGCCCGCGCCGGCATCACTGCCGCACCAGGCCGTGGCGCTGGTGTTCAACTGTGCCTCCTGGTTGGTGATGTTGAAGATTTCGGACTTGAAGCCGGCCTGATAGCTGCGGGCGACCTTCCAGGTGATCTCCACGGCCGCATCGACCAGCCAGGCCAGGCCGGGAACCGGGCTCGAGCCCAGAGGCTCGTAGTAGTAGGTGGCGGTCGGCCCGGCATTGGTGAGCGTGCCGGGCCGCAGCACGTTGACCGTGCGGCTCCGCTCGTAGCGCTGCTTCGAGATCGACTCGGCGACGCCGCCAACCACCAGGCTGGCGGGTCCGAGCGGCTTGACGTAGGCGCCCTGGACCTTCAGGTTGTGCGGGCGGTCGTAGGAGGGGGCGCCAAACTTGTCCGGCCCGTTCTGCACCTCGGCGCAGGGAATGACGCCTGCGGTGCCGACCGTCGGATCCACCGTCGTGCGGCACTGGGCATCGAGGTAGTCGCCGAGCGCGGTAAAGGTGTTGCCGAAGTGGTTGCCGCGGGTCTGCGAGTAGGTGTAACTGGCCGAAGCGCTCCAGTTGTCGGCGAACCGGCGCTCGAGCGTGAACTGCACGCCACGGTAGGTGCGCTCCGCCGGATCGTAGTTGACCACCTCGCGCGTGACCGAGCCGTCGGCCGCGAATGAGCGGACATCGTCGATGAGGTCGCCCCAGCCTCTCGAAATGAAGCGGGCGCCGGCCGCCATCGTCCGACCGAATTGCTGCTGGTAGCCGAGCGTGTACTCATCCATGAAGTACGGCCGGAGATCGATATTCGGTTGGAACGACGACGCGCCCAGGCGCACCGAGTTCGAGAACAGGTACTCGGCGCCGTTCCAGACGTAGTTGTCGTAGTTGGTCTGCTGCGGAACCGCGGCAAAGCCGTCCGAAAAGCTCTGGATGATGCCGACGTAATAGCGGCCATAGCTGGCCTGGACCAGGCTCTTGCCATCGCCACCCAGATCGTAGCTGCCCGAGACCCGCGGCGACAGCGTCGCCGCCTCGACCGTCACGGCGCCGACGTCGCTCTTGCCCGACTGGTTCTCGTACCGGACGCCGCCTTCGACGAAGAGCCGGGGCGTCACCTGGAACTTGTCCCTGACGTAGAGCGCCAGGTTGCGGCCCGTGGACGTCGAGTCGCCCGACTCGTAGTCGCCTCGCGACAGCGGCACCATGGTGCCGGTCGACTGGTCGAATGAGGCCGCCTGGTACAGCTGGCGGTTGGGATAGTCGAACTGGGCTCCTGACTCGACCGCCTGGTAGTCGGCGCCGGCCTTGACGCTGTGGCTGCGCGGCCCTTGCGTGATGTACCACGTGCTGGCTGCGTTGAACTGCTGCCGCGGCCGGGCCACGTACCCCTCGAACGCCCCGCCGTTGTAGTACCGGTTGTCGGCCTGGTTGAAGATGGCCGCTCCGTTCAGGAGCTGCCCCTTCTGGAACGCGCCCACGTCGATGCGCGACGTGTAGTCGGCAAAGGCCGCCTCCATGGTCCAGTTGTTGCGGAGCACGCCGCTCCACTGCGCCGCCCAGTTCTCGGCGGTCTGGTTCTGGGCCGTCAGGGCTGCACGCTCGCCGGCAGCGTTGCCCCAGTAGTCGATGATGTAGCCGTTGGTCGGGGTCCGGTAGTACTTCACCCACACGTTGTTGGACGGGTCGATCTGCACCGTGCCCCGGACGTTGATGTGGTCCGACTCGGTGACCTGCTGATAGTTCTCGGGGAACGTGCCCACGGTCTGGCGCTGCGGGGTGGTGTTCTCCTGCCGCTCGTAGGCGACGAAGTACCAGACCCGGTTCCTGAGGATCGGCCCGCCGGAGGTGAGCGCGTAGCTCGGATTCACCTGATTGAACTTGTCGCGGGCCAGCGAGGCGCGCGTCACCTGGTTGACGGTGCTGTTCTGCGCATCCCACGCGTCGTTTGCGAAGATGTACTTGAACGACCCCTCGAAGCTGTTCGTGCCCGACTTGGTCACCACGTTCACGATCGCCCCTTGCGCCCGCCCGTACTCGGCCGAGGCGCCAGCGGTGTAGACCGAAATCTCCTGAATGGCTTCGAAGTTGAGGCTCGTCGCAAACGTACCCGTCGCCGGATCCGTGGTGTCCACGCTGTCGATCAGGAACTGGTTGTGGCTGGTCAGCGCGCCAAGCGCGTTCACGTTGCCGGTGCCGACCACACCCGGTACGGCGCCGATCAGCGACTGGTAGCTGCGCCCGATCGGCAGCTTCTCGAACTGGTCGTGACGAATACGCGTGTTGGCGGCGACGTTGGTCATGTCGACGAGGGGCACTTCCCCGGTGACCCGAACCGTGTCGGTCAACTGTCCCACTCTCAGGACGATGGCGACCGTGGTGGTCTTCTCGGTTTCCACCACGTTATCGGTCCGCTGCGCGCTCTCGAAGCCCGAGAGTTGCGCCGTCACCCCGTAGGTGCCAATCGGCACGGCCGCGAAGAGATATCTGCCGCCGCCATCCGTCACCGTCGCACGCGCAATGCCCCGGTCCTGGCTGGAGAGCGTCACCGACACGCCCGGCATCACGCCGCCGGTGTCGTCGGTGACCGTTCCGGCCAGCGTGCCGATCTGAGCAGGTTGCGCCACGGCCAGCCGGCTGACGAGTACACACGCCCACGCCAGCAGCCCCAATCTTCCAATCCGATTCATCTTCGGTCCTCCAAACGGAACAGGCTCTACCCGTCTCATAATCGGCACGTCTCCGGATTGGCGCAGGGCGGACGATTCGAACGGGCCACCAGCCCGCGGCTGTGGTAAGAACCATCGGATGCCCATCATCGAGTGCGTTCCGAACATCAGCGAAGGCGTCCGGACCGGTGTGGTTTCGAGCATCGCCGACGCGCTGCGTGCAGTTGCCGGCCTGCGGGTGCTCGACGTCCAGTCCGACACCGTGCACAACCGCAGCGTGCTGACCCTGGCGGGCGACGCCGCGGCTTTGCGCGTGGCCATCCCCATCCTGTTCGAGCGGGCCGTCGAGGCGATCGACCTCCGCCTGCACAAGGGCGAACACCCGCGCATCGGCGCGGTCGATGTCGTGCCATTGATTCCCATCGAGGGAGTCACCATGGACGACTGCGTCGCGCTCGCCCGCGACATCGCTGCCCAGGTGGCCCGCCAGGTGTCGGTGCCGATCTATCTCTACGAGGAGGCCGCCACCACTCCGGACCGGCGGAATCTGGAGTCCATCCGGCGCGGCGAATTCGAGGGTCTGGCCGACAAGATGGCGCAGCCGGGCTGGACGCCCGACTACGGCCCGGCCACGCCGCACCCTTCGGCCGGCGCCAGCGTCATCGGGGCGCGCACGCCGCTCATCGCCTACAACGTCAACCTGGGGACCGACCGGCTCGAGGTCGCCCGGCAGATCGCCGCGGCCGTGCGCATGAGCAGCGGAGGACTGCGCTACGTCAAGGCGATGGGGCTGGCGCTGGAC
>JADZBZ010000118.1 GCA_020851835.1 Acidobacteriota bacterium
GCCCTCAAGCTTCTGCCGGGGTGCCCGATTACCTCCCTGTGAAGCGGGGCGGCGGTGGTCGCCTCCCCCCGAAAAGGGCCGGCAGGGACGCCGGCCTCAACCTCTAAGGATGGAGTGAGTCACCATGGCTTCGTTTTCAGTCGTCAGCAACATCTCCGCGATCAACGCCCAGGCCAACCTGACGGCCACCAACCTCGGTCTCACGAAGACCCTGCAGCGCCTCTCGAGCGGCTTCCGCATCAACACCTCGGGTGACGATGCCGCCGGTCTGGCGGTGGCCAACACCTATCGCTCGAACGTGGCGGTGTTGAACCAGGGCATCCGCAACGCCAACGACGGCCTGTCGACGTTGCAGATTCAGGACGGCGCGCTCAACAACATCTCGACGCTGCTCGATCGGCTGTCGGTGCTGGCTTCGCAGTCGGCTTCGTCCTCGAGCTCGGTGGACCGGAGCGTTCTCGACGCCGAGTTCCAGAGCGTGCTCGGGGAAATCGACCGTGAGGCGACCGTGGCGGGTCTCGACACCGCCCAGGCGTTCTCGGTGTTCGTCAGCAGCGACGGCGCCAACGGTGTCATCGGCGGCGCCATCAGCCAGGTGACGACGACATCTCTCGGCGTGGGCGCGCTCGACGTCTCGTCGGCGGCCAACGCGGCGACGGCGGTTTCAACCATCGCCTCCGCGGTGACGACCCTCGGCACCACGCAGGGTGAAGTCGGCACCCTGCAGAACCGCCTGCAGTACGCCATCAGCCTGGCCTCGCAGCAGGCCGTGAGCACCAAGGCGGCCGAGAGCCGGATTCGCGACGCGAACATCGCGGAAGAGTCGGCCAACCTGACGCGGTTCAACATCCTGACGCAGAGCGGCATCGCGGCCCTGGCCCAGGCGAACCAGTCGAACGGTGCGGTCCTCGCCCTGCTGCGGTAACCACCTCGCGGGCTGCGCCTCGGGCCATCGCCCGGCGCTGCCTCGCTTCCGACAGCGTTTTCTTGCCCCGCTCCGCGGGGCGAGGCAGGTTCCCGGGGGCAGAGCCGGTATACGGTCTCCGCCCGCCGGGCCTGCTGGCAAGCTTCTGGCATAGACGACAGCGAGCGGTTCCCCGTGGCACCGCGAATGAGGAGCGCACGTGGCGTCTGGCATCACCTTCAGCGGTTTCAACGACATCGATTTCAACCTCATCCTCAACAGCATCATGCAGCAGGAGAGTCAGCCGCTGCGGGCGCTGGAGGATCAGCAGACCGCGCTGCGCTCTCGCGTCACGACGCTCGATCTGCTGGCCAACCGGGTATCGGCCCTCGAAACCGCGTCCGACGCCCTTTCGAGCGCCAGCGCCGCGGCGTCCTTCAAGGCGACGACCAGCGACGCCACCGCCCTGGGCGTCAGCGCCGGGTCAGGCGCCGTTCCCGGCCGCTACGACATCGTCGTGAGCCAGCTGGCCCGGGCACAGGTCACCGCCTCCACCAGCACCGTCCCCGACGCCGACACCACCATCGTGGCCGACGGCGGCACCCTCACGATTGGGGGCGAAACCATCACGCTCAGCGGGCCCGTGACGCTGGCTCAGCTTGCGGCGGCCATCAACGGGGCGGCCGATGCTCCGGCGCGCGCGTCCGTCGTGCAGTCGGCCCCTGGCAGCTTCCAGCTCGTCCTGACCGGCAAGAGCACGGGCGAGGCCAATGGGTTTGCGGTGACCAGCGGGTTGAGCGGCGGCAGCGGCGTGGCCTTTGGCGCCAATGCCGTGGACGCCAGCGACGCCCAGCTCACCGTCAACAACATCCCCATCACCAGCGCCAGCAACACCCTCGACTCGGTGGTCCCCGGCACGACGGTCACGCTCTACCGTCAGGATCCGGCGGCCACGGTGGTCGTGGACGTGGCGAGCGACCCTTCGGCGCTCAAGACCAGGCTCGAGTCGTTCGTCTCGGCGTACAACGACCTGGTGAAGTTCGCCAACGACCAGTCGGCGCTGGCCGGCAAGGGCGACCAGTCGAGCATCGGCCGGGACCCGGTGCTCCGGCAGCTTCGCAGCTCGCTGCGCTCCGCGCTGACAACCGCCTATCCCAATGCCGGCTCGTTCCAGAGCCTTGCCGAGATCGGCGTCGAGCTCCAGCAGAACGGCACCCTGGAACTCGAGCCCGCGAAGTTCGACGCGGCCATCGCCCATGGCCTCGATGACGTGGCGGCGTTGCTCGGGTCGGGCCCGGCCGCGCCCGGCGCCTTCGCCGGCATCGAAACACTGCTGCAACAGTACAGCGGCGGCAACGGACTGGTGAGCAGCGCGAAGACGCAGCTCACCTCGCGCATGACCCGCCTGGACGACCAGATGGCCCGCATGCAGGAGCGGCTGGCCGCACGACGTCTGGCGCTGCAGCGCGAGTTCACGGCCGCCGACGAGGCGATGTCGCTGCTCAAGACCCAGAGCGGGTCGTTGTCGGCATTCGGGGCCTCGCTCTGAGGGCGGGGGCAGCGGCGAACGGTGGCGGAGGAGAGGGCATGACGCAGCAGGGATTGAACGCGTATCGGCGGACCGAGGTGCAGTCGCGCACGCCGCTCGAACTGGTGGTGATGCTCTACGACGGTGCCCTGCGATTCGTCACCTCGGCGCGCGAGGCGATGGCGCGCAAGGACATCCGGGCGCGGCGTGACGCCACCTCGCGCCTGCTCGCCATTCTCTCCCAGCTGCAGAGTACGCTCGACCTCCAGCAGGGCGGCGAGGTCGCCTCCTCGCTGGACGCGCTGTACGACTACATGACCGAGCGCATCACCACGGCCGCCGTCACCCACGACCCCGCCCCGCTGGATGAAGTGCGGCGGCTGCTCGAGATGCTGCGCGAGGCCTGGCAGTCGATCGCACAGGGACCGGCCGGAGACGCGGCGGTGGCCGCGGGCGCGGGTCCGTCCGGCGCTCCTCCCGTGGAACGGGCGCGGTGACCCGCCAGGACGTCGCCGACGCGCTGGCGCAGTATCGCGCCGGACTGCAGACGGGCATCGAGTTGCTCCGTCAGCTGCAGAACGTCGCCGACAGGCAGCGGGAAGGCAGCGAGAGCCGCGACTTCAAGCAGCTGGCCGCCGAGGCCGACACACGGAATCGCCTGACGCACCTGCTGGTCGCGATCGAACCCGGGCTGCGCGACGTCCGGGCATTCCTGGCCTCGCAACCCGACGAGGCCCTGGTCGATCAGCCGGATTATCCGGAGGTGATGTCTTTGCGCCAGGCGGCCGCCGACCTGGTGGCCGCCATTCTCAAGAGTGATGGCGCGTCGATGCGCGCGCTGGCCGACGCCGAGCTCGCGCATCGGGCGGCGCGGGCCAATCTCGAGTGCGGCGAAGCGACGCTGGCGGCTTACCGCCGCGTATTGACGCCGCCCGTGGCGAGCGCGTCGCTCTTGAACGTCCGCGGCTGATCCACGTCCCAGGCGGAGGACAGGAAGGTCGCGCCCTCCTCGAATCCGGCCTGCGCGTACAAGC
Organism: Acidobacteriota bacterium; assembly: GCA_020851835.1. Taxonomy (GTDB): domain Bacteria; phylum Acidobacteriota; class Vicinamibacteria; order Vicinamibacterales; family UBA2999; genus VFZN01. The sequence goes on from JADZBZ010000118.1 coordinate 3,467, forward strand.
GGCGCGCCCGCTGGTTCTGCTCGTGCACCAGCAGCGTGAGCTGCGTGCATCCGGCGGCCCGTGCCCTGGCCTTGGCGACCTGCAGCAGCGTCCGCCCGAGACCGGCGGCCTGCGCCTCGGCCCGCACGGCCAGTTGCGCCAGGTGCGCCGTGTCGGGCGTGATGCGCGTGATGACTGCGGCCGCGTCCAGGTGATCGGCCCGGGTCTCGGCCACCAGGCTCAGGCCGGGCTCGAACACGCCGCAGCCGGCCGAGCCCACCAGCAGCGCCGCATACTCGCACCACTCGTCGATTGAGCCCGAGGGCGCGAAGGGCCGGCTCAGACTGTCGTGCGCGTAGGCCGAAGCCAGCAACGCCGGCACGCGCCGGACGTCGCTGGCACGCCACGGCCGCACCAGTCTCGCCGTCCCGGAGCCGGGCTCCGGGCCACCGGAGGCCGCGAGCCGGCAGTGCAGGTACACATATCGCGCCAGCGTGCCGCGGGCCGCGAGGGCTTGGTCCAGGCCCGGCGCATCGAAGTAGCCGAACCAGAGCCAGCGGCGCGCCGCGCGGCCGTCGGCCGAGGCGGCCAGCGTCTCGAGCAGTGCCGCGGTGGCCTCCGTCGAATTCGCCAGGAACCCGCCCACCTGCAGGGTGCCGTCCTGGAGCAGTGCGAAGCACCAGCCGGCCGGCGCGTCGTGGACGTCGCGGGCGATGGCGCCCACCACGGTGCCCGCCCGGCGGCCGGCTTCCACGACGGACCACATGGCCGAGGTGTCCCACGACAGCGTGTCGTGCCATCGCGCCCGTTCACCAGCATAGAGGCTGGCGACGACCGCGTCGTCGGCGTCACGCCAGTCACGCGCCTGCATCGCGGGGCTCAGGCGCCGGGCCCGGCCTGGGCCGGGGCGGTGCGGTGAGGCGAGGTCTGGGCGGACAGCCGCGCCCGCAGGCGGGCGGCCAGGCCGGTGGCCTCGATCGCGTTGGTCGACGCGGCAGACTTGTTGGCGGCGCACACCGCATCGTAGACCTCGCGGCGGTGGACGGACACCTCGATCGGGGCGACGATGCCCAGGCGCACGCCGTCCTTGCCGACGCGAAGGACACGCACCTCGATGCCGTCGCCGATGACGATGGCTTCGTTCCGTTTACGGGTGAACACCAGCACGGGATCACCCCAGCAGCAGTTCGTGGTGCGTGGAATAGGGGCTGTCGGCCGGCACGACCTGCAGGCCAATCATCCGTCGCGGGTTGATGACCACCGGCGCCCGCATGTTCACGAGCACGCGGCGCCCCTCCAGGCGCACCAGCGCGAGCCACAAGAGCGAGTCGTTCTCGTCGGCGGCCAGCCGTCGGCGGTCGGCCGGCGGCAGCACCGCCTCGTACTCCGGCAGGACGACCCGCGGGTCGAGCGCCAGAAACGACGGGCCGGCCTCATCGAGTCCCTGAAGGCGCGCGAGCGGTTCCAGGTCGGGCGACGACATGACGACGAAGTGGCGGCAGCGCTCGAAGCCGGGCATGCCGTCGACCATGGTGACGGCATTGGGCACGGCCGGACCGGCCGCCTCGGCCGTGGGAGGGAACCGGGCCAGTGCGGAGGCCGCGCTCATCGCAGGAAATCCATCAGGGAGACACGCCCGGCGGTGCTGATGGCGCCGAGCGCCGCGCGATACGCGGTGTCGGCGCGGCTGAGATCGCTGGCCGCCTTGGCGAGATCGGCGTCCTCGTCCTTCGAGAGCCGCTTCTGGCTCGCGAGCTTGAGGCTCGAGAGTTGGCGCTGTTCTTCCTCGAGGCCGTTGAGATCGGTGCCCACCTGGCTCTGCGCCCGGGTAGCCCGATCGAACGCGCGATCCAGCGCCGCCGCTCCCGCGGCCATCCCGGCATCGTCGCCCGCGCGGATCGCCGCCGCCAGATCGTCGATGACCGTGAAGAGGTCCGTTGGGTCGGTACCCTGGACGATGGCCTGGCCGTTGCGCGCCGTGGCGACCGTGCGGCTCTGGCCGATGTCGACGGCCACGGTGCCGGCATCGCCCTGGTAGGTCCACACGCCGGCCACGCGCGCGTAGGCATGGGTGCGCGCCTGAGCGCCGGCGAAGAGCGACGTGCCGCCGACCGACAGGTTGATGGTGCCCAGCACGGCATCGCGGATGCCTTCGAGAGCCAGCGCCGCCGCCTCGCGCGACTCGATTGTCGCCTGGCTGCCGCGCGCGCCGGCGGTGCGCACCTTGGCCTCGGTAATGCGCTCGATGATGTCGGTGAGAGCGGTGTCCATGCCCGACAGCCGTGCGGCCGCCGAGTCGGAGGCGCGCGTGTAGGCATCGAGGGTGGCGATGTCGGTGCGGCTGCCAATGGCGCGCTCGGCCGCGGACGGATCGTCGCTCGCCGCGCGGAGGCGCCGGCCCGTGGCCAACTGGTCCTGCGCGCGGTCGAGGGCGGCCGCCGCCACGTTGAGGGAGGCGACGCCGTCGTTCAGGTTGCTGAAGGTGACGCGCATCAGGAAGCTCCGACGAAGCTCATCAGGGAGTCGAGCACGGTGTTGACCGTGGAGAAGAAGCGGGCGTTGGCTTCGTAGGCCCGCTGGAACTTGAGCATGTTGGCGGATTCCTCGTCGAGCGAGACGCCCGACACCTGGTCGCGCAGACGCGCGACCTGGGCGACCACCTCATGGCGACTCTGCTGTTCGGCTCGCGCCGTCTGTGTATCGCTGCCCACGCGGTAGACGAGCTGTCCCCAGCTCTCGCTGAAGGTCGCCGTTCCCCCGGACATGGTGCGGGTGTCGCGCAGGTCGGCCAGCGCGCGCGCGGTCTGGTTGTCGCCGGGCGCGCCCGTGCCGGAGGCGGCAACCAGTGTCGGATCGGCGTCGATGGCGGCATCGAGCTGCAGGGCCGCAGCCGCGCCGGCCACGCCAGCCAGCGGAGCGAAGAAGGCCTGGCCGGGGTTGCCATTCAGGTCGAAGCCGCCCTGGTGCACCGTGTTCACCGACTGCGCCACGCCGTAGGCGAGCTCGTCGAGCCGGGCCTGGTAGGCCGGCAGGCGCGTGTCGCGGGCGTCGAGCGCACCGGCCAGCCGGCCGCGCGCGATGGAGGTCGTGATGTCCGCGCCGCCAATCGACAGCGACGCGAGCCCCGCGGGCGGTGTGCTGGTGACTTCCACCGGATAGGTGTCCGCGCCGACCACCAGCGCCCGGCCGCCCGCGATGGAGACGTCCACGGCGCCGTCGTCGCGGTGAAGCACCGAGACATCGGCCAGTTCGGCCAACTGCTGGAGTGCCACTTCGCGCTCGTCGCGCAGGGCTTCGGCGTCGCCGCCGATGGCGCCCCCGATGGCCTGGTTGAGGCGAGCCACGCGCGTGGCGAGGGCGTTGACCTCGTTGACGCCGGCGCGAACCTGGGTGTCGGCATCCCGGCGGGCCGAGGTGAGCCTGGCGGCCATGTCGTTGAACGAGCGGGCGAGCAGTCGGCCCTGTTGCAGCACGCCGTCGCGGGCGACCGTGGAGGAGGGGTCGGAGGCCAGGGCCGAGAAGCCGTCGAAGAAGGCCGACAGCCGTCCGTCGATGGACTCGCCGGACCGGCCGAGTGCCGTCTCGACGACGCTGAGCGAGTCGGCCAGCGCCGCCTCGCGGGCCTCGGCGGGAATCTCCTGGCGGACGCGCGCCTCGAGCAGCAGGTCGCGCCGGGCGCGGATGCCCTGGACCTCCACGCCGCCAATCAGCGACTCGGCGAGCAGCAGCGCGCGGCGCGAGTAGCCTTCGGTGTTGAGGTTGGCGATGTTGTTGCCCGTCACGCTCAGCCCGGCGCGCTGGGCGTCGAGGGCGTGTGAGGTCATCGTGAGGATGCTGAACAGGCCCGACATCAGAACCTCGTGCGCAGGCGTCGCCCGCGGGAGTCGCCGGCGGTGCCCGAGGGTGCACCCGACCGGCTGTAGTCGGCCATGACGCCCTGCGCGGCCAGGGCGATGCGGGCGGTGTCGGCCATGGCCGCCCCCAGGATGCGGCACCGCGCCAGCCCGGCGCGGGCGCGGGCCACCTCGGTGGCCAGGCGCGCCCGGTCGGCAGGATCGGCGGTGATCGGACCGCTCAGTTCGGCCAGCGCCGAAGCCAGGCCGCCCTCGGCGGCCAGAAGCGCGTCGGCGTCCGGCGCTGCCAGTGCCGCCGCCACCTCGTCGAGCGAGGTGTTGAGCCGAACGGTCGCGTCGAACGCTGCCATGACGCGCTCTACTTCTCGCCCACCGCGAGATCGATCAGCACGTCGGCCAGGGAGTAGGGGTCGGCGCCGAGTTTCCCGGACTCGAGCAGCGCCCGGGCGCGCTCGACCTCGGCGGGCCGCACGTCGGGCGCGCCAGCCGCAGCCTTGACGGCAGCGCCGGCCAGCTGGACGCCGGGCGAGAGCTGCACTTCATCGGTACGCCCGGCCTGGCCGGTCCGGGTCGCCGACGAGGGGGCCGCCGCGTCGGTGGCATCTGGCTTGACGGTGCCGAGCGAGTCGAGGTTGGTCCGATTGGTGTCGATTTTCATCGTCCTTCACTTTCACAAGCAGGGCCGGTGCCCGGGGTCGCCTGAGCCGATATGTCAGGAAATCGGCCATCCTCCCGATATTCTTTAGCCGGCTGCCCTGCCACGCAATCACTCCGCCGCCGTGTCCATGGGCCCAATCACCGAAACCAGGCCCGCAACCTGGGCCGGGTCTACCGGCTGGCCCTGGTGTCGCACCTCGAAGTGCAGGTGGGGACCAGTCGTGCGGCCGCTGTTGCCGGACCGTGCAATTACGCTGCCAGCATTGACGCGATCGCCCGGGGCGACCTCGGCGGTCGACAGGTGCGCGTAGCGTGTTTCGAGGCCGCTGGCGTGGCTGACCACCACGACCAGGCCGTAGCCGGACTGCTCGCCGGCAAACGTCACCACGCCGTCGGTGGCGGCGCGCACGTCCTGCCCGTAGGCCGCGCGCAGATCCTGCCCGGCGTGGAAGCGGTGCTGGCCGTTGAGCGGGTCGGTCCGCCAGCCGTAGTGTGACGTGACGGCGGCCGGCGGGGCGGTGAGGGCCGGCATCACCGAGACCGGGAGGAGCGGAGCCGATGGCGCGGTCTCGACCGGCACGGTCTCCTCCGCCGCTGCGGCCGGGTCGGCGCCGAGCCGCGCCAGTGCCGTGCCCACCATTTCCGACAGCCCGAGGCTACCCGAGCGGCCCAGCGACAGGGCCAGCTCCGTCGTGATGGTGTCACCCATCATCTGGCCGCCCAGGCCGTGGTCTTCGGCGTCGGGCGTCATGGCCTGCTTCATCTCGCGCAGCATCTGCGCCAGCAGCATCGACTCGAACTGTTCGGCCAGGGCGCGGACCTTCGTCCGCTCGGCATCGGCCGGCGTCGTCCCCGCGGCTCGTCCGCTGCCCAGAATCGCCGTCACGTCGTTGGTCTGCATCGTCGTCGCTCAGAGAATCACGATATCCGCCCTCAAGGCCCCGGCCGCCTTGAGCGCCTGCATGATGGCGATAATGTCGCGCGGCGTGGCGCCGAGCGCGTTGAGCGCGCCGACCACCGCGTCGAGCGTGGTGCCATCTTCGAGCGTCACCAGGCGCGCCGACTGCTCGCGCACGTCCACATCGACGTTGGGGACGATGGCCGTGTCGCCGCCGCGCGACAGCGGCGCGGGCTGCGACACCTCGAACTTGGTGCTGATGCGCACCGACAGGTTGCCGTGCGCCACGGCGGCCGGCCCGAGGCGGACGGCGCCGCCGACGACGACCGTGCCCGAGCGCTCGTTGATCACCACGCGCGCGGGCGCGTCGGTGTCGACCGGCAGGGTTTCGATGCGCGCCATCAGGTCGGCCACGGCACCCTTGTATTGCTCGGGGACGCGGACCAGCACGGTGCCGGGGTCCAGCACCTTCGCGGTTTCTCCACCCATCTCGTCGTTGACGGCCCGGGCCACGCGCGATGCGCTCACGAAGTCGGGCTCGCGAAGCGACAGGGCCAGGGTGTCGGAGGAGGGAAGCGCCATCGCGCTCGCCACCTGGACCAGGGCGCCGCTCGGCACACGGCCGACGGTCAGGTGGTTGACGGCCACGCTGTTGCCGCCGCCCCCGCCCCCGAACCCGCCAATCGACAGCGGCCCCTGTGCCAGGGCGTAGACCTGGCCTTCCGGTCCGCGCAGCGGCGTGGCGAGCAGCGTACCGCCCTGCAGGCTGCGTGCGTCGCCCACCGACGAGGCCGTGACGTCGATGCGGGCGCCGGCCCGCGCGTAGGCGGGCAGTTCGGCGGTCACCAGCACCGCCGCGATGTTCTCGATCTTCACCTGGCCGGCCGGCACCGACACGCCGAGGCGCTCGAGCATGTTGACGAGTGACTGGGTCGAGAAGATGGTCTGCCGCCGGTCGCCGGTCTTGTTGAGCCCCACGACCAGGCCGTAGCCGATGAGCGGCGTGGCGGCGATGCCCTCCAGCGAGGCCACGTCCTTGAGACGGGCACCGGAGCGGGCTGATAGCGGCGCGGTCAGCAGGGCGGCCAGCGCCAGGGCCATCCGCCAGTCACGTGCAAGGGTTCGCATCGCGTGCCTCTTCAGAAGATCTTGTTGAGAATCCGGACGAGCCAGCCCGGCGAGAGGCTGTCCTTGATGAGCCCCCGGCCGAAGTAGCGGATGCGCAGCTGTCCGATGGCCGACGAGGGCAGGACGTTGCCCGGGTGGATGTCCACCACCCGCGCGACGCCGGTGAGCACGATGATCTGGCGGTCGCCGTTGATATCGATTTCTCGCACGCCCTCGATGACGAGGTCGCCGTTGGGCAGCACCTCGGCCACGCGCGCCGTGATCGTGGCACTCAGTGTGCCCGCACGTGTCGTCGTGCCGGCGCCCTTGAAGTCGGTGCCCGTCTTCAGGGCCGCAAGGTTGTTGGGATCCACCGAGCCGGGCGCCAGCTTCTCGGCGCCGAAGAAGCTGCCCACGCCGGCCGAGGCCGTGCCCTTCTTGGACAGCGTCGAGTCGGCCGTGCCGCTGGCGCTGATGACCTCTTCGACCCGCACCGTGACGAGGTCGTTGACGCGCTGCGCCCGCAACTCGCCCAGCAGGCCGTTCATCCAGGCGCCAGCCTCGGGCCGCGGCCCGGCCGCGGTCAGGCGTGCCTCCTCGAGGTACTTCGCGACGAGCTCGTCGTAGTTGTCGCTGCCGCCGGGCGCCTGGGCCTTCGCCTCGCCCTTCTTCTGATCCGCCCCCGCGGCGGCGGGCAGGGCCGCCAGCGCGACGACCATCAACAGTGTTCTAGTCATGAATCACCTCGACCGCGCCCGCTCCGACGATGCGCGCCTTGAGCGCGCGGCGGCTCTGCGGATTGACCACCCGAATCACGTCGCCCACGTCGCCGGGGTCGCCGGCCACCAGCATCGCTTCGGCCTCGACGCCGCCGATACGGGCCATTCCCCGCACGTCCTGACCGGCCCGCACCAGCGGCACGACCGCCAGGCTGCTGCGCGCCAGGCAGGTGCCCGGAGCGAAGTCGCGCAGGGCGCGGCTGCGGCCCACGGCCTCGGCCCCCGGCCACGCCCGCAGCGGACCGTCCACCTCGTGGCGCACCAGTTCGACGTCCTCGCCGCCGAGCGTCGCGCCGCGCGACACGGCGTGGCGCGTGTGGAGGTGCTCGACCACGACGCGCAGGTGAGCTTCGGCGGCGCCCGTCCACGCCGTGGCGGCGCCCGGCCTGTCCGGCGTCGTGCCGAGAGAGAAGCGCACGGCCGCTCCCAGCCTGGCGCTGGGGTCGGGGCGCGCCTGCACGTCGGTGTGCGACCAGCCGGCTGGCAGGCGCAGCGTGTCGATCTCGACCTCCGCATCCTCGCCCATGCGCGCGCGCACCGCGGCGACGATGGCGTTGCGCACGGCGGCGTCTTCGGGCGGCTCGTCCGCAGCCACGGGGGCGGCGGCCACGACGACGAGGCAGAGGAAAAGGACGCGCATCACCGCACCAGGTTGTTGACCTGCGCCAGCATCTCGTCGGCGGCCTTGATGACCTTCGAATTCGCCTCGTAGGCGCGCTGGCCGAGAATCATGTTGACCATTTCCTCCACCACGCTCACGTTCGAGTCCTCGAGGAACCCCTGCGCGATGGTGCCGCGGCCGTCGGTGCCGGGCGTGCCGGTCTGTGCTTCGCCCGAGGCCGTGGTGGTGGTGAAGACGTTGCCGCCCTCGGCCTTGAGGCCGGCGGGGTTCTGGAACGTCGCCAGCTCGATCGTGCCGAGCTGCTGCGCGGCGCTCTGCCCGGCGATGGCTGCCGAGACGATGCCTTCGCGCGAGATGCTCACCGACGTGGCGTTCTCGGGCACGGTGACCTGCGGTTCCACCGGATAGCCGGACATCGTCACCAGTAGGCCCTGCGAGTCGCGCACGAGCGCGCCGGCTCGCGTGTACCCGGTGTTGCCGTCGGGGAGCGTCACCTGGAAGAAGCCGTCCCCTTCGATGGCGAGGTCGAGCGGGGCGTTGGTGGCGCGCAGGTTCCCCGAGCTGAAGTCGCGCGCCGAGGCGAGCGGCCGCGTGCCGAGGCCCGTCGCCAGGCCCACGGGGCTCTCGCCGGCGACCGAGGTCGGCGACCCCGCCGCCCGTGCTTCCTGATAGACGAGGTCCTCGAACTGCATGTGGGTCTTCTTGAAGCCCGAGGTGTTCACGTTGGCGATGTTGTGCGCCACGTTGTCGATGTTGGCCTGCTGGGCGTTCATCCCGCTGGCCGCCGTGTAGAGTGCGCGAATCATGAATCAGTCTCCTCCGGCCTAGCGCCGGCCGATCGAATCGATCGTCCGTCCGTCGATGTCGTTCATCAGCACCGAGACGGCCCGCTGCAGGGCCTCGAAGTTCCGGGACACGTTGGTGAGTTCGGCGATGCGCTCGACGACCGAGACGTTCGACTGCTCGAGCGATCCGGCGCGCACGACCGGGTGCGCCGCCGCGTTGGGGGCCGCACCCTCGCCGGCCCGCAGCAGCGCCCCGCCTTCGCGCACCAGCCCCCTGGGATCGGCGAACTCCACCACGCTCAGCCTGCCCGCGACCACACCGCTGCTCCGGACGGTGCCGTCGGCTTCGATCTGGACGGGGCCGGTTCCGACCTTGATGGGTCCCTCCTCGCCGAGAACCGGGGCGCCCTCGGTGGTGGTGATGGTGCCGTCGGGCTGGCGGGCGAGGTGGCCGTTGCGCGTGTAGCGTGTCCCGGCCGGTGTCTCGACGGCCAGGAAGCCGTCGCCGGCGAGGGCGATATCGAGTTCCTGGCCGGTGTTGACGATGGTGCCGGCCCGTGTGTCGAGGCGCCGGCCGCCCATCGTCACGTCGATGGCGGTCTCGAACGCCGCCGCGAAGGTCGGGCGCGGCGCCTTCTCGTGCCCGGCGCGTTCGCCCTTGAACCCCGGCGTGCTCGAGTTGGCAATCTCGTCGGCGAGGCGATCGAGCTGATCGATGCGCGTGCGCATCCCGCTCAGCGCGACGTAGTAGCCGCCGGCCATGGCGCCTCCTCGGTGGTGGTTCGCGCGTCCGCCAGCGCGAGACAGACATCCTCGACCAGCCCAGGGCCCTGGACCCGCACCCAGGCGTAGTCGTCCCATCGGGCTTCGGTGACGGTGGTGCGCCGCCCGCGCGCGGCGGCGGCCGCGATGCGCGCGGCGGCGTCGGTCAAGCTCGTCGTGCAAACGAACTCGGACTGCGGCGCGGGCGTCGTATCGCCCGTGTCGGCGCCGTAGTTCGAGAGAATGGCCGCCCAGTCCTCGTCGCTGACGAGGTAGACCTCAGGGGTCCAGCCGGTGAGCTGGCGAAAGGCGCCCAACGCGCGGCGGGGCACCGGCGCCGGGCAGGCGACGCGCACGCGGCCCTCGACCGGGTCGCTGATCGGCGCCAGCCCCAGGGCGCGCACCGCGTCGGGCGAGAGCCCGCCGGGGGCCTGCCGGACCGCGGTCGCATCGAAGGTGGGCAGGCAGCGCGCGTTGAACTGCGTGGCCAGCGCCCTCAGCACGGTGCCGGCGTCGGCCGCCCCCATGGCGAGGAGCTGCTCGCCGAGGCGCCGGTGCGACTGGCGCTGGGCCACGAGCGCTTCGGCCAACGTGGCGGCGTCGCAGCTGCCCTGCGCCGTGAGCAGCGCGCCGAGACGCACGTGCGGCACCGCGGGCAGACCGGCGGCGCCCCGAGGGGTGCCGGCCAGACGCTCACGGGCCATGCGCTCGATGCACGCGCGCGAGCAGAACCACTCGTCGTCCACGCGCGCGCCGATGCCGCGATTCACGAGCAGGTCGGGGCACCAGCGCCCGCAGGTCTCAACCGCGCATCTCGCCATGGCCGGCTCCTTCCGGGTTGGTGAGCTGGATGTGCAGGCGCACTTCACTTTCCGAAATGCCCTCGCTCGTGGCGATGTCCTCGAGCGAGCGTCCGCGCCGCACGGCGCCGGCGATGCGGCGAGCGGTGGCGCCACGCCCCGACCGCGCCGCTCTCGGGGCGGCACTGCGCTCGAGCTCGTGCGCGACGTTGGTCAGGCCGGCCTCGGTGGTGTCGGTGAGCAGTTCCAGGGCCGAGGCCAGGTGCGCGAGCCGCTCGCTGAAGCGCGTCACCGCGCCTAGCGCCCTCGACAGGCGCAGCAGCACCAGTGCCTCGACGAGCGCCACCGCCGCCACCGCTGCCACTCCGTAGGTCAACACGTCGGACGTCGACACTTCACGCCTCCAGCCGCACCCGCTCCGCGGGGCTCGTCAAGTCGGTGATCCGGACGCCGTAGTTGCCGCCCACCACTACCACTTCGCCGCGAGCGATCACGCGATCGCCCACCAGAATCTGCACCGGGTCGTCGGGCGACCGCTCCATGTCCACGATGCTGCCGGGCCCGAGAGTGGAGAGCGACCGGATCGACATGGTCGTCCGAGCGAAGCGCACGACGAGCGGCAGGTCGATGTCGAGCACGACGTCGAGGTTCTCGGGACCCGCCCAGGCGTCGGCCGTGACCAGCTCAGCCAACACGGCCACGCGCGCCGTCACGTCGCCGGCGCGCAGGTCGTACACGAGGGCCTTGTCGGGTGCCCCGGTCGGCTCGGCCGTGCCGAACGTCAGCGTGACACCGGCGAACTCGGGCCGGGCGCCGAGGGCCGCACCTGCCTGCGCCCACAGATCGCGCAACAGCGCCGTGATCGTCGCCTGCTCGGGCGCCTCGGCGCCGGTCATGCGGCGGGCGAGCGTTTCGGCGCCCCCCAGGTCGAACCAGGCGCGGATGGTGCCGCGTCGCGCACCGCCCACCGCTCCGGTAAGCCGCCAGCCGTCGCCCGATGCCGGCGAGGCCGCCGGCGCGGCGACGGCACCGCCCACGGCCGCGTCCACGGCCGCAGCCAGTTCGGTCAGGAGGGCCTCGGCCACCACGGCCGCGGTCAACGGTGTCGTCATCTCATGCTCCCATTCCGGTCGCGCCGTCACAGTGCTCTTCGATGTGCACGCCGACCCGTCCGTCGTCGATGGCCATACGGCCCTTGAACTTCAGCGTCCGGCCCACGTGGATGTCCACGAGCCGGTGCGAAGGAATTCCGAGCGACACGATGTCGCCGTTCTTCATGTCGAGCAGAACGCGGGTCGTCAGGCGCGACTCGATCGAGGCACTCACCGACATGAACGTCCGCGACAGGTGGTCGTGCACCCACTTGCGCTCGGTGGCTGTCGGCTCGCGCCGCTGGCGGTTCCAGGCCTGCGCGAACTGGCCGCCGGTGGTCTCGACGATGGTGGCCGGCAGGCAGAGGTTGACCATGCCGCGCGCATCGCCCACCGTCATGTCGAAGGCGACCATGAGGACAGTCTCGTTGGGCGCCGCCACCTGCAGCATCTGCGGGCGCGTTTCCCGTCCGCGAATCTCGAAGGTGACGTCCACGATGGGGCGCCAGGTCTCGGACAGCGATTCGAGGAGAATCTTCACCACCGAGTCGGCGACGTTCTGCTCGATGTCGGTGAGGGCCCGCTGTGGCGCCACGGCCCGCCCCGCGCCGCCCAGCATGCGGTCGATCATCGCGAAAGCGACGATCGGGTTGATCTCGAGCGCGCCCAGTTCGTCGAGGGGTGGAATCGACAGCGCGTAGAAGGCTGTCGGGTCGGCCAGCGACATCAGGAACTCGGAATAGGCGAACTGCTCGACCGAGACCACCGACAGTTCGGTGATGGACCGCAGGTAAGCGGACAGGGAGGTCGATACGTTGCGCGCGAAGCGGTCGTGCAGAAAGTGCAGCGAGTGGATCTGCTCCTTCGACACGCGATCGGGCCGCCGGAAGTTGTAGCGGATGGCACCGCTGTCGTCGCTCGTCCTGGGGCGCCGCGGGGGGGCCGAGCCCGGGACGGCGAGCAGGGCGTCGATTTCGTCCTGCGAGAGAATCTTGCCCATGGCTAGTGCGTCCCTTTGCGCTGCAAGGCTTCGGAGAGGAGCGAGCGGAGCCGCGCGAGCGCCTGGGTGCGCAACTGCGAGACGCGCGACTCGCCGACGCCGATCACCTCGCCAATCTCGGCGAGCGTGAGTTCTTCCTCGTAGTAGAGCGCGAGGATGTGCCGCTCGCGCTCGGGCAGATGGACGATGGCGCGCGCCAGGTGCTCGCGCAGCTCCCGGCGTTCGAGCGTGTGGTGCGGCCCCTCGCCGGGGTCCACCGCCACCTCGAGCGCGCCGGGCCCGTCGCCGTCGGCCGACGCCTGGCGCATGGTGGCCAGGTCGGCGCCGCGCAACTGGTCGAGCATGCGGTCGTACTCGGCCTCGGGGACGTTGAGCGCGGCGGCGATGTCGGCCGACTCGGGCTCGCGGCCCAGCGTGCTGCGCAGGCGGGCCATCGTGGCGTCCACGTCGCGGCGCATCTTGCGCAGCGCGCGCGGGGCCCAGTCGAGGTCCCGGAGCGAGTCGAGCATGGCGCCGTGAATGCGCCGGCGCGCGAAGGCGCTGAAGGGGACGCCCAGCGCCGGGTTGAAGCGGCCCGCGGCGTCGATGAGCCCGAGCACGCCCACGCTGATGAGCTCCGACACCTCCACCTGCGACGGCAGGCGGTTGGCGAGCCGGCCGGCCATGGCCTTGACCAGCCCGACGTGCTCCATCACGAGCTTGTCGCGTGTGTCCAGATCCGCGCCTGGGGGCGGTGGCATCCTGCGCATGTCCAGCGTCTCCGTCTCCGTTCCGTTCGCCTGGGGACTTGCCAACGTCAGCACGAAGCCGCCGCCCAGCCCCACTCTCCATCCCGCAGCAGCGCACCGGCCAGCGCGGCCGGCGTGGCGCGATCCAGGTCCTCGGGCACCCGCTGCCCGGTGGTGAGGTAGGACACGGGAATTCCCCGGTCTGCCACCGCCGCCAGGAGCGGCGCCACCGTCTCGGCTTCATCCACCTTCGAGATGACAATCCGATCGGGTCGTGCGTCGTGATACGCGTCCAGCAATCGCCGCGCCGTCGTAGCGCTGGTGTCGGCGGCTATCACCAGGTGCGTGCGCACCCCGCGCCGCGTGCCGAGCAGCCGCCGGAGGTCGCGCAGCCCGCCGTCCTTCGGCGAGCGCCCGGCCGTGTCCACCAGCAGGGAGTGGCGGCCCTTCTCGAGCGCCGTGTCGAGTTCCTCGATGCTGCGCGCCACGCGGAACGGTGCGCCGATGATGCTGGCGTAGGTGCGTAACTGCTCGACCGCGCCCGCGCGGAACGCGTCGGCGCCGACCAGGCCGAGCGTGCGCCCCCGGCGGGCCCGTTCCTGCGCGGCGATCTTGGCAATGGTCGTGGTCTTGCCGACCCCCGGGGGGCCGATGAACACCTCGACGCGCGCGTAGGGCTCGTCACCGGTGGTGAGCTTGCCCAGCTGCGAGGCCAGCAGCGTCCGGAGTTCGGGCAGCGACGCGCCGCGGCATTCGGCGTCGGTGGCGGCGGTCGCCACGCGCTCGGCCATCGAGCGGTCCAGACCGCTGGCCAGCAGGCGGGCCACCAGGCCCCCTCGCGTCGACAGGGGGGTGTCGGCGGACCGACCCTCGGCGACGGCCGGCCGGCCGGATACCGGCGCGGCGGGCAGGGCGGCGGTGACCTGCACGTCGCGCAGGCCGATCCAGCCGCGCCAGCCGCGGGCGGCGACCATGTCGGTGGAGACCACGAGCGCCTCGGCGCCCAGATCCTCACGGATGGTGCGAAGCGCGTCTCTCACCGTCGGTTGGCGGTATTTCTTGACCTTCATATCAATCCAGCGTGGCAATCGCCGCGACGTGAATCTGCGGTGGCACCTCGTTGTGCGAGACGACCCCGAGGTGGGGGAGAACGCGAGCGAACAATCGCCAGATGTGAGGGCGGAGCACTGGCGTGCAGAGAAGCACAGGTTGTGCCACTGCCCCGGCGATGAGCTCGGCGAGGCGGCTGGCCAGCCGCTGCGCCTGGCCGGGGTCGATGGCGAGGACCACACCCTGCTCGGTGCGGACCATCGCCGACACCAGCCGTTCTTCGAGCGACGGCGAGAGTGCAATCGTCGGCAACTCGCCCTTTTCGGTCTGGTAGGGCCGGCAGATGGCGCGGCCGATGGCGGCGCGCACGGCTTCGGCCACCTGGTCGGCGTCCTTGCTACCGGGCATGGCGTCGGCGATGGCCTCGAGAATCGTCGTGAGATCGCGAATGGGCACGCGCTCGCGGAGCAGTTGGCGCAGCACCTTCTGGATGTCGCCAATCGACGCGATCTTCGGTACCAGCTCCTCGATGAGCTTCGGCGAGGACTCGCCCACCTGGTCCACCAGTTCCTTGGTCTGCTGCCGGGTCAGCAGGTCGGGCAGGAAGGTGCGTACGGTCTCGGAGAGGTGGGTGGAGAGCGCCGTGGTCGGATCGACCACCGTGAACCCCGCGGCCGACGCACGATCGCGCTGGTCCTGGTTGATCCACACGGCCGGCAGCCCGAAGGCAGGCTCACGCGTCGCCGTGCCCTCGAGTGCGATGTCGGCCGTACCGGGGTTGATAGCGAGCAGGCGATCGGCGAACAACTCGCCGCGCGCCACCTCGACGCCCTTCACGAGAATCGAGTAGGCGCGGGGCCCGAGCTGCAGGTTGTCGGCCACGTGCACCGGCGGCACCACGACGCCCGTCTCGGTGGCAATCTGCCGGCGGATGGCGCGCACGCGCGACAGCAGGGTGCCGCCCTGCTTCTCGTCCACCAGCCCGACCAGCGCGTAGCCCACTTCGACGCCGAGCGCATCCACGGTGACGGCGTGGTCGATGGCATCGGGCGGCGGAGCCGGCGCCGCGGGTGAGGCCTCCTCGGCCTCGGCGGCCTGGCGGTTGGCGTAGGCGACCAGGCCGAGGCACGCCGCCACCGTCACGAACGCCAGCTTCGGGAGCCCGGGAATCAGCGCGAGCAGCAGCAGCACGCCGGCGGCAAAGGCGATGGGCTTGGACCGCGCGAAGAGCTGATCGGCCACTTCCTCGCCCAGGTTCGACTCGGAGCCGGCGCGCGTGGTGATGAGACCACCCGACATCGATACCAGCAGCGCGGGAATCGCCGTGACGAGGCCCTCACCGACGGTGAGGATGGTGTAGGTCTGCGCGGCGGTCGCCAGGTCGAGCTGGTGCTGGACCACCCCGATGATGAGGCCGGCGACGATGTTGACGGCCGTGATGAGCACGGCGGCCAGCGCGTCGCGCTGGGTGAAGCGGATGGCGCCGTCCATGGAGCCGTAGAAGTCGGCCTCGCGCCGCACCCGATCGCGCCGGGTCCGGGCCTCGGTGTCGTCGATGACACCGGCGGCGAGGTCGGCATCGATGGCCATCTGCCGCCCCGGCATCGCGTCCAGCGTGAAGCGTGCGGTCACTTCCGAGATGCGCACCGCGCCATGGTTGATGACCAGGAACTGGATGGCGACCAGCACCAGGAAGATGACGACGCCCACGACGAAGTTGCCGCCGACGACGAACTGACCGAAGGCCATGATGACGTGGCCGGCGGCATCCACGCCCTCGTGCCCGTGCATGAGGATGAGACGCGTCGAGGCCACGTTGAGGGAAAGGCGCACCAGGGTGAGCAGCAGCAGGAGCGAGGGGAACACCGAGAACTCGACTGGCTGCTTGAGGTAGACGACCGTGAGCAGCAGCACCACCGACAGCCCGATGTCTACCGACAACAGGATGTCGAGCAGCATCGTCGGCAGGGGCACCACCATGAGGAGCACTACCGCGATGAGCGCGGCGGGCGCCATCAGGTGCGACGGACGGAACGGCGTGGAGACGGATGTGGACATGGTCACCTACAGCTGCAGCTGTTTGATCCGGATGAGATAGGCGAGAATCTCGGCCACGGCGCCGAAGAGCGGTCCGGGGATTTCGTCGCCCACCTCGGCGCCCTTGTAGAGGGCCTGCGCGAGCGGGACGTTCTCGACCAGGGGCACGCCGGCTTCGCGCGCGATCTTCTTGATGCGCTGGGCGAGCAGGTCGCGGCCCTTGGCGACGACGACTGGTGCCGACATGCCGGAGCGCTTGTACTCGAGCGCGACGGCGTAGTGGGTGGGGTTGGTGACCACCACCGTGGCCGTCTTGACGGCGGTCATCATGCGCTTGCGCGTCATTTCACGCTGCACCTTGCGGACGCGCGCCTTCACCTCGGGCCGGCCGTCGTTCGACTTGGCCTCGTCGCGCAGCTCCTGCTTGGTCATCTTCATCGAGGCGTAGTGCCGCCACCACTGCAGGCCGTAATCGGCCCCGGCCAGCGCGACCAGCGCCAGCCCCGCCTGGGTCAGGAGGTGCTGCAGGTGCGACCAGCCCGCCCGGGCCGCCACGCCCGTGCCGAGCCAGGCCAGCCGCGGCGCGTCACCCATCACCTCGCGGATCACCTGCCAGGCCAGTACTGCCACGATGGTGGCCGCCAGCATGGTCTTGATCAAGTCGAGACCCGACTGCGAGGGTTTGAGCCGCGAGAGGCCGTGCGCCGGACTCAGCCGCGACCAGTCGGGCGTGAGCCGATCGGGCGCGAACACCCAGCCGGTCTGCGAGAAGTTGCCGGCCAGCGCCACGACGGCTGCGGCCAGCAGAAAGGGCCCGGCCACCATGCCGAGCAGCACCAGGTCGCTGACGGCCATGTTGGCGAGGTCGTGTAAAGCAATCGTGGCGCGAGCCGATTCACCGAGATGAGAGAGGGCGTCGGCCAGTCTCCGCTCGAGTCGCCCGAAACCGGTGGAGCCGGTGCGGGCCAGGGCGAAGGTCACGCCGAGCAGGCCCATGGCGGCCACCAGGTCCTGGCTGCGCGCGACCTGCCCCTTCTCGCGTGCGTCCTTGAGACGTTTCGCAGAGGGTTTTTCGGTTTTCTCGCCCGTGGACTGGTCGGCCATGGCCCCTCAGCGAAACGCCTGCGCGAGCGCGCGCCCGGCCTCGAGCGCCGCGGTCACGAAGCGCGCCGTGACGCCGGGAATCTGCGGCACGATGGCGGCCACGGTGAGCAGCCCCACGATGAGCCGCACCGGCGTGCCTACCACCATCAGGTTCAGGGCGGGTGCGGCCTTCGACACCAGACCCGTGGCCAGTTCCACCACCAGCATTACGACGATGATGGGGGCCGCCAAGCGCAGCCCGAAGACGAACACCACGCCAAGCAACCGCATGACGCTCGTGGCGAGCGACCCGTCGATCGCGCCCATACCGATCGGCAGCGCCTGATAGGACGCGGCGAGCCCGCGCAGCAGGATGTGGTGGCCGTTGATGACGAAGAAGGTGAGGAGCGCGAGGTTCCCGTAGAGCGTAGCCAGCAGCGTATTGCGCGCGCCGCCCTGTGGATCGATGAGTGAGCCGTAGGAGAGCATCAACTGCCCGCTCGTGATGTGGCCGCCCAGCTCCGCGCCCGCCAGGATGGCCCGCACCGAGAGGCCGAGCGCCAGCCCGATGGCCAGCTCGCGCATGACGACCACGCCGAGGGCCGCCAGGCCCGGCACCACGGGCACGGGCACGAGCGGCAGCGCCAGAATGGCGAGCAGCGCGGAGAGGCCGACACGGACGTGCGGCGGCGCCGAGTGCCCGCCGAAGGTGGGCGCGGTCATCACCAGCATGCTCGGACGCGCGAGCAGCAGACCGATCCGTACGAGCGCATCGAGATCCATCAGCGCACGAGCTCGGGCAGCCGCCGGATGAGCCCGGCCGAAAAGCCCGTGACGATGCGCAGCATCCACGGGAACGCCAGCGCGAACACCAGGAAGATGGCCATCGCCCGCGGGATGAACGCCAGGACGTTGTCCTGGATGGACGTCACCGTCTGGAACACGCTCACCATGACGCCGGCGATCAACCCGGCCAGCAGCATGGGCAGCGTGACGATGACGGCCGTTTCGATGGCCTGCCGGACGATACCGACGACGAGGGCTTCGGACATGTGACGTACCTCGGGCGCGCGCGCCCTACATGAAGCTCCGCACGAGCGAGGCCACCAGCAGGTTCCAGCCGTCGATCATCACGAAGAGCAGAATCTTAAACGGCAGCGAAATCATGGCGGGCGGCAACTGCAACATGCCCATCGACAGCAGCGTGGTCGACACGATGAGGTCGATGAGCAGGAACGGAACGAAGAGGAAGAACCCCATCTGGAATCCGGTCTTCAGTTCCGAGATGGCAAAGGCCGGGATGACGACCCGCATCGGGATGTCGTCCACTTTTCCTGGACGCGGCACCTTGCCGAGCTCGACGAAGAGCGCCAGGTCGGTCTCGCGCGTCTGCTTGAGCATGAACTCGCGCAGTGGCGGCGCCCCCTGTTCGAGCGCCTGGGTCACCGACATCCGTCCCTCGAGGGTGGGAGCCACCGCCAGTTCGTGCACGCGCTGGCCCACCGGCGCCATGATGAACACCGTCAGGAACAGGGTCAGGCCCACGAGCATCTGGTTCGACGGCATTTCCTGCGTGCCGAGCGCCTGGCGCAGGAAGTGGAACACGATGGCGATGCGCGTGAACGAGGTCATGATTACGAGCGCCGCCGGAATGAACGTGAGCAGCGTCAGGAAGATCACGACCTGGAGCGGCGCCGACACCGACCCGACGCCGTCCACCTGCAGGTCGAGCTGCGAGGGCTGCTGCGCGACGAGCCCGGCCGAGCCGAGCACGACGAGCCCGGCCACCGCGCCGAGCCACCGCCAATGGGTCTTCACGACGGCGCACCCTTCTCGACGGACGACTCGAGCTCCGCCGCAAACGGCGGCTGCAATTCGGTGACGAGGCTGACCTGCCCGGGCGTGAGCCCCAGCAGGAGCCGGCGCCCCTCGACGGCTACGATCACCAGCGACCGGCGCTCGCCGAGGGCGAGCGCGGTTTCGACGCTGACCGCCTGCTTGGATCGCCGCACGAGCGTGCCCCGTCGGAGCAGCCACGAGACGGCCGCCAGCACCACCAGCGAGATGACCACGGCCGCGATGGCCTGGCCGCTGATCGGCACCGGATCGGACCCGGGCAGGACGGTTTGCGCCAGCGCGAGCACCATCACGACACCTCGGCGCCGGCCGGCGGGATTACCCGGCTGATGCGCAGCGCCGTGCTGTCGTCCACGACGACGACCTCGCCGGCCGCCAGCGGGTGTCCCTGCACGCGCAGCTCGAGATCGGA
>JADZBZ010000119.1 GCA_020851835.1 Acidobacteriota bacterium
AAGCATCGCGTCCGGGCCGTGCCCGCGGCGGAGGAGGCAGAGGGGTTTATGAAGCGAGTGGAGAAGCCGTGGGGGTACGAGCTCTGGTGGGCCGAAACCGATCGGTATGTCGGCAAGCTCATTCACGTGAACAAGGGGCACGCGCTCAGCCTGCAGTACCACAACAGGAAGGACGAGACCATCTTCGTACACAGTGGACGCATCCTGTTCGAGATCCAGGAGGGGGACGTCCTGAGCAGGCGCGAGCTTGGCCCCGGCCAGGCCGTGCACGTGACACCGCCCACCGTCCACCGCATGACGGCACTCGAGGACAGCGACGTGTTCGAAGTGTCGACGCCGGAAACCGATGATGTGGTGCGGCTGGAAGACCGGTACGGACGGAGCTGAGAACTCCGGCGAGGCGTGCGTCCCCGGCCCCGTCGCCCGCGCCTCTAGAACGGGATGTCGTCGTCGGTGATGGCCGCAGGCTCCTTCATGGGATCCTGGTAGCCGCCGCTGTCGGTACGCTCGGTGCGCTCGCCACCGCGGCTCCCGCCCCCGAGCAGGACGATGCGGTCGGCCTTGATCTCGGTGGTGTAGTGCTTCTGGCCTTCCTTCTCCCACTGGCGCGTCTGCAGGCGGCCCTCGACGTAGATCTGCTTCCCCTTGGTCAGGTACGGCTGCAGCGTCTCGGCCTGCTTTCCCCACAGCACGATGCGATGCCACTCGGTCTGCTCGTGCTTTTCGCCATCCTTGGACGTCCAGTTCTCGGTGGTGGCGATGCTGAAGCTGGCGACCGGTGCGCCGCCCGGCGTGTGACGCACCTCCGCATCACGTCCGAGATTGCCGACCAGCAGAACCTTGTTGACGCTTCCCATGTCGCTTCCCCTGTCGATGACGCCGAAGTGATGCCGTGGATGTCGAGCGGATGACACCGATGGAACGATCCGCAGATTCCGAGATACCGTCAGAGACCCCGGCTGCGCGCGAGCCGATCCAGATTCTGCTTGCCGAGGCGCGCGACTTCGGCGTCGGGATACAGCTTGAGCAGCGTTTCCCATGACTCACGGGCACGATCGATCTGGCCCATCCGCTCGAAGGCCATCCCTCGCTTGTAGTACGCGTCCGGCACCTTGTCGCCGCGAGGGAAATTCACGATGACGCGGTTGTAGGCGTCCATCGCGTCCGGGTACTTGCCGTCCGCGTAGTTGCACTCGCCGATGTAGAACTGCGCATCGTCGGCGGCCTCGCTGCGTGGGAAACTGCGCAGGTAGGTGCTGAACCCCTCGATGCAGAGCGTCCACTGACCCGCCGTGTAGTCGGTCCACGCCGTGTCGTACAAACGCTGCGGCGAGATGCCGGGGTTGATCGCCGGGAGCGCGGCAGCGGGCGCCTGGTCGCCGGGCAGCCCCGGGTCCGGCAGGCCGCCCGGCGGGGGCGGCACCGCGGCGGTGGCCGAATCCCCGGAAGCGGTGGGATCGGTCGTCAGGGGCGGGGGAAAGCGAGGAATCGCGATCCGCAGCGCCTCGATCTCCTGCGAGAGCGAGGTGATGCGGACGTTGGTCTCGTCCACCCGTTCCTTGACGACGCGCAGATCGCCGCCCACCTGATCGACGTTGAGCTTCTGGTCGGCAAAGCCCTTGCGGGTTGCCTCGCTCTGGTCGTCGGCCCGCGCCGAGAGCTGCTTCAGCGTGTCGCCAATCTGCACCAGGGCCGCCGCCAACTGCTGCTGCAGCTGCTGGGTCTGCTCCTGCAACATCCGGATGTCGGCCATCATCTGCATCTCGCGCCGCGACTGTGCGGCCGCGGGCAGGGCGGCGGAGGCCAGCCCGGCCGCCACGAGTGCGCCGACGAGAGCAAGCCGTCTCATGCCCACCATGTTACCCGCTTACTTCGCCGTGATCACGAAGTGCGCGCGCCGGTTCTTCGACCAGGCCGCCTCGTCGTGTCCCTGCTCGAAGGGGAACTCCTTGCCGTAGCTCACCGTGCGCACACGCTCGGCCGGAATCCCCAAGGACACCAGGTAGGTGCGGGCCGCCAGGGCGCGCCGCTCGCCCAGGGCGAGGTTGTACTCGGCCGTGCCTCGCTCGTCGCAGTGCCCTTCGATGGTGATCTGCCAGCGAGGGTTCTTCCGCATGGTGTCGGCGTTTTCCTGGAGCACCTGCTGGCCGTCGGCGTTGATGTCGGAGCTGTCCAGATCGAAAAACACCGGCTTGATTACGCCCAGGCGGTTCAGGCTGTCGAGATCGTCCGGCAGATCGCCCGCGCGGATGCCATCGGGCTCGGGTGGCACGGGAATGGGCTCGTCCACCGGCCGCGGCGGGGCCGGCGGCTCCGGCAGAATGGCCGACGCGCCGTCCGCCGGAGGCGGCATCGGCCGCACCACCGGCGCCGGCTTCTTCGCGCAGGCGGCCAGCACCGTCGCCAGCAGTACGGTCGCCACGGCCAGTGTCATCAGTCGAATCCGCTTCATCATGTGTCTCTCCGCTCTCGTGGCACCGTGATTCGTGCCCCTACTGTATCTGCGCCATCGGCGGCCCGTGCAAGTCACCTGCGGCCCGCGCCGGGCCCGTGGTCCGTCTGCGTTCAGTGCGGCGACCAGTTGGGCGTGAAATTGTTGCCGTCCCGCGTCAGTTGACGAACGTTACGTCCGTCCCGATCGACGGTGAAAATCTGGCTGCGCCCGGCCCGCGTGGACACAAACGCCAGGTGCCGCCCGTTGGGCGACCAGGCCGGGCTCTCATTGGTGCCCTCGCCGAACGTGATTTGGCGCGTGACGCCGTCGGCGAGGCTGAGGATCTTGATGTCGAAGCCGGGGCCCGTCCGCGCCGCGAACGCAATCTCATTGTACGGCGCCGGAGACCACGTGGCGCGGTCCGCGTACGACTCGTAGGTGAGGCGGCGGAGGCCTGTGCCGTCGGGCGCCACCACGTAGATCTGCGGCGAACCCGAGCGGTCGGACGTGAAGGCGACTTGCGTGCCGCTGGGGGACCACGTCGGCGTCGAATCGATGGCCGGGTGCGATGTCAGCCGGC
>JADZBZ010000120.1 GCA_020851835.1 Acidobacteriota bacterium
GGGTCGGTGAGCGATACAATCGGTCGTGCTCCTGCGCTTCTTCATCGATCCCGCGACCGGCGAGCCACACATCGCCGGTCACAACGTGACCGAGCAGGAGGTTGAGGACGTCCTGACCAGGCCGCTCCCTCCCTGCCAAGATAGATGAGACACTTTCCTCTCCGGTAATTAGTGTTCAGGGCGGGGAGGTGTCAGGACGTTGATGACCAAGATCCGCTCGATGCTGACAGACCAGTCGAATGGGGAAGAGCCGGAGCGGAGGGGCGACGAGCGAAGCGAGGCGCCCCGGAGCGGAGGGTCTTCCCCATTCGAGCGCGTGCCCGCGCCGGCCTCACCCGATCCCGAAGTGCCGGCCCACCACGCGCGCCGACGCTTTACGACCGCCTACAAACTGGAGATCTTGCGGAAAGCCGACGCGTGTACCCGACACGGCGAGCTCGGCGCGCTGCTGCGGAAAGAGGGCCTCTATTCCTCTCATCTCATCACCTGGCGCCAGCAGCGCGAACGGGGGCTGACGCCGAAGCGACGTGGACGGAAAGCGGTACCGGTCCATCCCGAGATGAAGAAACTCGAACAGGAGAACCGCCGCCTGACCATGCGGTTGAAGAAGGCGGAGGCGCTCCTCGACTTCCAAAAAAAACTTTCGAGCTTGCTCCAGATCCCCCTGATACCGTTCGAGAGCGACGAGGTCGATTGATGACTGCAGTCGAGGCGGCCGCGGTCACGCTGGGCACGGCACCGGCGTGTCGAGCATCGGGCGTGCCGCGGGCCTCGCTGTATCGGCGGCGTCGACCGGTGGCGGTCCCCCGCCCACGCCCGACGCCGCCGCGCGCGCTCGCGGCCGGCGAACGGCAAGGCGTGTTGGACCTCCTCCACACGCGCTTCATCGATCAAGCGCCAGCGCAGGTCCATGCCACCCTGCTCGATGAGGGCACCTATTTCTGCTCGCCTCGCACGATGTACCGGATCCTGGACGCCGCGCACGAAGTCAAAGAGCGACGCGATCAGGTCCGGCGCCCCCACTACGCCACGCCGGAGTTGCTCGCCACGCGCCCCAACGAAGTCTGGAGCTGGGACATCACGAAGCTGCTGGGCCCAGCGAAGTGGACCTACTTCTATCTGTATGTGATCCTCGACATCTTCAGCCGGTACGTCGTCGGCTGGATGATCGCGCCGCACGAGAGCGCGGCGCTCGCCGAGCGGCTCATCGCCGAGACGTGCGCGAAGCAGGGCATCGTGCCGGGACAATTGACGCTGCACGCGGATCGCGGCACGTCGATGCGCAGCAAGCCGGTCGCGCTGCTGCTGGCCGACCTCGGCGTCGTGAAGACCCATAGCCGACCGCAGGTCTCCAACGACAATCCGTTTTCCGAAGCCCAGTTCCGCACGCTGAAGTACTGTCCACAATTCCCTGAGCGTTTCGGATCGATCGAAGACGGCCGCGCGTTCGGCCAGGCGTTCTTCCGCTGGTACAACCAGGACCATCAGCACAGCGGGCTCGGCTTCCTCACGCCCGCCGTGGTCCACTTCGGCCAGGCCGCGGGCGTCCGCGCGCATCGCGACCGCGTGCTCGCCGCCGCGTATGCCGCGCATCCCGAGCGCTTCGTGAACGGGCGGCCCCATCCCGCCGATCTGCCGACGGCTGTCTGGATCAACCCGCCCGTCAAGAAGGCGACGGCTCAGGATGCCCCAGGAGCCGCGATCGCCATACTGAACGGCCCACCGCCTGGCCGAATGATCGAGGCCACGCGCCGATCGACCACCATCGTGATCGACGCAGGTGCTCCTTTAATTAACTCGACCTCGGTGTCTCAATGTCATTGACAGCGCCCGCTCAGCCCCAGGCGGCCACAGTCCGGCACGAACGCCATCACGTCGGTCTGCCAGCCAGTCTTGTCGAAGTCGAGGGCAAGCAAGTAGCAGGTCTCGTCGAGCAGCAGCGGGTAGGCGCCAGCAACGAACGGCCGGTCTCGCCCGGACAAATACCACCGAATGCCATCGTCAGTGACCGGGAGGAAGCGGCGATGCGGACTCAGCGCGCACTTGATTCGCGGCTTCTCGCAGATACCCCGCACCCATTCGTTCGCACAGTCCGGGGCGTAGCCGGACTTGCCGGTCTTCCGACTCTCGAACCGCCGCGGATAGACATCCTCTCGGCCGCGGAACAGCGACCTGAAGAGGGCGATCTTCGCCCCTGCAGTCTGGAATCGGCTTGCCTTTCAGGCTCAAGGCGAGGCGCAATTCGGCGTAGACCTTGGGCGGTAGCGACCTGCCATCGCTGCCGTGGCGCCTCGCACCTGGTTGCACCCGTGGGCGAGCGACGAGCCGCACCGCCCCTCCATCCCGATCACCGTCGGTCAACCTTGCCGGACTTGGCTCGGGCGGCGCGAGCGTCGAGCGCGTGCACTAGTTCGTCAACAGCGTCGGCGACCAGCTGCCGGTACTCCTCGATGGCACGGCTGCCGGGAGCGAGGCGCGAGTGAAGGAAGCGGCGATTGGCACCGCTCGCGTCATACAGGTCGCCAATCAGCGATACGAGGCCCTTCCGATCAAGGGCCTCGAGCCGTGCCTTCACCTCGCTCCACTTCTCGCGCTCGGTCGTTTCGGCCAAGATGGTTCGTGTGGTTTCGGTCGCTGACGTGCCTACCGCCGCCGAGCCCAGCGGTGGTACGCCGCGACCCATTCGGCGCCTTTCGGCCGGGGGGCAGGCAGCTCGAGATCCAACAGTCGTACCTTCTGACGCTTCCCGCGGCGTCGACAAACGGCGACCAGTTCATCCGCGCCGCTGAGATCAATCTTCTCGACGGCGACGGGCTCGCCAAGAACGATCGCACCAAATGGAAGCGGCAGATGTTCCTCGAGCATGGTCAGGAAGGCGGTGGCCTGCTCGGACTCGCCGTAGGCGTCCACCGTGGCCTCCTCGATCAATGCGTCGAGCCGACGCGAGTTCGGAGGCCATGAGCGAGTTGGCCTTCCCCACGCCCCATGCTCCACTGGCTGCTTGAGGAACCCGTTCAGAAGGTACGGGACCACTGCACCGCTCAGGTCAGCCTTGGGCGGCTTCGGCATGCAGTCTCAATCCGAGTGCGGCCATCACTCTGAGGACGGTATCGAAATCAGGGCTGCGCTCACCCGACAGGGCCTTGTACAGGCTTTCGCGCGAGAGCCCGGCATCTCGAGCCACCTGGCTCATACCCTTGGCTCGTGCGATGTCGCCAAGCGCCTTGGCGACGAATGCCGCGTCGCCGTCAGCTTCTGCGAGGCATGCCTCGAGGTAGGCGGCCATCTCCTCAGGCGTCCTGAGATGTTCGGCAACATCGTACCGGATGGTCAGAGTTCTCTTCTTCATGGGCTACTCCGACAAGCCGCGTGCCGCCTGCAGCGCGGCTCTGACGTCGGCGGTCTGCGTGTGTTTGCTGCCGCCCGCCAAGAGGATGATCACCGCGCGGCCTCCTGTCGGGTGAAATACACGCGATACCCTGGACCAACGTCGATCCGCAACTCGGACACTCCCTGACCAACCGGTGCGACGTCGCCTGGATTGCCCGCTGCCAGGCGTTCGATGCGCGCCTGGATCCGTGCGCGGCTGCGCACGTCGCGCAGGGCATCCATCGCGCGAAGCGCTCCGTCCGACGCACCTCGACCATCGCTTTGGATTGTAGCCTTGTGGCTACATTATATCAAGGCCGGCGGTCGACGCTTCGGGCGGTCCCAATCGCCCGAGAACGACGGCGAAGTGAAGCTGTGATGACATGGCCCTCAGGTTTTGACACGGTGCTCCTGATGCGGTACGAACGGCTATGCGCATTGCCGCCGCTATCGTGATGTTCGTGCATGGCGTCGCCCATCTCCCCGGGTTCCTGGTGTCCTTCCGGTTGGCTTCGCTCGCGGAGTTGCCGTACAAGACCACGATCCTGGCGGGTCGACTGAATCTGGGTGACCGTGGGATCCAGGTGATGGGACTCATGTGGGCTGCACTGGCCATCGGTTTCGCCCTCGCCAGTGTTGGTCTGCTGTTTCGCCTGCCGTGGTGGGGAGCGGCAGCGTGGGCCGCGACCGCCATGTCGCTGATCCTGTGCGTCCTCGGCTGGCCCGAGGCGCGAATCGGAGCGCTCGTGAACCTCGCCCTTGGCGCCTGGCTCCTCTGGGGGGCGCCGCGATGACCTCCGGGGTCGGCGGCGCCGCCGTGGGACTCATCGAGGACGCGGTGCGCGCCCCATCGAGCCACAACACTGGTTGCCATAGGTCGTATTGCGTTTCGGTTACTCCACGAAAGAGGTGGCCGCGGCCGTCACGCGTCGCGGGCGCGCTGGATCGCGATCGCTGTGCTCGTCGCGACGTATGTCCTCGCCATCGGGATCGCCGGCCTCTGGCTGGTGCTCCCGTGGTGGCTTCCCTATATCTACGGCGCACTACTCGCAGGGGGCGTCGCTCGAGGGTCACGTCGGCACCACCAGCGGTTGCTTGGGCCGCGGGCCATCCTTGGGCGCACCGTCACGGTGCTGACCGGAGCGCTTGCCGTGCTCCCGGCTGGCATCGTGGGAGTGGCGCTTGCGGGCCGAACGGCCCCAGGCGCGCCAGCCGACCTGGCGTTTCCCCTTCGAAGCGGCACGTACCTCGTGGTGAACGGCGGCAACCAGACCCTGATCAACGCGCATCTGGGCACGCTCGAGGGGGAGCGATTCGCACCGTATCGCGGTCAGAGCTATGGCGTGGACCTCGTGCGCATCGATCGCGTGGGTCTTCGAGTCCGAGGGCTCATTCCGGCAGATCCCGTGGTGTATGTCATCTTTGGCGACCCGATCGTCGCGCCATGCGGCGGGCGTGTTCTGGTGGCCGAGGATGGCGCGGAGGACATGTCCCCGCCTCAGGCCGATCGCGCGCACATGGTGGGCAATCACGTGATTCTCGAGTGTGGACGGGTGTGGATCGTCCTGGGGCACATGCAGAAGGGCAGTGTCGTCGCCCACGTCGGCCAGGTCGTGGAGCCGGGAGCCTTGCTCGGTCGCGTCGGCAATAGTGGCAACACCGGGGAGCCGCACTTGCACCTCCACGCCCAGCGGCCCGGCTCGACCGGTGCGCCTCTCAGTGGCGAGCCGGTGGCGGTGCAACTCGGTGGCCGATACCTCGTGCGGAACGACCGAGTGCACGTGCGCCAGGACGGTTCATGAGCGTGAGCCCCTTTCCCGTGAGTGCGCCAGGATTGACTGGTCTGGCGCCGGGGCACATCGCCGTCTCTTCCCTGATGATGGTCCTTGCCAGCCGGCTCGCCCTCTTTGCTATCTTCCAGGTCCTCATCGCCGGCGCACTTGCGGTTGCCGGTGTCCCGGCGCCATGGCATTCGTCGGCCGGGTGGTGGCCGATCGCGGCGACCCTGACCAATGTTGTGTCGCTCGCGATCCTCTGGTCATCGACGCGCACCGCGGGTGCGCCACTCCGTGCCGTGTTCGGTTGGAGCGGCGGCGTTGCGCAGGACGACCTGCCGCTGCTCGCGGGCATCCTGCTCCTCACGGGTCCCGTCGCGCTGATCCCCAACCTCGTCTTGGCGAATGTGCTCTTTGGTCACTCCGACGCCGCGCTCGCGATGCTCGTGCAGCCGATTCCAACGTGGGCCGCCATGATCGGTCTGATCGCGTTCCCCGTCACCGTCGCTCTTGCGGAGCTTCCGGCCTGCTACGGGTTCGTGCTTCCACGGCTGCAGGAGGCATGGTCCGATCGGTGGACAGCGCTCTATGTCGTGGTCGCAGGGCATGCCGCGCAGCACGTGACGCTGCCGTTGATCTTCGACGTCCCATTCATCGCGTGGCGGCTGTTGATGTTTCTGCCATTGGCATTCCTTCTCGGCGTTGCGATTCAACGGCGGCGCCCCGTGCTGCCGTACCTCATGGTCGCGCACGGACTCTTGGACGCCGGCGCCGCCTATCTCGTCCTGGAGGCTTCGCGTGGCGTAGCGCGTGGGTCCTCCGTTCGCACACCACGGTCGACAGCGTCCCATCAGGCGGGCGGTAGCCTCCAACGTCGCGGTCTCGAATCGGGGGCGGCGCCCCGAGACAACGGGTCGTCGCGCAACCTGCTGGACCTCCAATTGGCGGTAGGATGGTGCCTATGGATGCGCCTGTCACGGTCACGGTCGAGATGCCGCCAGATCTCGTCGCGGGTGAGGACGTGTCGCAGCTGGGCGTGACGCTTCGCTGCCTCTGGGCGGTCGAACAGGTACGGCTCCGGCGCCTGGGTGTCGGCCGAGCGGCGGAGGTCGCCGCACTGCCACGGGCCGCGTTCATGCGCTTGCTCGGCGAACACGGCGTGCCGGTCATCGACTACCCCGTCGAGGATTTGCAACACGAGCTACGCACGGCCAGCGGCCGGTGATCGTCGTCCCAGACGCGGGTCCACTCATCTACCTCGCCGGCGCCGGACACCTCAACCTCCTTCCGCAGCTTTATGACCGCGTGGTGGTGCCTCGCGTGGTCTTCGACGAGATCGTGGTGGCCGGCGCGGGGCTCACCGGGTCGAGCGAGGTCGCCGCGGCGGGCTGGATCCACGAGGCCGCACCGCCGGATCCCGTTCTCGGCCGGATGCTCAACCAGGGCGAGGCGGCCGCGATTCCGCTGGCCCAGCGACTTGGCGCGGACCTCTTGTGCGACGACGCGGCGGGCCGATCCGAGGCACGCCGACGAGGCATCGTGGTGATCGGGACGCTGGGAGTCCTGCTCGTGGCCAAGCGCCGGGGCCTGCTCGTCAACGTGCGGCCGGTGCTGGAATCGATGGTGCGGGAGGGCATGTTCGTATCGGGAGCCCTCGCCAAGGAGATTCTCTCCGCCGCAGGCGAAGACGAATCTTGGAAGCTGACACGGCGCAGGCCGACCCAGAAGAGTCGGCCGGACCAACGGAGCGAGGGTCTCGATCGAGCGCGCGGGTCAATGGCCAACTGTTGCCGGAGGGCGAGGTTGTGGAGTGTGAGGAATCAATGCCCGCCCGCGAGGACGGTCAGGAGCTGAAAGACTCGGATCACGCGGGCGAGCATGGCCAAGAATAGTGCACTCGGCCGGCAGGAACTCGCACGCTTGCTAGACGAGGAGTCCGGAGCTTCGGCGAACGACAGGCCGTCGGACGCGAATTTCGCCACAGACCCTCATTGCACGACGGTAGCGAAACACCTGGCCGGCTTGTCGTCGCGTCCGCGCTGATCGCGATTCTTCTGCGTCCGCCTCGACCGATGCCGGTGCGCGTCAGCGCTGTGACGCCGCGCCCTTCATCAGGACGCGCTCGAGGAACTCGCCGGCCGCCGTCGTCACGGTCGTCCACGTGCGGAACAACAAGAAGCCGTGGATGTCGTCGGGGATGACCAGTTCCTCGATCGAGACCTTGCGCTCGGCGAGGCGCTGCTTCAAGTCGACGGTCTGGTGGAACTCCACGTTGCGGTCGTCGTCGCCGTGGATCAGCAGCACCGGCGACTTCCAGCTCGACACCGCCGACACCGGCGAGGCCAAGAACGACGTGCGCGCCGCCTGCTTCAAGTCGTCTTCGGTGATGCCGTCGCCTTCCCACGCTGCGCGCAGATCTGGCGCGGGGGTACCGAAGCGATTCCAGTTGTGTACGCCGTGGATGTCCACCCCGGCGGCGAACACATCGGAGTTGCGGCCCAGGGCCAGCGCCGTCAGATAGCCGCCGTAGGATCCGCCCCAGATGCCGACGCGCGCCTCATCGACGTCGGACCGGGCCTGCAGCAGCTTTGCGGCGGCGAGCACGTCTTGATATTCGGACGCGCCGCGCGCGCCGCCGCCCTCGGGGAAGTGGAACGCGTGGCCGTAGCCAATGCCCAGCCGGTAGTTCACCGACAACACGACGAAGCCGCGACTGGCCAGGAACTGGTTCGTCGCATAGTCGTTGGCGTAGTAGTCCATGTAGTGCCAGCCGAGCAGCATCTGCCGCTGCGGGCCGCCATGCACGTAGATCAGCGCCGGCCGCTTCGCTGCTCCGCCCGCCGTCTTGAACAGCTGGCCATGCACGGTCACACCGTCGGGCGCCTTGAAGATGACGGGTTCGGGCGTGACCAGCTGCGTGGTGGGCACCGCCGTTGGCACGCGATCCGCGCCGAGTAGTGTCGGCGTACCGCCGCCGAGTGGCAGCACCGCCGGCAACGGCGAGCGCTGTGCCGTGGACGACAGGAACACCACGGTGGCCCCGTCGGACGTGACCACCGGCGCCCATTCCATGCTGCGGCCCGAGGTGAGCGAGACCGGCCTGGCGGCGTCGACCGGCACCGTGAAGAGATGGCGCCGATCGATGTCGTCCTGGTCACTGCCGGTATTTGCGGCGTAGACCAAGGTGCGGCCGTCCGGCGTGAGCGACGCGTGCTCGACCATGAACGCGCCCGAGGTGAGCAGCAAGGGCGCGGTGCCTTCGCCGGGGTGCTGCAGCGTGTAGAGATGAGGCCAGCCGTCCTGATACGACATGAAGACCAGCCGATCGTCGGCTGCCCACTGCAGCGGCATCGCGCCGGCGGTGCGCACCGGCGAGTCGACCGGGGCCGCGCCGCTCTTCCACGCCTCACGCGCTTCCTTGCGCCGGCCTGGCGTGGCCGCGTCGACGGGCGCGACCCAGATCGCCCATGGCGAGGGCCGTTGCAGTAGCGGCGAGCGCGGCGTGCCGCCGCGTCCGGGTTGCCGCACCCACGCGATTTCCTTGCCGTCACGCGACCAGGCCGGCGACGAGTCCCGCGATGTCGACGGCGCCAGGTAGCGAATCGGCTGCCCTGGCGTGAAGAGGCCGATGAAGCTGTGGTCGTCGCGGTTCGACACGAACGCCAGCGTGCGGCCGTCGGGCGACCACGTTGGCGCCTGGCTCGTGCCGCGGGCGAAGAAGGCCTGCTCGGCAGGCGTCGAGCCGTCGATGGACGTGATCCAGAGACGGCGGTCGCGTTCGAACGCCACCTGGTTCGTGCGCGGCGCCACGACAGGGAAGTCGCCGTCGCCGAGCAGCACCGGCGTGCCGCCACTGGTGGCCACCGACCACACCTGCACCTTGGGCTGCGTCGGGTCGCCGGCCGGATTCGGCGCCAGATTGCCCTCCGCCGGGAAGTTGGAGCCATGATCGCCGCCGCGCACGTAGACGATGCGCGCGCCGTCACTCGAAAAGGCCAGGCTCGTGAGCTGCTGCCCGTCGTCGCGCGAATACGACGTCACGCGACGGGCGGCGAAGCCGGGTGCCGCCGCCACGTAGAGGTTGCGCTGGCCGCGTTCGCTGAAGGTCCAGGCTACCGCGTTGCCGCTCGGCGCCGCCACCAGGCCATCCGGGAACGGATAGCTGAGGATGTCGTCGAGGGTGAAGGCCGCCGGCACTTGCGCCGCCGGCCGTTCGACGGCTGCACTCGCCAGTGCAGCGACGCCGACAAGGAGTGAACCGAGGGTGCGGCGCGACAGCAGCGTGGGCATGAGGATCTCTGCCCCATTCTAGCCACATCCTCGGGCACCCGGCCGCGTTCCCTGCGACAGCTTCTCCCCGCGGTCACGCCGGAGGTGCGTCTTCAGTCTCTTGGGGAGGGCGCGTCCAGGGGACGACCTGGGTCCGAGGGCGTGCCCGCCGTCGTCTTGGCGGCCAGTCCGCTCCGTCCGGCCAGCAATCCGCCCCGGGGCGGGGCGACGTCGGATAACGGGGATTCCGTCACCACCGACCTGCTTCGGCGCTGCGGACGTGCTGGCGCTCGTTGAACACCGACCAGCCAGACGGGTTCTGCACATTGAATACTGACCACGGCGCTACCGACTTTCCCAGCGTGGCGTGCGGCCAATGGGGGTTGGATACCGTACGCCGCCTGGTCAGCCTTCGCCGAGCACACATGGTCAGAATGCGACGAGCGTCAACCAACCATGGAACAATGGGTCGCTTCTAGTCCCCGTTTCCAACCTTGTCCCCGTAATCCACGAGCGCCTGTGACCGGGTACCGGTCGCCGCCAGGTGGCGCATCAGGCATTCGTTCACGTGAGCAATGCCACCACCGACGGCGGGGTCGGCGAGCATGTCAACGATGGTGCGGGCCGGGTCGGACACGGCCACCCTGACCTGGCCACGCCAGATCGACTTCGTGCCGAAGACCGCGTCGCGTGCGACTCGCTTCAGAGCGAACGGGACGCCGACGACTGTCTGTTCTTTCTTCCGAATCGGCTTCGTCGTGAACACGCAGACGCTGCGGAAGATCTGCTCGGTCAAGTCCCAGTGTTCCGCAGCTGTCCAACGACCGATGTAGCCAGGTTCGAAGAGCCGTGCGGCCAGCACCCACGGATCCTCCATAACGAACCTGTCCGCGGTGGTGTCGAGACACGATGTATCGGACCGCAAGATCGGTGTCGATAAACGCCTCAGCCCATCCACTTAAATGACTGATTCTAAATGACCTATTTGGCGGAGTGGGTGGGATTCGAACTGCGTCCACCTGTTGAAAACAAAGAATTTAGCGGAATTCCACTTCCTCCAGATCCGCTAGAACCGCTAAAAGGCCCGGGTAGACGCACGTATTGCGCACGTGGCGCCATATACGTACCGTATATGGCATACTGGATTCGGAGGTTCGACGATGCCCCGTACCGCCAAGGTCTTCATGACCAACCGTAGCCAGGCTGTCCGCCTGCCCAAGCAGTTCCAGTTCGCCACGGATGAGGTGCTGATCCGCAAGGTTGGCGACGACGTGATCCTGTCACCTCGTCCCCGAGACTGGAAGTCGTATCTGGCGTCTGCACCGGTGGCGTCGGACGCCTTCATGGCCGACGCCGACGACCTGCCCGTCCAGGAACGGGATCTCTGATGCCCCGCTTCATGCTGGACACCGACATGTGCTCCTACATCATGAAGCGGTCGCACCCCCTGGTGCTGAAGCGGCTCCGGTCGATGGCCGTCAGCGACAGTTGCATGTCGGTCGTGACCAAGGCCGAGCTTCTGTACGGCGTCGAGGTATCGCCGCATCGGGACAGCGATGCGGCGGCCCTGGCCGCATTCCTGCCCTACGTCGATGCGCTCGCCCTTGATGAAGATGCCGCTCGACACTATGCCGTGATCAGGGCCGACCTCAAGCGGCGTGGTGCGACGATCGGCGCCAACGACCTGCTCATTGCAGCGCACGCCAGGTCGCTCGGCGTCACGTTGGTGACGAACAACACCGCCGAGTTCGAACGCGTGGGAGACCTGCGACTCGAGAACTGGACTCTCCCCCCTCGCCGCAAGAGCTAGCGGCGGGCTGCGTCCACACTACGGCGTCACATAGGAGTTGAGCGCACAGTCGACCGTGAAGCCGCTCCGAGTCAACGAGATGCGACAGGGCCTTCGGACTTCTTCAGAGCTTCCGCAGGATCTTTTTCCATCGGCCTGCCTTTGGCCAGTTCGTCGATCAGCTTGTCGACGTAGCGGATTCCCTGCATGACAGGATCTTCAACCTCTTCGACGCGGACACCGCAGATCGCGCCCGTCACGAGCGTGCGCGAGGGATTCATCTTGGCTTTGGAAATGAAGGTCTCGATGTTCGTCCGCTTCTCCAGAATGCTCTCCAGCTGCTTCTGGGTATATCCGGTGGGCCACCGTCACGACCCTCCGCACGTTCCGCAACGGCTGGCCGTACTCGGCACTCTCCGCGGTGAAGCGCCTCGAGTACCTGCGCAGCTTCCTCCGCTACTGCAAGGACTCCGGCTGGATCGAGTCGAACCCGGCCATGGTGCTCAAACCGCCGAAGGTGTCGCTGCGACCGACGCTGCCCTTCGACGACGATGATGCGGGCTAGAGACCACGCTCAGGTCGTCCCTGCGGCGTCACACAGGAGTTGGCCGAACAACCCTTGATCGGCGATATTGCATACGATATCTTGGGTAAGTGCCTGCGCGCGTGGTGCTTGACACAATGGTGCTGGTCGCGGCGTTCCGGAGCGACCGCGGTGCATCACGACTGCTGCTGACGCAAGCGCTCGAGGGCGGCTTCACGCTACTGGCGTCCGTGCCGCTGATGATCGAGTACGAGGCCGTCGTGACACGACCGGAGCACCTGGAGGCCGCGAACCTGTCGGAGCCTGATGCCCAGGCCGTGCTGGATGCAGTGGCCGTGGTCGCGGAACCCGTTCGGCTGGCGTTCCTGTGGCGGCCGATGTTGCCGGACGTCGACGACGACATGGTGCTCGAGACGGCCATCAATGGTCAGGCCGACATGCTGGTCACCTTGAATCGCCGCGATTTCAAGCCAGCCGTCGGTCTGTTCGGTGTGGACATCGTCTCGCCCGCCGAGGCGGTCGTCAGACTGCGGAGGACACGATGAAGAAGAGCAACTTCGCCCTGCGGCTCCAACCGTCACTGATGGAAGAAGCTCGGAGGGTCGCCAAGGCCGAAGGGGTCGCCGTCAACCAGTTGATTAACGTCGCTGTCGCCGAGAAGGTCTCAGCGTTGCGTACCGAAGAGTACTTCGCTGAACGCGCCCACCGAGGAGACGTTCGGAAAGCGCTGCGCATCCTCAAGCGCGTGGGCGTTGGTCAATCGCCTCTAGAGGGAGACGAACTCCCGGTAGAGCGGACACGCAAAGGGCGGAAGAAGAGCTAGCCGCGTCCTGGTCGCTGTGCGTGGGACAGTCGTCGCGGAGGCATCGCCGCCGCGCCGTCGCATGGAGTCGAGCTGCCCGAGGGCTCACAATTGGCTCAGAACGATCCAGGCAACAAGGGCGGCGAGGAGGAATAACGGCGTGGCCAGGGCGAGCGCGAGCGTCCTGTGAGCGCGGGCCACGGCCTGCGATGCTCCGAGATACAAGGCGCCCACGATCAGCGCAAGCCACCCGACGCGCGGTTACGCCAACAGGTAGAGAAGAAACGGGCAGCCCAAGAACGCACCCGCCAAGGCGATTCGCGAGCGCCCGCGGATTGAGCCGGGTGAGCACCAAGGCGCAGTTCGCGGCTACCGCGGGCCATCCCAGGATGATCGCAAGGATCTGAACAACACCCTCAAGTGAAGCGTACCGGGTTCGTCGGAGACCGAATTCGTTGAATCAGGCCACCTTGGCCTGGGCATAGTACTGCGCTTCGCACTCGGCGGGTCGGATCCCCTCAGTGTGGAAGTGCTCGTCGAGCATCACGACCTCGCCCGTCTCGACGGAGTACGTCCCGCAGGCGAGTCCGATCGCGCCCTCTCTGAACAACCGTTCCAGGATTGGGCTGCGTTCAAGGATCGAACGCATCTGAAGGCACGCGTGCTCCCTCGCGACCAGTTCGACGCGGTCTTCGGGAGGTTGGACGGCGCCGCGGCTGTCGACCTCGTGGACGGCAGGGCTGATCTTCGTCAGCAGCCCCGTCAAGTGACCCATCTGCACGAACTCGCAGGCGCCCTTGACCGCGCCGCATCTCGAGTGTCCGATGACGACGATCAGTTTCGAGCCCGCCACTTGGCAGGCGAACTCCATGCTGCCCAGGATGTCCTCGTTCACGACATTCCCGGCGATGCGGATGCTGAAGATATCACCCAGGCCCTGGTCGAAGATGAGTTCGGCCGACGTTCGCGAGTCGATGCAACTCAAGATGGCGGCGAACGGGAACTGGCCGGGTGCGGTCTCGTTCACCTGCTGCAATAGATTGCGATTCGCGCGGAGGTTGTTCACAAAGCGGCGGTTGCCCTCTTGGAGGATCTCCAGCGCCTCGCGGGGCGTCAGATGGGTCTGGGTCTCGATCGTGTGGGTACCCATACGTCATCTCCTTGTCCTGCCGGCGCGCGCTCGGTCCTCTTGGGGGATCTCCAAAACGGCCGATTGGCTGCGGGTCACTACGGTTAACGGCTAGCTAAGTGCTGGGTTCCAGGTGAGCCCCTGCGAACGCGTGCGCGGCCCGCAAGGCATCGCTTCGGGAGGCGAATCTCGCATCCTCACCGATGCGGTTGTCGATCTTGCAGCGTCGACAGGACCGAGGTCACGTCGGCGTTGGCGCCGACGAGCCAGACGCGACGTCCCGCAGCCTCCGCGTCCGAGAGAATCGTCCGCACCGCCATTGCCGCGGAGACGTCGAGAAACGGCACTGTCGTGAAATCAAGGGCGATCGTGCTGCCGCCCTCGCGCGCCCGCTCCCGAACGTGGTGTCCGAGGTCGGCGGCGGCGCCAAAACTCAGTGGGCCGTCCGAGAACGTGAACCAGGCAAGCTGGCCGCGCAGCGCGACGATCTGGCGCGCCTCCTCCGGAGTGAAGACGTCCTCGGGCTCGGCTTGCCTGGCCGCGATCTGCACGTCTGCCAGTTGCTTGACGAACGCCAGGGCGGCGAGCACCACGCCGACGGCCACGGCGGTGATGAGATCCGCGAAGACCGTCAGGCCGAGCACGACGGCCATCAGGAGCAGGTCCCACCGCGGACCTCGGTGCGCGCGCCGGATGTACGTCCAGTCGATGATGTCGTAGCCAACCTTGACGAGGATGCCGGCCAGCACTGCGTGCGGGATTCGCGGCGCCAGGGGCGCCAAGGCGAGCACCACGGCGAGTAGGAGGAGGGAGTGGGTCATCCCCGAGATGCGCGTCGTGGCGCCGGCGCGGATGTTCACTACCGTCCGCATTGTCGCCCCGGTCCCCGGTACCGCGCCGAACAGGCCGGCCATGGCATTGCCGACGCCCTGACCGATCAACTCACGACGGGAGTCGTGCCTGGTGGCGGTGAGGTTGTCGGCCACGAGAGAGGTGAGCAAGGTGTCGACGGCACCAAGCGCCGCCAGGATCGCCGCCGCTTCAAGGACGACGAGGATCGTGTCAGCGGAGAGGCGCGGCACGACGAGGGCCGGCAGTCCCGTTGGGATGTCGCCGAGCAGCGGCGCGCCGGGTAGCAGACCGCCGACAAGCGTGCCGACGACGAGCGCGGCCAGCGAGCCGGGAATCACCTTCGCCCAGCGGCGCGGCCAGAGAAAGACCGTCGCCAGCGCCAGGACACCGACTGCCAGTGCCGACCAGGCCGGGTTGGCGATTGCGCTGGGAACCGCCGCCAGGGCGGGGACGGTGCCGCCGCCGGACGGCTCGTGGCCAAACAGGCGTGCCACCTGTAGGGAGCTGATCACGGCGCCGATGCCGCTCATGAACCCCGAAACGACCGGGTATGGCACCAGCTTGATGTACTGGCCGAGGCCGGCCAGTCCCATCACGATCTGCAGCACGCCACCGAGCAGCACCGCCGCGAATACCTGTGCCGGGTCGCCATTAAGAGCTGCGAAAACCCCCGCAAAGACCACGACCATGGGTCCCGTGGGGCCCGAGACCTGCGTCGGCGTGCCACCGAGGAGGGCGGCAAGAAATCCGACGACGATGGCGCCCCACAGGCCGGCCATGGGCCCGGCCCCGGATGATTCGCCAAACGCGAGCGTCAGGGGCAGGGCGACGACGCCGGTAGTCACGCCCGCCGGGACATCCGCCCGCAGGCGCGAGCTGTGGCGGCGTCTTGGCTGGTCGGCCGAGTGGCCGGGTGGAACACCCGATTGAGTCACCGTCCCTCCATGTCTGGCCATGGTAAGACGGGAGATTCACTGCGGCCTAGATCGAACATTCGGTCGTGATTCATCGAGCATCTCGATATATTTATGGAATGTCGCTGAACTACCATCACTTGCTATGTGTGTGGACCGTGACACGTGAGGGCGGTGTCGTCCGCGCTGCCAAAGCGTTGAAGGTGACGCAGCCGACGGTGAGCAGCCACATCCGGTCGCTCGAGGACATCCTCGGAGAGCCACTGTTCTCCCGCGAGGGGCGTCGGCTCGTGCCGACCGACGTCGGCCGCGTTGTCGCCGACTACGCGGACGAGATCTTCTCGCTTGGTCGAGAACTTGTGGACACGGTGAGAACCCGTTCGACTGGTCGCCGGCTGCGCCTCGCCGTTGGCATTGCCGACGGGATGAGCAAGCTCGTTACCCATCGCCTGTTGGAGCCGGCAATGCAGCTCGGGCGGCCGGTGCACCTGGTCTGCCGGGAAGACCGCGTCGAACGCCTGTTGGCGGCACTCGCGCTCCACGAACTCGATCTTGTGCTGTCGGACGTGCCGGTACCGCCGACCGTGAATGTGAAGGCGTTCAACCACCTGCTTGGCGAGTGCCACGTCACGGCGTTTGCCCAGCCCGCGCTGGCACGCCGCCTCCGCCGAGGATTTCCCGACTCCCTGGCCGGCATCCCGTTGTTGCTGCCGAGCGACGGGACGGCCCTCCGGCGGCTGGTCACCGACTGGCTGCGGCAGGTGCGCGTTGATGCTGTGGTGGCCGGCGAGTTCGATGACTTCACCCTCATCAAGGTGTTCGGCGAGGTCGGCGCCGGGGTCCTGTTCGTCCCGTCGGCCGTGGCGGCCGAGGTGCGCCAACGCTATCGGCTGTCGCCCATCGCTGAGATTCCGACGATCCGAGAGCGTTTCTACGCCATCTCAGCCGAGCGCCGCATCCAGAATCCGGCGGTGACGGCGGTCACGGAGGCCGCTCGTGCGACGCTGTTTGGGTGACCCAACGATCCCGTGGACAACGCCGCGGCGGCGCCAACGCCTCGGCAGCGTGAAGGCTTTTGCGTCAGGGCTGTCGTGATGGTGTCCGCGCTCCTTGTATTTGTCGGGTTTACGCTGCTGGCGTTCGGCGGCGAGGTCCTCTTGAGAGGAGCTGTCGGGCTGGCCGCGCGCCTACGGCTGTCACCGGCGATCATCGGACTGACGGTCGTCGCCGCAGGCACGTCCGTCCCCGAACTGGCGGTCAGCGCCCTGGCGTCGGTCAAGGGTCAGACCGACCTCGCCGTCGGCAACGTAGTGGGGTCGAACCTCTTCAACCTGCTCGTGATCCTCGGAATCTCGGCACTGGTTCGCCCGCTCGTGCTCGGCGGCAACACCATTCGGCTGGAGTATCCAGTCTTGGTGTTGGTCACGCTCATGTCCCTCGCGATCACCCAGGACGGCGGCATCAATCGGCTCGATGCGGCGCTGCTCCTGTCCGTGTACATAGGCTTCACTGCCTACGTGGTTTCGTTGGTCCGCGAGCAGATGAACGCGGTAGAGATGCGGGAATACGGCGCCGCAGTCCGCGGTCTCGAAACGAGTCACGCACCGTCCGGCTTACCAGGACTGCTCGCGCAGGTCGGGGGCGGGATCGCGCTGCTGGGGATTGGGGCACAGGCGACGGTCACCGGGGCGGTAGCGCTCGCCACGAGTTTCGGGGTGTCTGAGCGGGTTATAGGCCTGACGATTCTTGCCGCTGGCACGAGCCTGCCCGAGGTTGTCACGTCGCTGGTCGCTGTGGCCCGTGGCCGTGATGATGTGGCGATCGGCAACGTGATCGGTTCGAATCTGTTCAACCTCCTCGGCATCCTGGGACTGAGTGCAGCGATTGCGCCCCTTGCAGTGCACCCTACCATTGTCGGGTCCGACAATTGGTGGCTGCTGGGCGCGACGCTACTGATCTTCCCACTAATGGTGACAGGCGCGCGCATCGGTCGAGTCGAGGGGGCACTCCTGTTGAGCGCATATGGGGTCTACTTGGTGCGACTGTTCTGGTCGACGCCGATGTGACCGCTCGTCATGAGCACCACGCGAGCGTCAGACGTCTTCATTGCCGATGACGAACGTCCGCCAATTCATCGATCCAGCTCGTCCAGCTCGCGACATCGCGCGATGTCGACCGCCAGCGGCGCCTTGCCTGTTCGATCAACGTGGGGATAGGGCGCGCGTGTGACTACTCCGGGGACGGTACGCGGTCGAGCATTCGCCCTGCGGGCTCATCCTGGACCACCGCACAGACCTATTCCTCGGTCCACCGCAGCTCGAAGGCGGGGCTGGCCACTGAGGCGTGGGCCTTGAGCGACTGCTCCCGTCGCCTTTCCGGTGCTGGGTCGGCAGCTTGAACGGCACACCAACCTCGATGGCCCGTGTCGGTCGTCAAGACCTCCAGACTCTCAACCGAATGCGCCTATTTTCGAGGGCTGCGGAGGCAAAGAACGGAGTGTTTTTCGACGCCATTGCCCGCCATCACCCACGAGAACCCGCTACGCCCTGCTAAGTTATTGAAAAGAAAGGATTGAATTTGGCGGAGAGGGTGGGATTCGCGAACTGCGTCCACCTGTTGAAAACAAGGAACTTACGGGATTTCCACTTCCTCCAGATCCGCTAGAACCGCTCAAAGGCCGTGGTAGACGCACGTATTGCGCACGTGGCGCCATATACGTCTTGTATACGGCACGACGCACTCAGACGGCGGCGAACTGGACTTCGTATCTCGCGGTTCTACACCGAGGTATCCGCATATCGCCGCAAACGCCCGTCTCACAGGGGTCGTTGTCCTCGAGCTCCAGATCGACGGCGAAGGCAATGTCGACCCTCATCCGCTTTCGGGGGGGATGTCCCACTGACTGTTGAAATTTGAGAGCGGCGGCTCCTCACTGCTCGTGGTACACGAGTGGTGTCTAGCCCCGGGCGCAAGCCCGCCAACAAGGAGCCGCCATGAAGAAGTCTCGCA
>JADZBZ010000121.1 GCA_020851835.1 Acidobacteriota bacterium
GCAGTTCTTCACGCGTACCATGGACTTCGGGTTCTCGAAGACCCTGGAAGAAGCCGGCACCAAGTGGGGACGTCACGAAGTGCTGGGCGACATGGTCCGCATCATCAGGCAATATCGCCCGCTGGTCGTCGCCTCGCGGTTCTCGGGTACCCCAGCCGACGGTCACGGTCAGCATCAGCTGGCCGGCACGTTGACGCCACTGGCGTTTACCGCTGCGGCCGACCCCACCCAGTTCTCCGAACAGCTGGCGGCGGGGCTGCGCCCGTGGCAGGCACGCAAGCTGTACGTCGGCCAGGGCTTCCGTCCCGATCCGTCGGCGCCGCCGACCACCGAGATTGCCACCGGCCAGCTCGACCCGGTGATCGGCCGCACCTATGCCGAGGTCGCCGCCGAAGGACGCAGCCAGCACAAGTCGCAGGAGATGGGCACCATCGAGCTGATGGGACCGCAGCATTCGGGCCTGCGGCTGGTGACCAGCAAGGTGGGCAGCACCGATGTGAAAGAGACCAGCTTGTTTACCGGGATCGATACCTCGCTGTCGGGTCTGGCATCGCTCGCCGGGCTACCGGCTGGCACCATCAAGGCCGAACTGGCTGCGATGGCTGCCGCCGCGAGCGAGGCGGCCACCGGCTACGAGGCGCGCACGCCGTCGACGATTGTGCCGGCACTGGCTCGGGGACTCGCGGCCACGCGGTCCGCCCGCGCCGCCGTGCGAACATCGGGCGCGAGGGCCGACGCGATTGCCGACGCCGACTTCCTGCTGGCGTTCAAGGAGGCGGATTTCGCCGAGGCGCTGGCCGCTGCGGCGGCCGTCACGTTCGATCCGCTGTCGAACGCCGAGACGCTGACTCCTGGTGAGGCGATCACCGTGAACGTCCGCACGTTCGTCGACGGGACGGGTGTGACGCTGGGGGCGCCGCGGGTGATGGCGCCCGAAGGATGGACGGTCGCACCCTCCACGGTAGCCGAGCCGGCGGACAGCAGCCCCTTCGCGCGGTTCTTCCGCGAAACGCCGACCAGCAGCCAGCGATTCCGTGTCGAGGCCCCGTCCAGCGCGCCGTTCACCGAGCCCTACTGGCTGCGGCGCCCGCGCAAGGGCGACCTGTTCGACTGGCCGGCCGACAGCCCGATGGGCCGTCCGTTCGCGGCACCGCTCCTGTCGGCAACCATTCCCGTCACGGTGAGCGGGGTGAGTTTCGACCTGACGCGACCGGTGGAATACCGCTACGCCGACCGGGTGCGCGGCGAAATCCGCCGCAACGTCGGAGTGGTGCCCGCCGTGGCCGTCGGCCTCGACTCCGGCCTGATCATCGTCCCGACCGGTGCGGGCGAGCAGCAGCGCACCGTGGTGGTTCGCGCCACCAACCTCTCGCCGGGAGCGGTCTCGGGCACGGTAACGCTGCAGGTGCCGACCGGCTGGCACGCCTCGCCGGCGGAGGTACCGCTCTCGCTCAAGCCGGGAGCACGAGGGGCCGCCACTTTTGTCTTGACCTCACCGACACCGGTACCGGCAGGCACCTTCGTGGTCGCCGCCCAGGCGAAGGTGGCCGGCACACACTACACGCAGGACATGCAGACGATCGCCTATCCGCACATCCAGACCCATCGGCTGTATTCGCCGGCCGCCGCCAAGGTGCAGGCCTTCGACGTCACCGTTGCGCCGGCCACCGTGGGCTACATCATGGGCAGCGGCGATCAGCTGCCGGACGCGATTCGCCGACTGGGACTCCAGGTGACGCTGATCGACAACGAGATGCTGGCGACCGGCGACCTCTCGCTATTCGATACTATCGTGGTCGGCGTGCGCGCGTCGGAGGCGCGGCCGGAGTTTGTCGCGGCCACCGCCCGGCTGCACCAGTACATGGAACGGGGTGGCACGCTGATCGTGCAGTACCAGCAGGGCGACTACGCTGAGCGCGGTCTGGCGCCGTTCCCCGGGCAAATCGGCGCACGAGTCACCGACGAGCACGCCACCGTACGAATCCTGCAGCCCACTCACCCACTCTTCACCTTCCCCAACACCATCGGCGCGGCCGACTTC
The DNA here is from genome assembly GCA_020851835.1 of Acidobacteriota bacterium. Taxonomy (GTDB): domain Bacteria; phylum Acidobacteriota; class Vicinamibacteria; order Vicinamibacterales; family UBA2999; genus VFZN01. The sequence goes on from JADZBZ010000121.1 coordinate 2,042, forward strand.
GACGGCTGGGTACAGGAGCGGAATCTGTACGCGTTCACCACCTTCGACGAGCGCTACACGCCGCTGCTGGCGGCCGGTGATCCGAACGAAGCGGTCAACTCCGGCGGCGAACTCTATGTCGAGGTTGGCAAAGGACGTTACGTCTACACTTCGTATGCGTGGTTCCGCCAGTTGCCGGCCGGCGTGCCGGGGGCTTATCGCCTGTTCGCCAACCTGCTGAGCCTGTCGAAGGCGCCGCATCAGGGACCGGTCCAGCGCGGCCGTGAAGAGCCTTGAGATGACGGCCTGCCCGCGGTTCAACGTCAGGCCCTTGGCGACCAGCGTGTCGAGCAGCGCATGGACGTGGGCCCGCGCGATGGCGCGAAGTGGCATCGGCCCCCACAGGGGCAGGAGATGCCGCCGAGCCATCGCCATGCCGTCCCGGCAGGTCTTCTTCCGGCCCTGGGCCAACGGCTCGTAGATCGAAACGGTGCCGGGGGTGGGGATCGAACCCACACGACCCTTGCGGGTCTCGGGATTTTAAGGTCCGGGAGCGGGTGCGAGAACAGGCCGGAATTGCGAGATCAGGCCAGAAATCGGGGCATCGGGTAGCAGGGAAGATCACCGACTATCACCGGCGCGGGGATAAAGAGGGGGATAGCATCGGGAGCTGGTGCGCGAAGCAATCGAGTTCTGGGAGCAGGTACCTCACGGCAATCGAGTCGTGATTCGGAGGGCTGACGGTGGCTCAATTCAAGGTCGGCGATCTGGTGGAGTTGCGATCTGGTGCCGAAGCGAGGCGCACCGCGGTGAGCACCGACCCGGTGCGCTATCGGGCCGCCCTGGCAAAGGACGCGGACCGCACGAGCGGCACGCTGCTCGTGTCGCCCGGCATCGAGATCACAGACCCGCTCGACGCCCTGAGCGAGCGCGACCTTGCGGACCTGTGGAGGTTCTATCAGGCCATCCCACCCGCGCGCCGCACACACCGCCTGACCCCGCGGGCCGCCATCAAGATCGCCGACGGGAACCCCGGCGAGCAGACGATGCGCCGCGGGTTCCGGGTATGGCAGAAGGTCCGATCCGCTGAAAGGTGGACCCTGCCTGACCCGCCGAAGGCCGAAGCCTTCCGCGTGTGGCGCGCCCACTGGGAACGCGACCGGGCGCCTTTCGAGGCGCTCGCCCTCGACGATGGGCTCTGGACCGGCCTCGACGACGATGGGCTCTGGGCAACGGGCCGCCCACCCCTGCCCGACCCCGACCCACCCCCGAACCGACCGCGCGACCGCTTCCGGCGCCGCCCCGCGAGCCCGGCCGCCGCGCCGACGAAGCGCCGTCGAAGGAAGTCTGCCCGAGACAACGCTCTCGACACTCGGCGCCGGGCCGCGAAGCGGGACGTGGAGGTGGTCGAAGGCTTCGAGCGGGCGTGCGAGCAGACCGGCCGACGCTGGTGGTTTGATTTCGTCGAGCGCCTCATCCGGGAATCCGATCCCGTGTAACAGACCCGCCACACTCCGCCCCGCAGTTTGTAGCAACAAGATTCTCGGTCGGTCATGCTGCCTGGCATGACGAAGATTGTTGCCGTCTCGCCCACCTTGAAGCGTGCCGTGTGGGAGCGCCGCGCAGCCGGGGAACGCCAAGCGCACATCGCGCAACGCGCGCGAACATCCGATGGTCAGCCGCTCGATCCCGTCTGGGTGAGCAAGGCCCTGTGCGGCCTGACCACGATTCGGCCGGGTGACCCCAAGGTGCTCGCCCTCGCCCGTGCCGTCGGCGTGCCCGCGACCGAGGCGTTCATCGTGACCCGGCAGGGGAGCGAGTCATGAGCGCCGCTGCCCTCCGCCAGACGTCGGCCGCTGCCTGGACGCCCGCGGAATGGCACGCCGACGCCCGCCGCGAGATGCACCGACTGCGCCTTGAAGTCGAGGCGACGATGCGACCGCGCCCCGACCCCGCTGCCGCGCCCGCGCCCGCGGCACGCCCGGCACCTGCGCCTCCTGGCCGCCTCCTGAGCGACGAACAGGCCGCGGCCTACCTCGGGTGCTCGCGGTCGCTCGTGCGCGCCTACGTGGCCCGTGGGGTGCTCAAGCCTGTGTCTCTGCCGCCGGCCGTGGCGGGCAACGCGAAGGCGCGACTGTTGCGGATCGACCGTGCGGACTTGGACCGACTGATCGATGCCAGCAAGGAGAACCTATCGTGACGAATCAGCAAGCCCATGAGATCGCAACCGCCGCCGTCGCCCTCGACCGCGCCCGCCGCGAGCTGCCTATCGCTGAGCAGACCGGCGCCAAAGAGGACGGCCGGCGCCTGCGCCGCGAGATCGGCACGCTCGAAGCGCAGCTCGCCGAGGCGATTGCTGCGATCAGCGCTCAACAGTGAAGGGGAGGTGGCCGGCGCGGGCGCGACCCCGACGCCGGCCGGTTCGGAGGTGACAGGTGCATCGTAGCACAACGCGAATCTACACATCCACGAGTGTGGATGCGAAGGCGGACGCTGGACGTAGCCGCCAGTACGTCGACCTGACCGTCTTCGTGGAGGCCCCCGCTGGTCGCAAGGGCGGAGGCGGACTCATCGGCGACCTGCAGCGGTGGGACAACCCGGCGGGGGAAAACGACCGGCAGGTGATCTCCAACATGTCATCCAACGTTTACGCGATGGGCGAGGCGACGGGGCGGAAGGCCGCGCGGGGCGAGACGCCGCCGTCGGCCGACACGATCTTCTCGTTCCTGGTGCATCGCGGCCGGTTGCGGCTAGAGTCGCTGCGGGCGGTCAAGGCCATCGAGTCCGCGCGGGATGCGGTGCTGGAGTCGGGCGGGTCGGACGAGCTGACCTGGTTCGATGATTTTCCCTTCGAGGTGCCGTGCGGACACTCAGGCCGCCGGAACCGCTGGGTGCGGGTGTGCAAGGAGGACCGGACCGGCATTGCAAAGCTGGCCACCGCGCTCGGCCTGACCAGTTCGAAAGTCGCCCAGCTCGCGATTGTGGCCGTGCTCCTCGACGTCGATCTCGACGCCGCCGATCACGCCTTCCTGCAGATGCTGCTCGACGACTTCATGCGCCGGGTTGGGATGCGCGCGAAGGAAGCGCACGCCCGCGCCTTCGCGGTGGAAGCACCGCAGCCGAAGCGCAAGGCCGCGCGCCAGACGTTTGCAGCCTTGAAGAAAAAGGCGGAGGGCGGGAAATGACCGGCGAGTGTGGCGTACCGGCTCGTCGGCATATGCCAGTGTGCCAACGTGTCGCCCGATCCGTGCATGGAAGTCGGCCGACTCATAAGGAAAAGTCTGGCATATTGGCAGTACCCCCCGGTACGTAGGTACAGGGGAGGGGTGCGGGGAGGGGAAACAACGATGGGGGTTCGTGTTCGACGCAATTTCCGGTTCCGGGAGATCCCGACGACGCCGGGCCGTTCGGCGATGCGCCGCGTCGGGGAGGACATCGCCGCCGATGTGCGGCAGCGGACGGCCAGCGGCCGAGACGCCGACGGGGCAGCGTTCGCGCCTGGCGCCGACGGTGAGCCCGTGGACCTGCGCGACAGCGGCAGGATGCTCGACGACTTGACGGTGCTCGAAGCGAGCGACCGCGGCGTCAAGGTGGGCTTCAAGACGGAACGCTCGGCGCGCATCGCCCAGTACCACGAGACCGGGACCAAGCACATGCCGGCGCGGCCGTTCATCGCGATGAGCCGGGCGATGGTCGAGCGCGCGGTCGGGTTGATCAAGGCGAGGTTGGGGAAGTGAGCCTTAACGGATGCTATCGATCTGATCCTTGACGGCCGTCACTCGCTCTTTCGGGGCAGTCACAGCCCGCCCACAGCCCGCCCCCACCTTCGCGCCCGCCGGGAATAGCGGGGAAACGGGCGGGAACGGGTAGGCCAAGCATAGAGCCGAACGACCGCGTTGGGAATGGCCATTGAGGATAGCGGCGAGGATAGCGATCAATCATGGCGAGAAAGTCGAGCAAATCCGCACGTCGCCACCCCGCCCGGGTTCTCACATCCCGTGGGGGTGTGACCGACGCGAGCGCCGAGGCCGTCAGCGAGCTGGAAACCGCGCCGTCTGGTCCGCGCCCTGCTGAGCCCGTACCCGACCGGGACGCGGCCGGCCGGTTCCTGCCCGGCAACGCCGTTGCCCATCTCCGCGCCGACCTGGCGGCGACCCCGCATCCGTCCGACCCGGAGCGCAACGCCCTCGGGCGCTTCGTGGCGGGCAACGGAGGCGCGGTGCAGCACGGGGCGTACGCCGAGGCGACGGTTGCCGCCTTGAAGGCCGAGGACGTGCAGCGTATCCTGGCCGACCGTGGGCACGATGACGTCGAGCACCCGCCCTCGGTGGTGTATTGCCGGCTCGTCGAGAAATTCGCTGGCGCGTGCATCGTGCTCGACTCCCTCGAAACGTTCATCGGCACCGAGCCGATCAGCGGGAAGGGCCGGGCGAAGCGCGCCCTGACGCCGTACCTGGCCGTGCTCGACCGCGTGGTGCGTCTGGCTGCCATCATCGGCGTCGAGCGCGTGCCGCGCCCGGTCAACGAATCGCCGAGCGCCTGGCTCGCCCGCCTGGCCGACGAGCGCCGCAAGGCCGAGACGCCGGCCGACAAGTAAAGAGCCCGTCTCTGCCCCGTTCACCCCGCCGACCCGCTGACCCCCGCCGACGCCCGCCCGCTAACCGTCGCCCCGCTGCTCCGTTCGACTCGAAAGGTCCGTCGCCATGTCTCTCGACTCGCTCATCGCCGTGACCCGCACCGCCCGCGCCGCCCTGGCGGCCTACCGTGGCGGCCTGCGCCGACTCCGGCCCGTCACCCTCGACCAGCACGCGGATGAGGCGCTGGCCCAGCAGGCCGCCGACGTCCCCGGTCTGCGCCTGCTGCTCCGCAACCCGCAGGAACGCATCAAGGCGCGCGCCGAGGTCCGCAACGACCTGGCCCGCCCCCGCGCCCGGGCCGCAGCCGGGCAGCGCTCGATGGCCTCGAAGGCGGTGGCCGAGGCCGTGGCCGCCGGCCGCGCCTTCATCGCCGAGCACCGGGCCGACGTCGAGGCGACGATGCCCACGGCCTACCACGGCGTGACGGCCGACGGGATGATCGCCTTGGAGCTGTACCGCCTGCAGCTCGTCGCCGCCCTCCGCGCCGCCCCCGCCGCCGAGCTGCTCGGCACCTACCGGCGCGCCTTGAACGGCAAGCGCGCGGCCGACGCCGTCGCCTGCGAAGTCGTCGAGCGCCTTGCCGAGACCCGGCAACCCCTCGCGGTGAGCGCCACCGACCGGGCCGCCGCCAAGGCCTTGCGCGAGCACATCGACGGGGTCCGTGATCTGCGGGTGCCCTCGAACGTCCCCGATGTCGAAGCGCTGGCCGCCGACCTGGTGCGACTGCACGAGCGGGCCGAGCTGCTGGCCGTCCACCCGGCCGACCCCGCCCAGTACCCCGATGTGGCGGAGGCCCTCGCCGCCGAGGCCGCCGCGATGGTCGAGGCCGGCAGCGCCGACGACGCCGAGGATCAGGCCGCGCTGCGCGAGCTGATGGCCGGAGGCGCGCGCCGATGAGCCCGCCGCGCCCCCGCCCCCGCCCCCGCAGGCCCGCCCCACCCGGCCTGCCCACCGCCACGACGAAGCGCCGGGCGCGGGCGCTGACCGGCGGTTCCGGTACCCGGGCCGGTACCGTACCCGTACCCGGTACCGGTACAGTACGCACCCCGCCCGCGGCTACCGCGTCCTCACCGGCCGACGCCGCCCCCGACCTGCTGCTCGACCTGGCCGATACCCTGCTGCCGGCCGCGAGCTGGACGACGTGGAAGGCCGTCCTGCGCGACATCTTCGGCCTGCCGCTGACCCCGGCCCAGCAAGCCACCGTCAACGCGCTGACCGGCCGCACCAGCCCGCGCACCGTCCCCGCACGCGAGGTCTGGGTTGTCTGCGGTCGGCGCGCGGGCAAGTCCCAGATCGCCGCCCTGCTCGCGGTGTTCCTGTCGTGCTTCAAGACGTACCCGCGCGCCCACGGAGAGCGCTTGGTCGGGATGCTGCTCGCCAGCGACCGCCGGCAGGCGCGCGTGCTCAAGGGCTACATCCGGGGTTTGCTCGGGGCGGTACCCCGGCTCGAATCGCTCATCGTGCGCGAGACGGCCGAGGAAATCGAGCTATCGAACGGGCTCACCATCGAGATCCACACATCGAGCTTCAAGAGCACGCGCGGGTACTCCTCCGCCTTCGTCATCGGCGACGAGATCGCCTTCTGGCCGGACGATGGCGCGAGCGAATCCGCCGCCGACGTCCTGACCGCGGTCCGGCCCGGCCTGGCGACGACGCGCGGGCTCCTCGTGTGCATCACGACCCCGTACGGCCGCTCGGGCATCACCTACCAGACGCACGCCCGCCACTTCGGCAAGGCCGACAGCCCGGTGTACGTGCTGCAGGCGCCGACGCTCACCATGAATCCGAGTTTGGACGGCGAGATCGTGAAGGCCGCGTACTTGGCCGACCCCGAGAGTGCATCGGCCGAGTACGGAGGCGCCTTTCGCTCGGACTTGCAGTCCTTGTTCGACCTGGACGCGCTGCAGGCGGTTGTCGCGGAAGGGCGCCGGGAGCTGCCGCCGCAACCGGGCACCGCGTATTGTGCGTTCGCGGATACCTCTGGCGGTTCCGACGAAAGCTTCGCCCTGAGCATCGCTCACAAGACCTTCGAGGGCCGCGCCATCATCGACGTGACCCGCGAATGGACGGCGCCTTTCAATCCGCAGAAGATCGTCGCCGAAGTCGCCGTGCTGCTCAAGCGCTATCGGGTCACAAAGGCCACGGGCGACCGCTACGGCGCGCAGTGGGTGGTCGGTGCGTTCGCCGAGCACGGCATCGCGTACGAGCACTCGGAGCAGAGCAAGTCCGAAATCTTCATCGAGTTCGCCGCGATGGTGAACGCGAAGCAGGTTGAATTGTTGGACCATTCGCGGACCTTGGTGCAGCTCGCGGGGTTGCAGCGGCGCACCGGGCGCAGCGGCAAAGACAGCATCGACCACAAGGCGTACGCGAGGGACGATGTGGCAAACGCTGTTGCGGGCGCGGCGCTGCTCGCGGTCACGTCGAGCGGCCGGGCACAGTTACCGAGCGACTTCACGCAGTGCGGCAACCCGATCCACTTGCAACGCTGCCCGCTCGCGCAGGGCCGCGGCGCCTCGCCCTGGCTGCCGTCCGACCCGCTCTGTACGAAGCACTGCCCGGGCGCGCGCGTGCTGCTCGCCGCGTACAACCGGTACAAGGAAGTCACGTTGCAGGCGGGGCAGCCGCTGACGTTGACGCACGCAACGCTGTTGCGCGAGCGCTTCGATCTGGAAAGCTCGCGGTTTACCGCTCGGTGTGCGTGGGCGGAGCTGCAGAATTCGGAGTACTTGTGAGGGAAATTCCCCGAGGGACGAAGCGCGCGGGTGTAGAATGTTGAAGCGAGCGCCGGCCCGCGGTGAACGGACCGACGCTCTAGCGCAGTCAACCGGGTAAGCGGCTGAGCGCGCCTGCCTTCGATTCTGCCACGCCCGGCAGACTCACCGCGGCCCGCCCAGTCCCAGACCAAAATCGGATCGCCTGGCGATTGACGGCCGGGTGTCGGCGCGGTCGGTGGCGGCCCTGTGCCGCGAATTCGAGAAACGACGCCGGGCCGAGTGAAGGCCAACGGACCGCAACACGAACGGAGGACCGCATGGCAGGGAAAGGCCGCCTCTATCAGCAGAAGACTCTCATCAAGGACGAGTTCGATCTACCGCTGCTCGACGCGCAGGGGCGCAAGCAGTACGTGTTGCGCTCGCGGTTTTGGTGGGCGCGGTTCCGGGACGCCAACGGCAAGATCATCGACCGCAGCACCGACAAGACGAAGCGGGGCGAGGCGCAGGGCGTACTCAACGACTGGCTCGGGCGCGTGAGCCGGAGTGAGCCCGTCGGCGGGCAGATCGGCCGCGTCACCTTCGAGCAGGCCGCCGAGGACATCGTCAACGACTACACCGTCAACGCGCGCCGCTCGCTCGGGCACCTGCAACGGCGCTTCAAGCTCCATCTGACACCCGCGTTCGGCGGCCGGCGCCTCGCCAACATCACGACGGCCGACGTGCGCGCGTTCACCGTCACTCGACTCGATGCCGGCGCCTCGCGCGCGGAGATCAATCGCGAGTTGGCGATCCTCAAGCGCATGTTCACGTTGGCTGTGCAGGGCGGGAAGCTGCTTCATCGGCCGCACATTCCGATGCTCAAGGAATCGAACACGCGGACCGGATTCTTCGAGCGCCACGAGTACGCCGCCGTCCGCGCCGAGCTGCCCGCCCACCTGCGCCCGCTCGTCACCTTCGCCTACCTCAGCGGCTGGCGTGTGATCTCCGAAGTGCTGCCGCTGCGGTTCCCACAGCTCGACCTGACGGCCGGGACCGTGTGCCTGCTCGCGGGCACGACGAAGAACGACGAGCCGCGCACGTTCCACTTCGCCGCCCTCACCGAGCTGCGCGAGTGCCTGACGGATCAGGCCACGTCCGCGAAGCGCATCGCGCGCGCCTCCGACCGCATGGTCACGCACGTCTTCCACGATCCAACCGGCGCGCCCATCAGCCCGGCCGTACTCCGCAAGGCATGGGGCGCCGCCTGCACGGCCGCGGGGTACCCCGGCAAGCTCCTGCACGACTTCCGCCGCTCCGCCGTCCGCAACCTCGTACGCGCCGGCATCCCCGAACGCGTGGCGATGCAGCTCACCGGCCACAAGACCCGGTCCGTGTTCGAGCGCTACAACATCGTCGCGGGCACCGACCTGGCCGACGCTGCCGTCAAGCTCGAAGCGTACGCATTGCGTGCCACCGAGCAGCACGGAGCGGGGAAGGTCCGGCCGTTCACGCGCGCGAAGGCCGCGAAATGAGCCGAGGGGATAAAACGGGGATAGTTGGGCGGGTTCGACGCTCGCCGGCTGGATCGCCGACGGCAGCTAACTCGTTGATTTCATTGGTGCCGGGGGTGGGGATCGAACCCACACGACCCTTGCGGGTCTCGGGATTTTAAGTCCCGTGCGTCTGCCAGTTTCGCCACCCCGGCCTGGAACACGATTGCAACGATTCCTGCCACTGTCACCGTATCGGACCACGAGACCGCGCCAGGGCCTTGATGAGCTGAATCTGCCCGGCATGATACAGGTCGTGCGCGGTCGCGCCTCGCACCAGCGCCGCATAAGTGAACCGACTTCCAGGCGC
>JADZBZ010000122.1 GCA_020851835.1 Acidobacteriota bacterium
ACACCACCGACGCGGACGCCGATGCCGAGGCCCGCGAGTCGGAGGAAACCAAGCGCCTGCTGTACGTGGCGCTGACCCGCGCGCGCGATCGCCTGTATCTGGCGGCCACGCTGAACGACGAGGGCCGGTTCGCGCCGTTGAAGGGATCGCTGGGACGGCTCCTGCCGGTGTCGCTGCACGGGGCCATCGCGACGGGTGCATCGGGCGAACCGGTACTGTGGGCCGGCCCATCGGCCACCCACCAGCTGCACGTCGTGGTACCGGGACCGGAGCCCGTCGTGTGGCACGCGGCGCCCGTGACGCCGGCCCTGGTCGAGCGGGACTTCTCTCCGCTGCCCCCTGACGGCACGCCCCGAGTGTCCCCGGCCGCGGCGGAGGCAGGCGCCGCCGCGGCCTCGCCGCGGTCCGACACAGCCGCGCGTTCGTCGCCCGTGCTGGGCACACTCGTCCATCGCCTGCTGGCTGAAGCCCGTGCGCGCGGGCTGAGCGATGCCGACGCGCTGGCCGCGCGTGCGCAGCAGCTCGCCTCCGGCGACGGCGAACTCAACGAGGTCCGGGACCTGGTCGCGCGCGCCGTCGTCTTGTGCCGGGGCGTGCTGTCGGATCCCGGCGTGCAGGCGCTCTTCGAGAGTGGGACCGTCGTGTTCGAGGCGGCGTATTCGCGGCGCCTGGAGGAAGGGTGCATCGAGCGGGGTGCCATCGACTGCCTGGTGGTTGGCGAGGCGGTTGCGACCGTGGTCGAATTCAAGACCGGTGCGCCACGCGCCGCGCACCAGGACCAGCTGGCGGCCTACCTCGAGGCCGTGCGCGGGTGGTATCCCGGCCGCCGGGTCGAGGGCCGTCTGGTGTATGTCGGGCCGCCCTGAGGCCGCCGAATCTGCTTTCCCCCCGGTCGGCTATCCCGTACAATCCCCACGGCTCAAAAGGAGAGCCAGCCTGGTGGCATTGACGTGTCCGAACTGCGGGAACTCCCGTAACTTCCTGATCAAGACCCTGCAAATGCACGTGGTGCAAATCGACGGCGAGCGTGTCGAGGTGGCCGAGGAAGGCCGGCCCGGGGTCATCGAGTGCCTGTGCGACGAGTGCGATACCGCGCTCGCGTTCGATGAGGTCGAAGAAGCGGTGCGCAAGGAAATTCTCCTCACGCTCGGCGCGCGCTAGTCCTCCACATCCTCGAAGTAATCGCATTCGGGACATATCCACTCCCGAATGACGTGCGTGATGGGTTTGGACAGGCCGGGCACGTGCTCGGAGGCCTCGCGTGTCACCAGGCGCATGAACTCACCGCACATCGGACATTCTTTGGCGGCCATGCGCGAATGGTAGCAGCTTCGCGGTTCCTTTTTCCCGGTAACCGCGCTATCGTACGCCCATCGTGCTGCCTCGACGTCTACACTCGTCACGCTCGGAGATCCAGGCGCTTGCGCCCGACGACCGCGCGTTTCGACGCTCGTTGACCGACGAAGTCGCCATCGACTTTCCGTCGGCGGGCGCCGCCGTCGAGTGCCTGCGCCGCTCCGCCGCGGATTCCGACGCAGCCGGCGTCGTGTCGGCCGAGATCGTGATCGATCCGGTGCAGGCCGCCGCCGGCGCGCGCGTGCCCGTGGCACTGGCCTTGCGGCACACCTGCAGCGGATGCGGTGGCCGCGGCGAGGTGTGGGACGAGCCGTGCGCAGCCTGCCTCGGAGAGGGCCATGCGATCCGGGCCCACTGGATCGAGGTGCGCGTGCCGCCGGGCGCGATGCACGGCGATCGCCTGCGCTTCGCCATCACGCCACGCCGGGGGCCGCGCACGCGCGTGGACGTCCGCCTGGCCGTGACCGCGCGCCCGTGAAGCGGCACGTCGATTTCCTCGCCTGGCTCCACATCGCCTGGGGCATCGTCTTTCTGCTCGTGGCTCTGGCCGGAGGTGCCTTGGCCGCCGGCGCTCTGGCCATCTCGATGGGGACGAGCCCCGTGCAACCTGCCTCGCCCATGGCCGCTCGGCTGACGTCGTTCACGCTGCTGGTGGTGTCGGTGCTGGCGCTGCTCTGGGGTGCGCTGCACCTGTGGATTGGCCGCGCGCTGGGCGCCTACCGCCCCTGGGCGCGCCTGCTGGCGCTCGGCCTCGCCGTCGTCAACCTGGTGCTGCTGCCCTTCGGCACGGCACTCGGTGCCTACGCGTGCTGGGTGCTGCTCAAGGACGAGGGCAGGCGGGTGTTCGTAGAGTAAAGGGCCCGTCAGACGGCCGCGCGGGGAACATCCGCAACCCCGCGTCCCATCCGGGTTCAACTGCGCCAGCCGCGTCTATCTGCGGCCCCCGACTATTGGCGGCTCACCTGCGTCGGCGGAGGGTCCTCGGTGCCCATCGGCGTCCAGGGCCCGCAGCGCAGGACGCGCTTCATCGCCAGCCAGCCGCCGCGCACCACGCCGAATTCCCGGATGACGTCTTCCCCGTAGTGGCTGCACGTGGGCTTGAAGCGGCACTGGACGCCGACGGTCGCGTAGAGCGGCGACAGCGTGACCTGATAGAGGTGGATTCCGGCGAGGGCCGCGCGCGTGGACACCTGCGCCGCGACCGGGCGGGCGAGATCGGCCGCGAGCACGAGGCTCGCGGCCGAGACGATCAGGACGAGACGGACACGTGTCAGAATTTGTCGGCGTACTGGCTGACGCCCGGCACGATCAGCCGCTGGCCGTTCACGCCCTTCATGATGCACACGATGTGCAGGATGAGGATGGCGACCCAGAGCCCGAGGCTGAGCACGCCCACGATGCAGCCGATGAACATGCCCGCCACGATGTTGATCATCGTGATGGCCACCCACAAGATGATCTCGGCCAGCAGCAGCACCAGGCCGTGCTTGGCATGCCACTGGACCTCCTTGTCTTCCTTCTCCACGAGGAGTGGGATGAGCGCCAGCAGCCACAAGTACGACAACACGATCATCACGGTGCGGTTGCTGGAGGGAGCGGGGCTCCCCGGCGTCTCGTCGGCCATCGGCAACTCCTTGGATAGGGGGACTTCGGCGTGAGTCTATCCCAAGGCGCAGCCGGTTTCCACTCGCATGGTAAACTCGAAAATTGACGTGGCTATAACTTCCGACATCGTGCTCGACGCGCTTCGCGGCGTCATCGATCCTGACCTCGGCCGCAACATCGTTGCGCTGGGGTTCGTCAAGAATCTCGTCATCGACGGCGGCGTCGTCTCGTGCGACATCGAGCTGACAACACCGGCCTGTCCGGTCAAAGACCAGATGAAGGCTCAGGCCGAAGGCCTGGTGCGCGGTCTGGCTGGTGTCACCGACGTGCGGATCACGATGACGGCCCGGGTCCGATCCGTCAGCGCCACCAACCCGTCAGCGCCCCCGACACCAGGCGTGAGGAACGTGATTGCGGTCGGCGCCGGTAAGGGTGGCGTCGGCAAGACGACCGTGGCCGTCAACCTGGCGCTGGCCCTGGCCAAGACCGGCTGCCGGGTGGGCCTGCTCGACGGCGACATCTACGGTCCCAACGTGCCGATCATGCTGGGTCTGCAGGCCCAGCTCGAATCGGACGGCCAGAGGATCCGTCCGGCCGAGAAGTACGGCCTCCAGGTGGTGTCGATCGGCTTCATGACGGGCCAGGACACGCCGGTCATCTGGCGCGGGCCGATGCTGCACAGCGCCATCCGCCAGTTCTTCCACGAGGTGGCGTGGCGGGAACTCGACTACCTGATCATCGACATGCCGCCCGGCACGGGCGACGTCGCCCTCTCGCTGGCACAGACCGCGCCGGTGGCGGGCGCCATCGTGGTGACGACGCCCCAACAGGTGTCGCTGGCCGACAGCCGCCGCGCCATTCGCATGTACGAGAAGCTCAACATCCCGGCGCTGGGCATCGTCGAGAACATGAGCTATTACGAGTGCCCCTCGTGCCATCACGAGGCCAACATCTTCGGCCACGGCGGCGGCGAGCAGATGGCCGAGCAGATGGGCGTGCCATTCCTCGGCCGGCTGCCCATCTACGAGCCCATCCGTGTGGGGAGCGACGTCGGCATCCCTCTGGTGATCGCCGAACCGGAGTCGGGCGCCTCGCAGGCCTTCATGCGCATCGCCGAGCAGATGGCCTCGCAGGTGTCGGTGAAGGCCGTCCGGGCGGAGATGGAGAACAAGGGCAAGATTCCGCTCATCCCGATCAGGTAACGGCCTCAACGTCCCGCCCCCAACCCGAGCGGCCTCAGTGCGCGGCGGCTCCCGCCACGAGCAGCTGCCGCCAGGCGCCCGGTGGGGCGCTGTCTTCGTGGGATAGGATCAAAGGAGCGTGCACATACCCTACACGAAGACGACGCTGGCCAACGGCCTCGAGGTGATCGTTCACGAGGATCGCCACCTGCCCATGGTGGCCGTCAACCTCTGGTACCACGTCGGATCCAAGAACGAGCGGCCCGGCCGAACGGGCTTCGCGCACCT
>JADZBZ010000123.1 GCA_020851835.1 Acidobacteriota bacterium
GCGGATGGATCGAGCGGAGCGATGTCGAGCCGCAGCCAGGCGGTGCGGTCCGGGCTCACGCGCGCGGCCACCTCGGCGTCGGCACGCGGCGCAATGCCGGACACGACCTGGCCCACCGCATCGCGGATGCGCCCAGCATCGGCGGCGGTGACCAGGTCGGCCGACGACCAGACGTGAAAGTAGTTGGCCCGCTCGGCGCGTGCGGCCGGGGCGTGGTGCGCGCGCACGAAGCGCTGCCACGCCTCGTTCGCGGCAAGCACGGCGCCGTCGCTGGCGACGAGCACCACCTCGGCCGGTAGTGCGTGCAGCACGGCGGCGAGTTGGGGTGCGAGCTCGTTCTGGCGACCGGAAGGGGTACCTCCGCGTGAAGCGGACGGTGGTTCCTCGCCGGGAGGTCGAACGGCCTTGAGGTCCGGGGAGTGATGACTCAAGACGAACTGCCTGTCGCCAACGGTACGTCGGTGGCCGGTCGCCTGCAAGGAAAGCTGGGGTGCGGCCGAAGAAACCGTGCAATACGCATGGGGCTGCTAGCTAGGGCTCGATCGTCGCCTTCTTGATGTAGTCGAGCTTGGGAAAGCTCTTCATCAGGTAGGCGTTCCCTTCGGCCTGGACGCGGCCCTGTTCGGGACCTTTCCCGCGCGGGGCTCCCTCGCCGTACGTCGTGTCGATCTTGTCGACGACGTCCATGCCGCTGACGACCTCGCCGAAGGGAGCAAACCCCATGCTGTCGAGGTTGGCGTTGTCGCGGAAGTTGATGAATACCTGCGTCGTGCGCGTGTCGGGCGAGCCGCCCATCGCGTAGGTGATGAACCCGCGCTTGTTGGACTGCTTGACCGGATCGACCGCGATGCGGGCGTTGCGCCAGGCGGTCGACACGGCCGGATCGCCGTGAATGCCGAACTGTACCATGAAGCCCGCGATGGCGCGGAAGAAGCGGGCCTCGTCGTAGAAGCCGTTGCGCACTAGGTTGTAGAAACGGTCGGCGCCGTTGGGCGCCCAGGCGCGGGTCACCTGGACGACGAACTCGCCGGCGCTGGTGTCGAACTTCACCTTGTAGGTGGCCGGCGCCTCGGCTTTGAGCGTTGCTGGAGTCATGAGGGCCTTGCGGGCGGCGGCCTGTTCGGCGCCGACGGCGACAACGGCGAGCGCGACGCCAGCCGCCAGCAGGGATGCGATGAATCGATTCACGGGTCAGTCCTCCGGCTGGGAAGCGTACTATAGGAAAGCTCGCCCGGTGAAGGGAGCCAGCCTCAACCGATGACGGAAGCCCCTGCGCCTGTGTTCGTGGCCCGCAATCTGACCAAGGTCTATCCGATGGGCGAGGTGCAGGTTCAGGCCCTCCGTGGCGTGGACTTCGACGTCTTCCCGGGCGAATTCGTCGTCCTCCTGGGGCCCTCGGGCAGCGGCAAGTCCACGCTGCTGAACATCCTGGGCGGGCTCGATGTGCCCACCTCGGGCCACGTCGTCTACCGCAACCAGGATCTGACGGCCGCCGGAGACGCGGCGCTGACGGAGTACCGGCGGGACCACGTCGGGTTCGTGTTCCAGTTCTACAACCTCATCCCGAGCCTGACCGCGCGCGAGAACGTGGCCCTGGTAACCGAGATCGCGGCCAGCCCGATGACGCCTGAAGAGGCGCTCGGCCTGGTGGGCCTGACCGAGCGGCTGGACCATTTTCCGGCGCAGCTCTCCGGCGGCGAGCAGCAGCGCGTGGCCATCGCCCGCGCCATCGCCAAGCGGCCCGAGGTGCTGCTCTGCGACGAGCCGACCGGCGCGCTCGACATCACCACCGGCGTCGTCGTGCTGGAGGCCATCGCGCGGGTCAACCGCGAACTGGACACGGCCACCGTCGTGATTACGCACAACGCCGCCATTGCGGGCATGGCGCACCGCGTGGTGCGGCTGGCCGACGGCCGGGTGGTGAGCGTCGAACGCAACCAGACGTGCGTCTCCGCGAGGGAGCTGTCGTGGTGATCCGCGTCCCTCGCCTCCCGGCGCTCGACCGCAAGCTCCTGCGCGACCTGTGGGAGATGAAGGGGCAGGCGCTGGCCATCGCGGCCGTGATCGCCGCGGGCGTCACGATGTTTGTCACCTACCTGTCGAACTTCGATTCGCTCGAGCGGACGCTCGACAGCTACTACCAACGCCAGCGCTTCGCCGACGTCTTCGCCAGCGCCGAGCGCGCGCCCGCCCGGCTGGCCGCCCGCATCGAAGCGATTCCGGGCGTCGTCACCGTGGCTACCCGCGTCGTGGCCGAGGTCACGCTCGACGTGCCGGGCATGCCGGAGCCGGCCACGGGGCGGCTGATCTCGATGCCGCCCGACGGCGCGGCGGTGCTCAACACCGTGTCGCTCCGGCGCGGCCGCTGGCCCGAGCCCTCCCGCCCGGACGAGGTGGTGGCCAGCGAGATGTTCTGCGAGGCGCACGGATTCGGGCCCGGGTCGCGGCTGGCCGCCATCATCAACGGCCGCCGCCGCACGCTCACGATTGTCGGCATCGGCCTCTCGCCCGAGTTCGTCTACAGCGTGAGACCCGGCGAGATCTTCCCGGACAACCAGCGGTTCGGCATCTTCTGGATGGACCGGCAGGCGCTGGCAAGCGCCTTCGACATGGAGGGTGGCTTCAACGACGTCTCGCTGAAGCTGGCGCGCGGCGCGTCGGCCGATGAAGCGATCGTGCGTCTGGATCGGCTGCTGCAGCCCTACGGCGGCCGCGGGGCGTATCCTCGCGCGCTGCAGGTGTCGGCCTGGACGATCGACAACGAGCTAAGGCAGTTGCGGACGTTCGGGTTCATCACGCCGCTCATCTTCCTGAGCGTCGCCGCCTTCATTCTGAACATCGCGCTCGCGCGGGCCCTGGCGCTCCAGCGTCCGCAGATCGCGGCTCTCAAGGCGCTGGGCTACACGAACCGCGAGCTCGGGTGGCACTACGTGAAGTGGGCGCTGGCCATTGCCGCTGCGGGCGCCTTGGCGGGCGTACTGGCCGGCAACTGGCTGGGCGCGCAGATGGCCGGGATGTACAACGAGTTCTTCCGGTTTCCCATGCTCGACTACCGGCTGTCAGTGGGCGTGGCGGCCGCTTCGCTCGCCGGCAGCCTGCTGGTCGCGGCGGCCGGCGCGCAATCGGCGGTGCGGCATGCCGTGGCCGTGCCGCCCGCCGAGGCCATGCGCCCCGAATCGCCCGCGCGCTACCGGCAGAGCGCCGGCGAACGGTGGCGCGTGCTCCGGCGGTTGTCGCAGCCGGCGCGCATGGTCCTCCGCAACCTCGAGCGCCAGCCGCTGCGCGCCCTGATGTCGGTGGTCGGCATCGCGTTCGCGGGCGCGATCCTGATCGTCGGCTTCGGGTTCATCGATGTCATGGACGTGCTCATCGACGAGCAGTTCATACGCGCCATGCGTCAGGACGTGACGGTGACGTTCGTTCGCCCGCTCTCGGCCGACGCGATGCACGCGGTGAACAGGCTGCCAGGTGTCATCGAGGCCGAGCCGCTCCGGGTGGTACCGGCGCGGTTGCGCGTGGGGCATCGCCACCGGACGCTCGCCATCACCGGACTGGTCGCCGACCCGCAGCTGAGCCGCGTCGTGGAGCGGACCGGCGGCGCCCTGGCTCTGCCGGCGCGCGGTCTGGTGCTCTCGAAGATGCTGGGCGATGTCCTCGGCGTGGCCTCCGGAGGCACGGTGATTGTCGAGGTGCTCGAAGGCGCCCGCCCCGTGTTCGATGTGCCGGTCGCGGCGCTGGTGGACGACAGCGTGGGGCTACAGGCCTACATGGAGATTGGTGCGCTGCGCACCCTGATGCGCGAGGGCGGCACCGTGTCCGGCGCGGCGCTGATGGTGGACCACACGCGTCTCGACGCGCTCAACGCCGAGCTGAAGCAGTTGCCCGAGGTGGCCGGAGTGGCCACGCGTGCCGCCACGCTGGGCAGCTTCCGCGAGACCATGGCCGAGCAGATGAATCTCATCATATTCTTCAACGTGTTCTTCTCGGGCGTGATTGCCTTCGGCGTGGTGTACAACGCCGCCCGCGTGTCACTGTCGGAGCGCAGCCGCGAACTGGCCAGCTTGCGGGTGCTGGGATTCACCAGGGCCGAGGTGTCGCTCATTCTCCTCGGCGAGCTGGCGCTGCTGACGATCCTGTCGTTGCCCGTCGGGGCGGCCATCGGCTGGGGACTGGGACGCCTGATGACCGATGCCTTCAACAGCGAGGTGTACCGCCTTCCATTCACCTTGACGGCGCAAGCGGTGGCCTGGGCCTTTCTCACCGTGATTGGCGCCGCGGCGATCTCGGCCCTGGCCGTCCGGCGCCGTCTGGACCGGCTGGACCTGGTCGCCGTACTTAAGTCGCGGGAGTGACCATGTGGCGTCTGCTGAAGAACCGGCGAGTGCTCCTGGGGGCGGCCCTCGTGCTGTCGCTGCTCGGCGTGGCGCTGTGGCCGCGGCCCGTGGCCGTCGACGTGGGCGAGGTGACCCGCGGGCCGCTGGTGGTGACCATCGACGAAGAGGGCGAGACACGCGTGCACCACCGGTTCGTCGTCTCCGCGCCGCTGGCCGGACGGGTGGAGCGCATCGAACTCGAGCCGGGCGATATCGTCGAGCGGAACAAGACCGTGGTGGCGCGGCTGAGGCCCGAGGCCGCGCCGTTGCTCGACGCGCGCTCTCGCGCCGAAGCAGAAGCCGGCGTGTCGGCCGCCCGGGCCGCGCTGGGCCAGGCGCAGGCCGAAGAGAAGCGCGCCCGGGCCACACTGGAGCTGGCGGCGGCCGAAGTCAAGCGCACGCAGGAGCTGTTCGGCGCGGGCCTCACCACCCGCCAGGTGCTCGAGGCGCGGCAGACTGACCTGGCCACGGCCGAGGAGAGCGGGCGTGCCGCCGAGTTCGCGGCGGCGACCGCCGCCTCAGAGCTGGAGCGCGCCCGCGTGCGGCTCCGTCCGGGCACGCTCGACGCCTCCGGTCGGACGCTGCCCGTGCTGGCACCCGTCGACGGTGTCGTGCTGCGGCGATTCCGGGAGAGTGCCAGCGTCGTGCCGGCGGGCGAGCCGCTCGTGGAGATTGGCGACCCGAGCCACGTCGAGATCGTGGCCGACCTGCTCTCGAGCGACGCGGTGAAGGTCAAGCCCGGCATGCGCGTCTCGGTGGAGCAGTGGGGTGGGGAACATCCGATGGGCGCCGCCGTGAGGCGCGTGGAACCGGCCGGTTTTACCAAGGTCTCGGCGCTCGGCGTCGAGGAGCAGCGGGTCAACGTGATCATGGACTTCGATAACGGTGAGGCCGCGTGGGCGGCCATGGGCGACGCCTACCGCGTGGAAGTGCGAATTGCCGTCTGGCAGACCGGCGACGCCGTGCGGGTGCCCACGAGCGCGCTGTTCCGGGTGGGCGAACGGTGGGCCGCCTACGTGGTGGAGGAGGGACGGGCGCGGCGCGTCGAGCTGCAACTCGGCCAGCGCACACCAGCCGACGCCGAGGTGCTCGCCGGCCTGAGCGGGGGCGGTCGCGTGGTGCTGCACCCGCCCGACACGCTGGTCGACGGCGGGCGCGTGACGGCGCGGGAGTGACGGCGGACGGGGGCGGTCTGGCAACCGGGCCGGTGATGCCGTTGGTGGCTTAGACTGGTCCTCGTGAAAGGGCTCCGCGGCGGAGTGCTGGGGCGCGTGCTGGCCGGACTGGTCGCCGCGCTCGGGCTCGCCGGCGGCCTGGCTGCCGCGCAGGGTCGCCGCGGCGGCGGCTTCGGAGCCAGTGTCCCGCTGGCGACGCCGGAGAGCTTCGACGGCGCCTTTCACTTCTGCCGCCTCGCTTTTCGCGCCTCGCGCGCCGGCGATGGCGGCAACTGGAGCGTCGACTTTCCACGCGCCGACGTGAACCTCTCCATTCGCCTCTCCGAGCTCACGCGCACCGTTGTCAGCTTCGATGCGGCCCGTGAGCCTCGGCACCTGGTAGTGCGGCCGACGGACCCCGAGCTGTTCCAATGCCCGTTCGTCATGGCGACCGAGGTGGGCTCGGCGTATTTCGACGAAGACGAGTCGGCGAAACTGCGCGACTACCTGGTCAAGGGCGGGTTCCTCTGGGCCGACGACTTCTGGGGCAGCTACGCCTGGGACTTCTGGCAGGTTCAGCTCGAGCGCATCCTGCCGCCCAGCCAGTACCACGTGGTGGACTTGCCGCCGGCCCATCCCTTGTTCCACGCGCAGTTCCAGGTGGAGGCCGTGCCGCAGATTCCGTCCATCAACTACTGGGCGGGGTCGGGCGGCGACACGTCCGAACGCGGCCGGGACAGCGCCACCCCGCACGCGCGCGCCGTGCTCGACGCCTACGGACGGATCATGGTGCTGATGACCCACAACACCGACGTGGGCGATTCGTGGGAGCGCGAGGGCGACTCGCCCGAGTACTTCTACACGTTTTCGGTGAAGGGGTATGCCTTCGGCATCAATGCGCTGCTGTACGCGATGACGCACTGATGGCGGGCGGGCGCATCACCTTCACCGTGACGATCTTCCGAGAGGGTTCAACGTGGCCACTAGGCGCGGCGTGCTGGCGGGATTGATTCGGGCGGCCACCTGGTCGTCGATCGCCGCCGCGTGGCCCGTGCCCGTGCGGGCCCGGCAGCGCCCCCTTCGATCGGACGAGGTCTTCCGCGGCGGCGCGGAGCTCGTGCCGACCGCCGTCACGGTTCGGGACGCCGAGGGTCGGCTCGTGACGACCCTCGAGCGGGACGATTTCTCGGTGTCCGAGTCGGGACGAGTGCAGCCCATCACCCAGTTCGCGCGCGACCGCGTGCCCGTGAGTCTTGCGCTGGTACTCGACATCAGCGACAGCATGCGCGGCCCGCGCATGGACGATGCCCGCGCGGCGCTGTCGCAGTTCGTCAACAAGCTCCTCGACGTGGAAGACGAGGCCGCGTTCCTGGTGTTCAACCACGAGACGCGCCTGCTGGCCGGGTGGACGCTCGACCGCGCTCCGTTGCGCGAGGCGCTCGATGCCGTCCGCCCCACGGGCGGGACGGCCATCTACGACGCCATCAACCACGTGCTCCCCATGTTCGCCGATCGCCGCCACCCGCGCGGCGCCATCGTCCTGGTGTCGGACGGCGCCGACACGGCCAGCGACACGTCGGTGGTCGATCTCAAGCAGCAGCTCGGCAGGAGCGACGTGTTCCTGTACGGGATCGCGGTCGACTCGCCCAACGTGCGATCCGCGGCGCGGATCAACCCGCAGGTATTCCGCGAGCTGTCGGCGCAAAGCGGAGGCTATGCCGAGATCGTGTCCTCGACAAAGGAGATTGCGCCTGCGGCTGCGCGCATCGCCGAGGAGCTCAACGCCCAGTACATGCTGGGATACACCCCGACCACGCCCGGCGATGGACGGTACCGCTCGATTCGCGTCACCGTGGGCGACGGTGAGGGCTATTCCGTTCGCGCACGGCGCGGCGTGGTTCGCTGACATCGCAGGAGACGCTGCGCACAGGCGTGCAGGGAGGCGCACCCGGACTGACGCGCGTCGCGCCAGTCTTCGAGGGCGCAGGATCGCGCCGATTCATGGCACACTTGGTGCGCAGATCCGGGCCGACAGGAACCCCCTCGGCGGGCCCGGCGACGTGGGAGGCTTCTCGATGAATCGCACGAGTGTACGGTTGGTAACCGCAGCCATGCTGGCGCTGGCGGTCGTGGCGGCGGGACCGGTCTTCGCGCAGAGCAAGGTGCGCGTGGCCGTCATGAACTTCGACAACAACAGTACCTGGTCCTGGTGGGGCGACAACCTGGGCTCGGCCGCGGCCGACGAGCTGACCACGCAGCTGGTGACGAGTGGCAAGTTCACGGTCATCGAGCGGGCGCAGCTGGGCGCCATCCTGGCCGAGCAGAACCTCGGGCAGAGCGGCGCCGTTACGGCGTCGACGGCCGCCAAGGTGGGCAAGCTCCTGGGCGTCCAGTTCATCCTCACCGGATCCATCACGCAGTTCTCGATCGAGCGCCGGAGCGCGGGATTCCGCGGCATCGGTGGCTCGCTTGCCAACGCCGAGAGCAAGATCGACGTGCGGCTGGTGAACACCGACACCGGCGAGGTGATGGTGGTGGCCGAAGGGCAGGGCAATAAGCGCATGGCCGGCGGCTACTTCAAGGGCGCGTCGGCAGAGCGCACCTTCGATCAGGGCGCTGCCCAGGAGGCCCTGCGGCCGGCCGTCGAGCAGGTCGTGGCCCGCATCGCCGCGCAGTCGAGCACCATGGAGTCGGTGCAGCCCGCCGCGCCAGAAGGGCAGATCGTCAGCAGCCGCGAAGGGCAGTACTACATCAACCGCGGGCAGAACGCCGGAATCAAGGTGGGCCAGCGCTTCGACGTGCTGCGCGTGGTGGACGAGATCAAGGACGCCGACGGGCGGCTGCTCGACCGCGTGGTCAACAAGGTCGGCACGCTGGAAGTGACGCAGGTGCTGTCGCAGTCCTCCGTGTGCAAGCTGATTCAGGGCCAGGCGGGCGTGAAGGATACCGTGAAGTGAGGTGGGCGTCTCGGCGAAGACCGGCCAGGTTCTCGCCGGGTCGCCGCACCCGGAACGTGAACGACACGGTCGACGATTTCCCCTCGTGCTGGAACTGAGACCCAGGCCTCGTAGCGTCCGCCCTTGGGAAACTAACGTGTGGAAAACCACGTCGGGCCATCCGCCCGACTGGATGCTGGTGCCTTCGAGCGTCTCTTCCGGGTGGGCGTCGATGTACTCGGTGACGCCAGGCCCAGCGAATGCGCCGCGTCCCGTTCACGCACGTGTGCGACACTTCTCTTCGGGCCGGCCCCTGGTCGCGCGCCGCGCCGCCCGGCCAACCCGACGTCCAGGAGGTTCCGATGCCTGCTTCCGCCATCCAGGGCCGCCCGCTCTGGTACGAACTGATGACCACGGACACGGCCGCCGCCGAGCACTTCTACACGAAGGTCGTCGGCTGGACCACCGCGCCCTTCGACGGCGCGGCTTCGCCCTACACCATGTGGACCCGTGGCGCCGGCATCCCGGTTGGCGGCATGATGGCGCTGCCCGATGACCTGAAGGCCCGGGGCGTGCCGCCCCACTGGATGCTCCACGTCGGTGTGGACAGGCTGGCAGACGCCGTCGCGCAGATCGAGAAGCTGGGCGGAGGCACCCTGTCGCCCATCATCGACGTGCCTGGCGTCGGCCGAATGCGGGCCATGAAGGATCCGCAGGGAGCGGCCTTCTCCATCTTCCAGCCCGCCTCGCCGCCGCAGCCCGAGGCGCCTCCCGAACTGGGTGACACGTCGTGGCACGAGCTCTACACGACCGACGGCGCCGCGGCCCTGTCCTTCTACGAGAAAGCCTTCGGCTGGAAGAACATCGACACGATGGACATGGGAGAGATGGGCAAGTACTACCTGTTCGGCCGCGGCGCCGGAATGCTGGGCGGGATGATGACGAAGACGCCCGACATGGCCCAGGTGCCCAACGTCTGGCTGCTCTACTTCCGCGTGCCCGATGTCCACGCCGCGGCCGGGCGCGTGAAGGCCAACGGCGGCACCGTGATGCACGGCCCCATGGAGGTGCC
>JADZBZ010000124.1 GCA_020851835.1 Acidobacteriota bacterium
GTGCTGTCCATCGGGCTCGAGTTCATCCCGCCGCTGCAGTGGACGGTCGACCTCGCCACGGCGCTCGCGCTGTTCCTCATCCTGGGCCGGCAATGGATGATTCTGCCGGCCCTGGTCGCCGAGGCCATTCCCGGCGTCGCGATCTTCCCGTCGTGGGTGCTCGTCGTCCTGTCGATTGCCGCGTGGGGCACGGTCAGGCCGTCTTCACCGGGCCCCCGCTAGGATGATGAGCCGGGCGCCGCCCTTACTTCAGCACCCCGACGGTCTTCAGGATGGCGATGAGGATGCACGCCCCGGCAATCGCGACGACGATCGAGAGGATTGTCGAGGTCACGGCGAGGCCCAGGAGGCCCGCGAGCGCGTTGCCGATCCACGCGCCGACGATGCCCACCACGATGTTGAAGATGCTGCCCATCTGGGCGTTGGTCTTCATCACGATACTGGCCAGCCAGCCGACGATGGCGCCGACGACGATGGCGATCAGAAGTCCCATGTGTTCCTCCCTGAGTGTCCGACCATGACCCGCGGCTTCGACCCCTATCTCACGCTCGCGCCCTCCGAGGTTCCCATCTGCCCTGCCGCCACCGGCGTGGCTGGTCCATGGAAGATGGCGTTGAAGATCAGCTTGTAGGTCGCCCGAGGCTGCGCGCGGAAGTCGATCTGGCTGCCATAGGTCACCACATTCCCCTTGCCGATGCGGAAGGCGACGATGTTGGCTTGGTCCTTCAGGTATTCGTCGCCCAGCAGCCAGCCACTCGCCAGGATGTCCTGCCGCGGATAACGCGACACCACCTGTGGCTCGACGCCGAAGCCCGGACGCAGGCGATAGGCCTGGTCGTCGTCGAAGAACACGGGCCATGCCTCGGGCATGCCCCACGCCACCGGGTGGTTCGTGTCGAACTCGTTGTTGAGCAACGAGCCCGGGCAGTAGAAGAGAGACTGGGGCTCGGCCACGCGGTCGCGCAGTGTCTGCATGAGCCGGGTCGGGCTGCTGAACGCGTCGCGGAGCACCGCGTTGACGTCTTCCGCAGGCCCCTCAGCCGGGCGGATGGCGCCCGGTCCGAAGCGGGACGGCGCCTGGGGCAGGGCCTTCTCGATGGGCAGGTCGAGCAAGTCGCGCGCGGTCTCGACGGCACTGCCAACGGCCAGCAGCGTGCCGCCGTTCTCGACAAACGCCTTCAGCCTCGTCCAGCCCGCCTCGCCGATGCCGTACGCCCACGACCACTCGGCCGGATCGTTGCGCCTGGGATCGAGGCCGTTGAGCATGCGCGCCTTCGTGGTGCCGGAGGGCAGCAGGATGACATCGTACCTGGCGTTGAGGTCGCCCTGGAAATCCTGCGCGGACATGACCGCGTGGTTGATGCCGTATTGCTCCAGCATCCACATCGACCAGCCGCCCGGCATGTTGTTGGCCGCGCGATAGAGACCCACTTTCGTGCGGGGCTTCAGCCGCTCGCCATTCACCGCCGGCATCCGATCGACACCGGCCACCGCGAGGCCCATTTCCCGCGCCGCCTTCTCGACGATAGGGTGGGCGGCGGCGGTAGCGGGGATCACCCACGTGCCGGGCGCGTGACCGTCGAACGCCTGAGCCGCGCGAAACACCGGTACGTCCGCCGCCTGCAGCGCGGTGATCATCTTGAACGCGCCGTAGCTTTCGGGACCCACCAGGTAGGCGCCCTTCGGACGCGCGGCGATGGTCGTGGACGGCGGCGCGAGGGTCTTGACCAGCTCGAGCGATGCCTCGAAGGGCCGATCGATGGCCTCCACGGTGGCGCCGGTCAGCATCCAGAGCGTGTGGCCCGTGACGTCATAGGGGGGCTCGGGAGGCCCGCCCGGGAACAGGCGCAGATCCGGATAGTTCTGCCGCGACAGCATCGTGCGTGCGAAGCCGCCGTAGGGTTGCGCGGTCTTGATGACGAAGGAGCCCTCCGCGTAGGACCTGCCGCCCGCCGTGAAGGGCGAGGTCGCCCGGTGGATCTCGACGGCGCCGAACCGCAGGATGTCGAGCATCTCGAAGGCGCCATAAGGGTCGCGCTGATCGGCGGGCACCACGTAGGCATAGGGGCCGCCCTGGTAGTTCACCCAGTCGCGATGCACCTGGTAGAAGCTGTACAGCCACTCGTGTCCGTACTTCGCCACGTGCGACATGCCGGCCAAGGCCGCCGTCACGCCGTAGTCCACCTGCTGGGCGAGCGTCCAGGTGTCCTTTGAGTACGGCACGGGGAAGTGCGCGCGCGACTCCTGCCAGCCGAGCGGCTGGCCCTTCTGTGGATTCACGAGCGGGTCGGCGAGGTTGGCGTTGGCGATCTCGGTCAGGATGCGCGGCTGACCGTGATACACCATGTATTGCCGCGCCGGCGACCACATGTCGTAGCTGTCCTCCCAGGCCACGCCCTCCTTCCCCTCGCCCAGCAGGGCCGTGGCCATCGCCTGCCCCACCGTGGCCTGCCCCATTCGCAGCAGGGGATGCATGTTCGGATCGAACGGCTCGGTGAACGGCGGCACGAAGATGCGCGCGCCGCTGGGTCCCTGCTGGTGCATGTCGTGCGTGATGATGGGCTTGTACTTGTTCTGCACCAGCTCGATGTTCATGCGCGTTTCCTTCTGCGTGAACATGAACCAGTCGCGGTTGTCGTCGTGCCCGACGTACTTGTGGTACAGGTCTGGATACACGCGGGCGAGCGGCGTGCCCTTCGTCTTGTACCAGTGATCGATCACCAGCACCTGGCCGTCGGGGTTCTGGGACGGCGCCATCAGCACCACACTGTTGTCGAGGATGTTGCGGATCTCGACCGAGCTCTCGGTGGCCAGCCGGTGAACGATGTTGATGATCGCCTGGCCGTTGCTGACTTCGGTGGAGTGGATGGTGGCGTAGAGGAAATAGAACGGCTTGCCCTCGAGTGCCAGCGTCCGCGCCTCGGTATCGGACAGGCCGCGGGGATCGGCCAGGCGGCGATTGATTTCGACGAGCCGATCGAACTTCGCGAGATTCTGCGGCGCGCTGATCCGCAACAGCGGGTAGCTGTTTCCCATCGTCGTCTTGCCGAGCTCCTCGTACTGCACGCGGTCGGTCTGCTTCGAGAGCAGCGCGAAGTAGTCGAGAATCTTCGGGTACCGTGCCAGCTCTCCATCGGCCCCAATCCGGAAGCCGAAGAACTGCGCCGGCGTCGGAACCGACTGCGCCGCCAGCGGACCGGTCAGGAGCAGGCTGACGCAAACGGACACGAGCGCGGCGATTCGGCGCATGCGCATGGGCGGGTTCTCTCCTGAGTGACCGGATTCTAGCACCCGCAGGTGTGCGGCGCCCTTCCGCGCTATCCTGTTGTGCCGTGGAGCAATCGATCGCACGCAGCCCGAAATACATCGCGGTTCTGGCCCTCGTCTCGTCGGTGATTCTGATCGTCGGGTGGTTCGCTCGCCCGCGCGAGATCCCGCAGAGTCCGCCAACGCTGCCGTCCGAAAACGAGCTGGTGCAACTGGCCAGGCGCGCCGAACGCCGCTCGCTCGACGGCATGACGACCTACTTTGCGACAACGGCAGACCAGGTGCAGGCATCGCTGGTGCGGCTGCCGGAACTGGCCGCCTCTGGCGTGGTGTGGGATTCCGGCGTCATCCTGACGTCGCCCCTGCCACCGCGCGCCGCGCGTCAGTACACGGTCGCCTGGAGTTCGGGACCCGACGTCGCGCAGCCGGCGGTCTGGGGGCCACGCCTGCCGCTCGCGGCCCTGACCGTCGCCGCGTTCCCGCCGGACGTGAGCCCGGCGCGCCGGGTCGACGCGCCGCCAGCGCCGGGATCATGGGTTCTGGCGATCTGGCACAACGACGAGGCGAGGGCCTTTGCCGCAGGCACCTACCTGCAATCCGTGCCGGTCACCTGCGGATTGGCGCGCGTCGAGGAGCGGGTGTCGAGCCTGGCGCTGCATCCCATGATGGCCGGCGGTGAACTGTTCGATATCGACGGCGGCCTGCTGGCGATCATCCTGCCTTGCGGTGAACGCATGGCCGCCATCTCGACTGCCAGCATCGCCTCGACCCTGGCGCGGGCCGACACCCAGGAACAGCGCATGCTGGCCCGCTACGGCCTGGTCGTGGGTGCAATCGCTGACGACGAGCGGCCCTTTTTCAAGGCCACCGGCGGAGTCCTCGTGCGCGAGGTGTGGACGGGATATCGCGGAGACGAGGCCGGACTGATGCCGGGCGACGTGATCGAAGAACTGAACGGCGAGGCGGTGGCGTCTCCGGACAGCTTGCAACCCCTGACCGGGCCGTCCGCCGGCAAGCCGTTTGCCCTGACGATGCGGCGCGGGTCGAAGGCACTGGTCGTCACCTTGCCGGCCGGTGGCGAGGCGACGCCAGGCGCCGAGGCGGTGCCCGGCGCCGGCCTCGTGCTCCAGTCACCGCCGCGGGGCTACACGATCGACTCGGTGGCACCAGGCAGTCGCGCGGCGTCGGCCGGCATCGAACCGGGGGACCGGCTCGTCCGGATCGACCGCGCCGAACCTCGCAACCGGGCCGAAATCGAGCGCGTCTTCGCCGACAGGGCCACTCCGCCGGTGCTGCTCGAGATCGAGCGCGGCGGCCGGCGCGTGGCCATCCTCCTGCGGTAGAAGGTTCGCGGTGAACGAGCTCGTCTCGATCGGCCTGATTCTGCTGCTGGCGCTGCTGGCGGGGCACCTCGTGAAAGTGCTGCGCGTCCCCGAGGTCACCGGCTACATCCTGGCCGGCGTCGCGCTGGGGCCGTCTCTGCTCGGCTGGCTCAGCCAGGACAACCTCGCCACGCTCGGCGTGCTGAGCGAGGTCGCCCTGGGCCTGATCCTGTTTTCGGTCGGATCGGTCTTCGAGTTCTCGCTGTTTCACCGCATCGGCCGGAACGTCCTGCTCATCACCCTGGTCGAGTCGTCGTTTGCCGCCGTTGCGGTCACGGGCGGCGCGCTGTGGTTCGGCCAGGCGTGGCCCGAGGCCCTGCTGCTGGGCGCCATCGCCACGGCGACCGCTCCGGCATCCACCTTGATGGTGATTCGGGAGTGCGACAGTGCGGGCCCGCTGACCAACAACCTGCTGGGCATCATCGCGGTGAACAACCTGCTCTGCATCACGATGTACGGCCTGGTGGCCGCCCTCATCGACATCACGGTGGGCCTCGAGGGCCTGAGCGTGTTCGACACGATCTACCGGTCGGCGTACTGGTTCCTGTGGCAGCTCATCGGGTCGGCCGCGCTCGGGTACCTGGTAGGCCTGCTCCTGGCCGGCTGGGCTTCCCACGTGCCCGAGGGCGGCGAGATGCTCATCCTGCTCGCCGGCTCGATTCTCCTGTGCGTGGGCGCCTCGCGGGCGTTGAACCTTTCACCGCTGATCACCAGTCTGGCCGTGGGGGCGACCATGGTCAACCTCACGCATCGCAGCCGCCACCTGTTCGAAACGCTGTCGAAGACGGATCCGCCCTTCTACGCCATGTTCTTCGTCATTGCGGGCGCCGAACTCGATGTGTCGAGAATTCCGGCCATGGGGATGCTCGGCCTCGTGTACGTCCTGGGCCGGTCGGGCGGGAAGTTCGCCGGCGCGGGACTGGCCACCTGGAAGCTCGGACTCGAGCCCGCGGTGCGAACCTTCCTGGGGTTCGCGCTGCAGGCGCAGGCCGGGCTGGCCGTGGGGCTGACCCTGGCCGTCAAC
>JADZBZ010000125.1 GCA_020851835.1 Acidobacteriota bacterium
GCGAGATCGGCCACGAGCGAGTCGCGCGGCACCGTCGGGTGGCGCACGAAGTAGTCGGAGCCGAGCAGCCCGCGCTCCTCGGCCGTCACGAACAGGAACAACGCCGAGCGGCGGGGCCGGACCGGCAACGTCGTAAAGGCGCGCGCCACCTCGAGGACGATGGCAACGCCCGAGGCGTTGTCGTGCGCGCCGTTGTAGATGTCGTCGCCGTTCACCGGGACGCCGCGCCCGAAGTGATCCACGTGGGCCACGTAGACCACGTGCTCGGCCTGGAGCTGGGGGTCGCTTCCCGCGACCCGCCCGACCAGGTTGGCGCTCTCGATGTCCCGATGGGTAGTGCGGGTCGTGAGCGAGATGCGGGTCGGCAGGTCGAAGGCCTGCGGCCGGCTCGCCGCCGCGGCGGCGAACACCTCCGTGAGCGGCGTCGGCGCGCCGGCGAAGAGCGCCGCCGCACCCGAATGGTTCAGTGAAACCGACCCGCCGAGCGTCAGGTCGCCGCGACTGGGCTGCCCCTCGGCATCGATCCAGGCGAAGCTGCCCTGCTGACTGGTCGCGACGCTCACGTCCCACCGGAAGCGTGGGTCGTCTGGCGACGTGAAGCTCACCGTGCCGACGGCCCCGCGCCTGGCCGCTTCGGCGTCCTTCACCGCACCCGAGGAGAAGTGTGCACGCTCGTTGCTCGGAAGGCTCGGCGGCGCGCCGCTCAGGTAAGCGACCACCTTGCCCTCGAGGCTGCCGGCGCTCGCGTAGTCGTCGTAGCCGAGTGCGGGCGCGCTCACGCCGTAGCCGACAAACGCCACCGGCGCGTTCTCGACAGTGACCTGCTCGCGCAGGTGATCGCCCCCGAGCAGGAAGTCGACGCCGTAGGCGAGCGTCTTGGTGCCGGCTCGCGAAGTCACCTTCATGGAGCTCGCATCCTCGACGACCGTGCTGTTCCGGAGTGGGACCCGCTGCCGGAAGCCGCCGCCCTCGCCAGCGGGCTCGACGCCCAGGGACTTCAGCGTGGTCTCGACATAGTGCAGGGCCCCCTCGTATCCGGGGGTGCCCAGCCCCCGTCCTTCGAGCGCGTCGTCGGCCAGGGTGGCCATGTGCTGCCGGATCCGGTCGCCGTCGATCGCGTTGAGCCCGGCCTGCACGTCTGGTCCATCGAGCCCGGCCCCGCCCCGCTCCGGCGCCGCCCCTGAGCCTCCGCAGGCGCTCGCAAGTGCCAGCAGAGCAATGCCGGGAACGATTCTCCATCCGAAATGCGCGAGCATGCAGTCATCCTCCGCCAGCAGGGTTGGCCGTTGTGCGAGGCCAGCTTCGTCTGAACCGGGACTGCCGTCAACTCTATTTCGTCGCCGAAGACGATGGCGACTTCAGGGGCGCGATACCGCACGTCCATTGGCGGCCGTCTCGGGCTCATGTTCGTGACAGCCACATGACGCGCCAGCAGACGTTCTGGATGGTCGCACTACTCTTCGCTATCCACAACGCCGAGGAGGCGCTGACGGCGGCGCGCTATCGGCCGATAGCCCGCGCCGCGCTACCCGAAGTGCTGGGCCCGGTGCTTGCTGGCGTCACGGACCCCGCTCAGCTGGGGACGCTGCTGCTCGTGACACTGATCCCTGCGGTCCTCGCGACGTGGGCGCAGAACCGACCCGGCAGCCACCATGCTCGATGGGCGATGTTGCTCGTCCAAGGCGTACTCCTGCTCAACGTCGTCTGGCACGTGGCTGTCGCGACGCTCGTGTTCGGTGGCTATGCGCCTGGACTAGCGACCGCGCTCGCGGTCAACTTGCCCTTTTCGGTATATCTGTTTCGGCGGGCCGGGACGGAGGCCTGGGTCGGTCGGCGGGCGCTGATGGCGATTGTCCCGTCCGCTCTGCTGGTGCATGGCCCTATCCTGGCGAGGTTGCTCTTCGCGATCGGCGCGATCAACCGCCGGTGAGAGGTCAGGCCTCGACGCCTGGACTGCTGGCAAGGTGATCGTCGCCGACCGGCTGGATAGCCCCTTCGCGACAAGCCGGGAGTCAGAAATCGACGCCCCGTGAAGGAACACGCCGCAGCGGGAAGTCCGTCGGCGAGTGGCCCAGCAGGGAAAGACTAGTCCACCGCGGTTCTCGCCAGAGACACCCATTCCGAATATGGCACCACGCCGACGTCGGGGCGCGCGACGTCTGGCAGCATGGCAATGAATTCGAGCAGATGATGATCCGGGTCGCGGAAGAATACCGACAGCGCCGGCATCCACCCGATCACGACGGCCTCGTTGGTCGGCTCACCGTGAAAGCCCAGGGGCTCAATCCCGCGGGTGCGCAGCCGCGTCGGCGCGGCCAAGACGTCGTCGCGATGACACGCGAACGCCAGATGCACCTGCATCCGGTTCGGAGACGCCCCGCCTTCCCAGACGCCGAGCATGGTGTGCCCGGAGCCTCCAATCCAGAAGAACGCGACGCGCCTGTCGTCCAGTCGATACGCCGGCTGTAATCCGACCACCTCCTCGTAAAACCGGGCGCTGAGGTCGAGGTCGGCTACGGTCACGTGCGCCTCAAATAGTCGGGATGGTGTGACGCGGTCCATTGGATGATTCTGTCTCAGCCGTGTCCCTACATTCCTCGTTGGCAACGCCGGGCGGCTTCGCACGGAGATGGAGTTGCTCGAGCCCCTGGCGCGTCCCTCACGTCACGAGGTCAGACTCGGCGGCGAGCGCCCCATTGTCGCCACATCGCGACTAGACTAGTCGAGTTGAGAATGGCCCCCTTCATTGTTGGTGGTCAAGCATTCGTTGCCAGTTGAAGATGAGCGACAAGGACGTCGACGATTCACGAGTCAGTAACGCGTAACGGCGTAATGGCTTCTTTGGCTCGCCACGCGCATGATCCTCCATCGCGCGTCATAATGACCCCAAGGGGCAGACCACTCTGGCGGTTCGTCCATCGACTTTCGATATCGCTGAACGATGATAGACAGAACGCTCTACACCGGCCTCATCCGGCTCCACATCCTGCACCACGCCGCCGAAGAGCCGATCTTCGGCCAAGCGATGATCGACGAACTGAGCCGACACGGCTATCGGCTGAGCGCCGGCACGATCTATCCGATCCTGCACGGCATGGAATCGCAAGGCTACCTGCGTTCGCGGGTCACCCTCAGCGGAGGCCGCAGTCGGCGCCTCTATCGCGCGACACCCGCTGGACGCCGGGCGCTCGTCGAGGCGCGCAAGAAGGTGAAGGAACTGTTCGGCGAGATGTTCGAGCACGACTGACCCAGTCACGGACCACCGATGATTCGACCGCTCCTCGCCTCATTCACCGTCCTCGCTGTCCTCGTGACGTCCGCCACGGCGCAAACACCAGCCGCCCCTCCCGCCGCTGGGACTCAGGCATTCACCCTGCAGGCCGCCTTGGAGTACGCCATTGACCACTATCCCGCCATCAGGGCAGCCCTGGAGCAGGTGAACGTCTCGACCGCAGGCCTCACCGCGGCACAGTCCGCCTATTTGCCGCGCCTCGACAGCGTGCTGCAGATGAATCGTGCCACCGTCAACAACGTGACAGGCCCTCTCCTGCCTCAATCGGTGATTCCCGGCATTTCCGGCCCTCCGCTGCCCTCGGGCTCGTCCCAGAGCGCGTGGGGCACCGCGGCTGGCGCGCTGTTCTCGTGGGAGTTGTTCGACTTCGGTTTGCGCCAGGCCGGCGTGCTCGGCGCCCAGGCCGCGGCCACGCGGGCGCGCGCCGACGCGTCGCTGACGCGGCTCGAGGTCCAGAGCGCGGTCGGTGCGGCCTTCCTGGCGGTCGTGCAGGCGGAGCAGGCCCTCGTCGCCACGCAGGCCGACGTGGCGCGTCGCGAGGTGCTGGCCCGTGTCGCTCGCACGCTCGCCGACAACCAGTTGCGCCCTGGCGCCGAAGCGTCGCGCGCCGACGCAGAACGCGCCGCCGCTGAGACGCGGGCGATCCTGGCGCGGCAGACGCTCGTACTGGCCCAGACCACCTTGGCGCGCGTGCTCGGCGTGACGACCGGGCCGGTGTCCGTGCGTGCGGCCGGCCTGCTCGGGCCCGCCCCGTCCGGCAGTGGAGGTGGTGACGCCGCCGGCTCCCACCCGCTGGCGCTGGCGCGTGAGGCGGCTGTCGACGCCGCGCGGACGCAGGAGGAGGTGCTGGCCCACACCGATCGACCACGCGTCTACCTTCAGACGGCCCTGTTCGCGCGCGGCAGCGGCGCCTCATTCAATGGTGGGTTCGACCTCGACGCCAGCGGCCTGGGATTCGACCGGGCGAATTGGGCCGCCGGAGTGCAGGTGGTGCTACCGAACCTGTTCGACGGGATGAGTCTGCGCGCGCGTCGTGCCGCTGCCGCCGCCGCCACCCGCGCGGAAGCCGCCCGCTACGACGAGGCCGTGCTCGTGGTGGCGAGCCAGCAGCAGGCCGCCGCGGCGATGGTGGACGCCGCCCGCGCCGTCGCGGCCAGCACGCCCGTGCAGCTGGCCGCCGCCCGCCAGAGCGAAGCGCAGGCCAGTGCCCGCTATCGAGCCGGGCTCGCCAGCATTGTCGAA
>JADZBZ010000126.1 GCA_020851835.1 Acidobacteriota bacterium
ACGGGCGTCACCAAGTCCACCACCGTCGACGGCCAGAACATCGTCTGGGGCGACAACATCGTGTGGGGCGACAACATCGTCTGGGGCGATGCGCTCTACACCCACAACATCGTCTGGGGCGACAACATTGTGTGGGGGGACAACATCGTGTGGGGCGACAACATCGTCTGGGGCAGCAACATCGTCTGGGGCGATTCGGTCTTCACCCACAACATCGTCTGGGGGCAGCACATCGTCTGGGGCGACAACATCGTGTGGGGGGACAACATCGTCTGGGGAAACGTGCTCGCGCAGCCGTAGGGCCGCCGACGCGACATCTGCGGCGACCGGAGTTCGATCATGACGATGGTGGCGATGAGCCGCGGGGTGCGCTCATGGGGATGATGCGGTATGACGCGGCCTTCGACGACGCGACGCTGGACACCGACGGCTCTCCGGCGCTCCCGGCTTTCGGGACCCCGGAGCCCGAGCCCGCAGGGCAGCGCACAGCATCGGACTGGCGGCAGCGGCTTCCGGTGCTGTGCGGCCAGGGCGTGACGTTGCGGGAAGTGCAGGTCGAGGATGCCACGGCGTTGTTCCCCCAACTGACGACCGAGGAGGTCGCGCGGTTCATTTCGCGGCCGCCCTCGAGCGTGGCGGCCTTCGAGGGGTTCATCAGGTGGTCGCAGGCGCAGCGCGCGGCCGGGCGATACGCGTGCTTTGCGGTGGTGCCCGCGGGCCAGACAACACCGGTCGGCCTGTTCCAGATCCGGATCGTCGACGCGGCGCGGCGCCTGGCCGAGGGTGGCGTGGCGTTCGCGTCGGTTTCCTGGGGCACCGGATTGTTCGAGGCGGCTGCCCGGCTGGTCGTGGAGTTTGCGTTCACCGAGATGGGGATGCGGCGTATCGAGGCGCGCGCGGCCGTGCCAAACCTGCGGGGCAACGGGGCGCTGCGCAAGCTGGGTGCGGTGCGGGAAGCGCTGCTGCACCAGTCGTTCGAGCGCCACGGCGAACGATTCGACCAGGTGTTGTGGACGATCCTGCGCGACGACTGGCACGTGTTGCGGGCAGTGCCGCGCACCACCGTGCATTGATGCCCGCACGCCTGTCACCCGCGAATCGCTCGAGACGAGGGTGCTTCCTCGATCGTATCCCTCCATCCTCGCAGATACTCACGACGCGAAAATTCGGTCGCCTTCCAGCCTGAGAACAGAAATGTGCTTCGAGGTGAGGGCTGCGGCACACCACAATCTTGCGCGCACCGTTCGCGCCACTGGTGATCCCGGGCGGCGAAGTCGTTGCCCAAGTCTCGTGAACAGAGGCAATTGGGCGGGGTTCCTGGACGACGGGATTCAGAGGCCAGACATGTTGGCGCTTATCTTGCTGACACATCGTCGAACCTGGAGCGCCACTCTGGTGACGAATCGGGTTCGACGAAGGACCTGGATGTGAACACCCCGGAATCGTCCCACAATCGCCCGTTGGCGCGCTTTGTCGCGCTGGTCACGGCGGCCGGCCTCTTCGCGTTGGGTCAGGCGCTGACGCAAGTGGCCGGGGTACCGCACCCGATGGAATGGGGTGCGCTGGCGGCGCTGGCGGTGGCGTGTGCGCCGTTCTCGCTGCGCGTGCCGGGCGCGCCCGTGCACGCCTCGCTCTCCGACACCTTCCTCTTCACCATCGTCGCCATGTACGGCCCCGCGCCGGCCATCATCGCCATCGCGCTGGATGGCTTCCTCGTGTCGTGGCGCCGAGGCCATCCCGTGGAGCGCATCCTCTTCAACGCCGCGAACCCCTCGTTC
Organism: Acidobacteriota bacterium; assembly: GCA_020851835.1. Classification (GTDB taxonomy): domain Bacteria; phylum Acidobacteriota; class Vicinamibacteria; order Vicinamibacterales; family UBA2999; genus VFZN01. The sequence goes on from JADZBZ010000126.1 coordinate 1,779, forward strand.
GCGATGTGGGTGGGCGCGCAGGCATTCATGTCGCTGCAGGCCCGCGTCGGTGGCTCGACCGTGCTGGGTTTCGACATCGCCACCCCCGCACTCTTCCTCATGGCCGGTGTCCATTTCCTGGTGAGCTCCAGCCTCATCGCGGTGGCGACCGGCCTCGACAAGGGCCGTCCGCCCTTCCAGTTGTGGCGGGAGCACTTCACCGTGCTGTCGCTCAGCCACGCCGCGTCGGCCTCCGCCGCCGTCTTCGTGCTGGTCCTGGCGCGCAATGCCGGTGTGTTCGCGGTGGTAGCGGTATCGCCGGTGGTCGGGATGATCTATCTCGGGCTGCAGGCCCGGTTCGGCCGGCTGGCCGACGCCGAACAGCACGTCGACATTCTCGACCGGCTGTACCTGTCCACCATCCGCGCCTTCTCCACGGCGATTGACGCCAAGGACGGCGTCACCAGCAGCCACATCCACCGCGTGCAGAGCTACTGCGCGGGCCTGGCTCGAGCTCTGGGGATCACGAACCCGCTCGAACTGAAGGCCATCGAAGCGGCCGCACTGCTCCACGACACGGGCAAGCTGGCCGTGCCCGAGCACATCCTCAACAAGCCCGGCCGTCTCACGCCGGCCGAGTTCGAGCAGATGAAGCAGCACGTGGACGTCGGGGCCGACATCCTGTCGTCGATCGAGTTCCCGTATCCCGTGGTGCCCATCGTGGCGGCGCACCATGAGAGCTGGGACGGCAGCGGCTATCCGCGCGGTCTGTGCGGCGAGGAGATTCCCATTGGGGCCCGCATCCTCTCGGTGGTGGACTGCTTCGACGCGCTGACCTCCGACCGGCCGTATCGCCTGGCGATGACGACCGACGAGGCCCTCGCCATCGTGCTCGAGCGCCGAGGCCGGATGTACGACCCCAGGGTCGTGGACGCCTTTGTCGCGGCCTTGCCCACGCTCCGGGCCGAGACGGTGACCGAACCCCAGTTGCAGCGCGCCGTCACGCGCATCCAGAAGGCGGCCAGGCAGGATGCGGCCGCGCCGCCGCCGCCCGTGGCGACCGTCGCGTTGCCCGCATCGACCATCGCTCTGCCCTCCCCGCCGGCGCCGGCCGGGCCGGCCACGGTGACCGATCGGCTGTCGCGCGTGATGGCCGGCGCGCCCCGCGTCGAGGACCTGGCACAACTCGCGGCGTTCGAACTGCACGCCGTCGCGCCCGGCGCGGCGTTTGTCTTCTTTGTGGCGTCGCCCGACGGGTGCCTCGAGGTTCGGGCCGTGGTCGGGACCGCGGCCGAGAGTGTGAGCGGGCTGGTGATGAACGTGGGCGAGCGGGTGACCGGGTGGGCGGCGGCCACGCGGCAACAAGTGGTGAACGCCGACGCGCGGCTCGACCTGGGATCGCTCCCGGCCTCCGACGCACCGCAATTCTGCCTCGCCA
>JADZBZ010000127.1 GCA_020851835.1 Acidobacteriota bacterium
CCAGTTGGATTCGGCCATTCACGTTCCGGATGTCGACGACGACGCCCTTTGGCACCTTGACCGACCAGCGCACCTCGACCGAGGACATGCCGAACGTGCGGGGCGGGCGCACCTCGACCCGAACCCGCGTGTCGCCCCTTTCCTCGCGCATGTCGACCTTTTCCAGCAGTTCACGCGCGCCCTCGTCAGACGCGGCCCGGGCCACGCGCTCGCCGACCAGCTCGACCGATGAGGAAGACGAAGGATCGGCCGTAATCCGGCCATTGACATTGATGAGCTCGAGGCGCCCGCCGGGTGGGATGGCGTAGGAGCGCTTCCAGGTGTCCTGGGCCCGGCCTGTCGCCAGTTCCACTGAGAGGCCGCCGTCGCCTCCCACCTGCACGTCGCAGGCCGCTGCCCCACACAGGATGCCGGCGGCCACGGCGAGGGACACTGCACGGCTTCGTCGCATCGGCGCACCTCTCGTGTGTATACGCTGGACGGCGCCGCCCGGTTCCACTCAGTTCATCTGGATCGAGATCAGCTTCGAGACGCCGGGCTCCTCCATCGTCACGCCGTACAGGCGGTCGGCGATCTCCATCGTCTTCCGGCTGTGCGTGATGATGATGAACTGCGTCCGGTCCATCATCCCGCGGAGCAGTTCCACGAACCGGCCGATGTTCGCGTCGTCGAGAGGAGCGTCGATTTCGTCCAGTAGACAGAACGGGCTCGGCTTGTAACGAAAGATGGCGAACATGAGCGCAATCGCCGTCAGCGCCTTCTCGCCGCCGGAGAGCAGCATCACGTTCTGAAGGCGCTTGCCGGGCGGTGAAGCGACGATGTCGATGCCGCTGTCGAGCGGATTGGTGTCGTCGAGCAGGCTGAGTCCGGCGCGGCCACCGCCGAACAGCGTCGAGAACGTGGCCTGGAAGTTCGTGTTGATGGCCGTAAAGGCATCGCGGAACCGCACCTGAGTCGTCTCGTCGATGCGCGTGATGGCCTCGTTGGTCTGTGCGATCGACTCCACGAGATCCTGGCGCTGGGTGGTGAGAAACACATGGCGCTCTTCGAGTTCGGCGTGCTGCTCGATGGCCATCATGTTCACCGGGCCGATCTTGTCGATCTTGCTCCGCAGCTCGACGATCGCCTCCTCGGCGGTCATACGTTCGGGCTGCGGCGCAGGCGGTTCGGCAGGCTCGTCGCCGGCGCCTTCGTCCTCGTCAGGTTCTACGGCTTCGGCGGCCCGGATGGCGCGGACGTCGGGTTCGACCATCCCCGCGGCCTCCATCTGCTCGACGTCAGCCCGGACCTGGTCGAGCGACTGCCCGACGGCGTCGAGCGCCTGCTGCGCGACGTGTGTGAGATCCGACTCCGCGGTCGCGCGGCTCACGTCGAGTTCCGAGGCCAGGGCGCGCACGGCGTCGAGCGCGCGGCGGGCGTCGCGGATGATCGCCTCCTGGGTGTCGACCGAGGCCCGGAGCTCGGCGGCCCGATCGTCGGCGCGGCGCGTCTGGTCGCGAAGCCCGGCGAGCGTGGCCACGTCGGCGTCGAGTGCCCCCTCGAGAGCCGCCACCCCTCCGAGCAGGCGCTGCCGCTGCTCGCCCATCTGCGTGATGTCGTGGGCGCAGGCGGCGACGCGGTGCTCGAGATCGCGGGCCGAGTCCTCGAGGCGTGACACCTCGCCCAGAGCCGCCGTGCAGCGCTCGACGAGGGCCGCGTGCCCGGCCCGGGCTTCACCTGCCGCCCGGCTGGCCGCCTCGGCGCGCTCGCGGGCGCCGTTGAGCCGCTGAACGGTCGCGGCAAAAACGTCGTCGGCGGTCTGCTTGTCGGCGTCGAGCCGCGTGATGGACTCGAGGGCCTCCTGCTGGCGCAGGTCGAGCCCTCCAATCTCCTCGCGCACGCGCCGAATCTCCACGGCCACGAGCCCGGCCCGCTGTTGCACGCGCACTTCGTCCTGTGCGGCCGCCGCCAGTTGTGCCTCGAACGACACCATTACCTTTTCCTGGCGATGGATTTCGGCGAAAAGCGCCTGAATTGCAGCCGTGGCGTGAGCCATCGTCTGCTCGAACTGCGCGGTCTCGTCCGACAGCGCGGCCAGGGCTGCCTGTTCGGCGGCGATCCGGTCGCGCAGTTCCTTGATCTCCCGCTTGGTGGCCAGAATCCCGCGCGACTCGGCCTTGTCGCCTCCGGTCACCACGTGCCGCCCGCGAAACACGTCGCCATCAAGGGTGGCCACGGGCACGGAGACGACCGACGCCAGTTGAGAGGCGGCGTCGAACGACTCGGCGATCAGCGCGTCGCCAATCGCAGCGCGCAGGGCCGGGGCGAACGGCCCCCCGACATGGACAACCGTCTGCAGACGGACGGTCCCCGCCGGAGCGTCGAACGCGACGGGGGCTTCGGAGCCGGGCATTCGCGTGCCCGCGCTGGCGAGGCTCCACGCCTCCGTACCCCCGCCTTCCGGAGCCAGTGCCACCAGCGACGGGCGCCCCACGATGAAGCCGCAGCGGCCGGCGTCCTCCTGGCGAACCAGGCGCAGGCCCGCCGACACGTGTTCCACGCGCTCCACCAGGACGTGCTGCAACAAGTCGCCGAGGCAAGCCTCGACGGCACGCTCGTAGCGGGGCTCGACTTCCAGGAAGTCGGCCAGCGCCCCCATCTGCCCCACGCGGCCATTGGCGTTGACCAGCACCATCCGGGCGGCGTCGGCAAAGCCCGCCCGGTGCGCGTCGAGTTCCTCGAGTGACCGCAGGCGCGCCGACATGCCGGCCAGCGCTTGCTCCCGCGCGCGCACGTCGCGCGCGCGCCACTCGTGCTCGATGCGGGCGCTCGCCAGCTCCGACTCGCGCGCCGTGCGGGCGACGCGGGCCGCCTCCAGACCGTCCTGGGCGCCCCGCAGGTGCTCCGCGGCCGACGCGCGTTCGGTCGATGCCCTCTCCAACTCGGCCGCCAGCTCGCGGGCCTCGACGTCGAATCGCTGTTCCGACTCGACGGCCCGCTCGCGCTGGGCGGCCGCGGACCCGACCGCGGCCCTCAGAGCGGTGATCGTGTTGAGGACGGCGTAGACATCGGCGCGCGACCGCTCGACATCCTGCTCCACCGCCTCGATCGCCTGCTGCGCCCGTGCGTAGTCGTTCGCCGCTTCCTCGACGATAACGGCGGCCGACGCACGACTGGCGTCGGCCGCGACGGCCGCCTGCCGGCGGCCCTCGAGCGCGAGCCGCTCGGGCTCGCGGCGGCTCTCCAGAGCCTGACGCTCGAGTTCGAGCTCCGCGGCGCGGGCCTCGAGCATGCCGGCCTGCTGCCGATCGAGTGCGATCTGTTGCTGGCGGCGATTGATGGCCAGCTCCAGCGCGTGCGCTTCGTCGCGGATGCGGCCAGCCACGCCATCGGCTTCGGCCTGAGCGATGCGGAGCGCTCCGAGCGCCGCCTCGACTTCGGCGAGGCGGGCCTCAGCCGCGGCCTCGCTCTCGCGCGCCTCAGCAAGCCGCGCGCGCGCCGACTCGATGGCCTCGGCCAGCATCCGGTAGCGACGGGCAAACAGCACCTTCTCCCAGCGGCGCATCTCATCACGCAGCCGCGTGTAGCGGCGCGCTTTGGCCGCCTGGCGCTTGAGTGCCCCTTTCTGCCGCTCCACCTCGAAGACGATGTCGTCCAGGCGCGTCAGGTTCACCTGCGCCGCTTCGAGCTTGAGTTCGGCAGCCCGCCGCCGGGCCTTGTACTTGGTAATGCCGGCTGCCTCTTCGATCAGTTGGCGCCGGTCGGTGGGGCGCGAGCTGAGGATCATCCCGATCTTGCCCTGCTCGATGATGGCGTAGGCCTTGGCGCCCAGCCCGGTGTCCATGAGCAGTTCGTGGATGTCCTTCAGCCGGCAGTGCTGGCCATCGATGAGATACTCGCTTTCGCCGGAGCGGAACAACCGGCGGGTGACCTCGACCTCTCGGGTCACTGGCAGCGGATAGCCGTTGGACAGCCCGGGATCGGGCGGGGCCCCCGCGAAGACGGGGCTCTCGACGCCGATCTCCTTTTCGAGCGACGGCGGCACGACGACACCGCTCAGACGCAGGCGCACTTCGGCGGCGCCCGTGGGCCGGCGGGCGTCCGAGCCGCTGAAGATCACGTCCTCCATTTTGTCGCCGCGGAGGCTCTTGGCGCTCTGCTCGCCGAGCACCCAGGTAAGGGCGTCGGCTACGTTGCTCTTGCCGCAGCCGTTGGGACCGACAATCGCGGTCACGCCCTCGTCGAACGAGAGTTCGGAGCGATCGGAGAAAGACTTGAAACCGGCTAATTCGAGGCGTTCGAGGCGCATGACAGGTCGGCTGAGTGGAAGCCGCCGGCCAGTCTAGCAAGCCCTTTCCCTTGTGGCAAGGACGATGAAACCCACAATACTTAGGGGTCTATTGCCCTATTTTGCCCGGGCGGGATCGTGACAGTTCGGCGAGCTTCTCGGCTTCGGGAAAGCGGGCGATGGCAAAGCGAGCTTGGGGGTCGGCAGAAATAAGGTGCTGCCGTGCCGTCGCGATATCGAAGACGGCGGTGTCGATTTCGAACCGGATCATGGCCCGGATGAAGTCGAAGTCCGTGGTCCAGGCCTCCTCTTCGATCTTGATGTCGCGACCGGCGACGAATGCCTTGAAGTCGGCCACCATGGCCGGGTCGACTTCGAAGGTCTTCTTGACGTACTTGAACGAGGGCGCCTTGGTGCCGGGCCGCGTGTCGCCCTCGTAGTAGAACTGCTCGGCAAACGATGCGAACAGCGCGCGGTTGAACAGGGACCGGCCGAACCGCGTCGGGTTGAAGCCCTCGATCGGGCCGTCGAAGCGATCGTCGGGTTCGATGCCGCCGCCGGAGTAGACCTTGCGGCCGCCGTCGGTGAACTTCAACTGGTCGGCGGAGTGGGTGCGCTGGCTCTGGTCGCGCATGGTGTAGGTCAGATACTCGTCGAACGTGCCGTCCCAGGGCCGCTGAATGAGCCGGCCGCTCGGCGTGTAGTAGCGCGCCGTGGTCAACGCCAGCCCGGCGCCGCCGCTGATGCGGTAGACGGACTGGACGAGGGCCTTGCCGAAAGTAGTCTCACCGACAATCAGCGCGCGATCGTGATCCTGCAGCGCGCCCGACACGATTTCCGACGCGCTGGCGCTGGAACGGTTCACCAGCGTAATCATCGGCATGGAGGTGTTGTCAGGGGTTTCGGTGGCGAGGTAGTCCTGATCGGAGTTCGGCACGCGACCGCGCGTATAGACGACCATTTCGCCCTTGGGCACGAAACGATTGGTGATACGAATGGCCTGATCGAGTTGCCCGCCGGGATTGCTTCGCAGGTCGAGCACGAGGCGCTTCATGCCGCGCCTGGTCAGCGTTTCGAGCGCGGCGCCGAGATCCTCGTCGGTGTGCTCAGCGAAGTCGGTGATGCCCACATACCCCGTCTGCTCGTCGATCATGAAGACCGCCGACAGGCTCGGGATGCTCACCTGATCGCGCATGACGGCCATGGGAATCAGGCTGTCGAGGCCTTTCCGGCGGATACCGATGTTGACGAAGGTTCCCTTGGAGCCGCGCAGTTTGCCGACGGCGTCCTCGGTGGTCCAGCCCTTCGTAGTCTGGCCCTCGATTTCGGCGATGACGTCGCCGCGCCGAATGCCCTTGGCGTGCGCGGGTGACCCCTCGAAGACGCGGACGGCGGTGATGTCGCCACTCGGGGCCTGAATGGTGACGCCGAGACCGTAGTACCGGCCTTCCTGACGCTCGCGCATCTGGGCGTAGCTGCGCGGATCCATGAAGCTCGAGTGCGGATCGAGCGTCTGGAGCATGCCGTTGATGGCGCCGTAGACGAGACGATCGGACTCGACCTCTTCGGCGTACTGGGACTCGATGGCGTCGAGCGCGGCCGTGAACGCCCGGTAGCGTCCGGGGACCCGGTCCTGGGTCGCGAGCGCCGTCGTCCCGAAGAGCCCGCCGAGGACGGCCGAGCCTGCGACCGCCAGCAGACCGGCCCAAAGCGACGTCGTTCGCATAGAAGCGATGCTAACCAATAACCCCCCACCCGGCAAGGCCTTCCCCCGAGCCCCCGAGGCACGCCCCTGCGACTGGGGTATACTGCAACCTGGACGTCGGGCGCGGTGAACTGGCCGTTTTTTGCCTGACACTGGAGCAGTCCCATGTTTGGTTCCATCGGCATGCCCGAGCTGATCATCATCTTCGTGATCGCGCTCATCATTTTTGGTCCCCGCAAACTCCCCGAGCTGGGCCGGTCGCTCGGCCGCAGCCTCAACGAATTCAAGAAAGCGTCCAACGACCTCCAGAACACGCTCGAACAGGAGATCAAGCTCGAGGAGCAGAAGGAGGCGGCCCCGCCTCGCACCCAGGACGCCGCGACGCCAGAGACCGGGCCCGAGCCTGCGGCGCCCAGTCAGACCGTCTCCCGCTAACCCGATCGTATGGCGCTGGTTCCGTTCCCCAAGCAGCGGGACGAGGAGTCTCCGCAGCCTTACGCCCCCACCGGCAGCGACGAGGCGTCGTCTCCGTTCGCCGATCCCGATCCGCTCGATGGACGGATGACGTTTCTCGAGCATCTGGACGAGCTGCGCAAGCGCATCACGCACGCCGTCGTCGCGCTGCTCGTCGGGTTCCTGATAGCGTTCGCCTTCATCGAGCGCACCGAAGCGTTCGTCTACGCCCGCCTGACAGCGGAGATCCCGGGCGGCCAGTTCATCTTCACCGAGCCGGGCGAAGCGTTCTTCATCATGCTGAAGATCGCGGCGCTCTCCGGCGTGCTGCTCGCCTCGCCCTACATCATGTGGCAGGTGTGGCTGTTCATCGCTCCCGGCCTCTACGCGCGCGAGAAGAAGCTGGCGATTCCTTTCGTTGTCGGCTCATCCTCGCTCTTCGTCGCCGGGACCGCCTTCTCGCACTACGTACTGTTTCCGGCCGCGTGGCGGTTTTTCGCGAGCTTCTCGAACGAGTGGGTCGTCTTCACGCCGCGCATCGATCCGGTATTCGGCCTGTACGTCAAACTCATGCTCGGCATGGGCCTGGTCTTCCAGATGCCCATGATCATCCTCGTCCTCGCTCGCATCGGCCTCGTCAGCGCCGGCTTCCTGCTGCGCAACATCAAGTACTCGGTGCTGCTCATCTTCATCGTCGCGGCGGTGATTACTCCCGACGGCAGCCCGGTCAGCCAGGCCCTGGTCGCCGCCCCGATGTTCCTGCTCTACCTCATCGGTATCGGCGTTGCCTGGCTCTTTGGGAAATCCGAGAAGGCCGAGCCCGAAAACTCGGCGTAAAGCCTCGGATTCGTTTGACTTCCGGCGTTTCTGAGCCATATCATCAAGCCATGAGAATTCTGCGCGGTTTGGCCATATGTGTGGCGGCATCCTTGGTGGCGGGCGCCCCGGCCTGGGCGCAGTCGTCCGACCAGGCGACCCGACCCGCGAGCAGCACCATCCTCGGAGACACCGGCCTGTGGTTCGTGCCGCTGGGCGAAACACTGCCCAAGGGCAAAGTGTCGGGGATGGCGGCGCGCGTGAACTTCGATCGGACGGAGGGATTCACCGACATCTCGGACTTCAGCGGTATGTTCGCGTTCGGCGCGACGGACCGCGTGGAGATCTTCGGTGCGGTGGCCGCCGTCCGACGCATCGACACCGACCGCCGTCCCGTGCTGAGCGGAAACCAGCCCATGGACTACCTGGTCAACGACGGGTGGCAGCAGGGCTTTGGCGATATCACCGTCGGCGCGAAATTCAATCTCCTCTCTCAGGCCACCAACAACGGAGCGGCCTTCGCCATTCGGGCCGCGGTCAAGGTGCCGACGGCCAGCTTCGACGATGGCCTGGGCACGGGCAAGCCGGACTTTCTCGTCGATGGCATCCTGAGCAAGGAAGTCGGCGCGAAAGTCGACCTGGCCGGGTTCGCGGGGCTCCGCTTCCGCACGAGCCCGAGCGACTACGAACTGAGCCACGGGCTGCGCTACGGCGCCGGCTTCGGCTGGCCGAGCCGTGCGCGCTTCAAGCTCTTCGGCGAAGCCACGGGCGAATATTACTTCGACAACACCGTCACGTTCAGTGGCGCGCCGAACGAGGCGCTGGGCGGACCCGCCGCTTCGTGGGATGTCGACCGGCCCTTCGACATGTTCCTGGGCGTCCAGTATCAGGCTGCCAACGGCTTCTACCTCGGATCGGGAGTTGGCTTCGGAGTCAACACTGTCCAGCGCGGGTCGATCGCAGGCTACGACAACTCAACCGGCGACCGTCTCGGGTTCCAGGTCCGGCTGGGCTATCACCCAGGCGTCCGCATCTGGGTCCCGCCACCCCCACCACCTCCACCGCCTCCCCCGCCGCCGCCGGCCAACCGGCCTCCGACGGTGAAGGCGCGCTGCGAGCCATGCACCGTGCAGGTCGGACAGAACGCCACCGTTACCGCTGATGCGAATGATCCGGACGGCGACACGCTTCGCTACAAGTGGAGCGGGCCCGCCGGCACGTTCGGCAATGCCGGCGACCGCCAGACGCCATGGACGGCACCGGGCCAGCCGGGGGCGGTGCCGCTGACCGTGACCGTCGACGACGGCAAGGGCGGTACGGCCAGCGACACGGTGACCATCCAGGTCGTGGCGCCCCCACGCAAGGAGTACACCTTCGAAGACGTGCACTTCGACTTCGACCGGTACACGCTCCGTGCCGAAGCCACGCGGCTGCTCGACGACGCCATCAAGGCCATGGCCGAGGACCAGACGCTGCGCCTGACCATCGAAGGCCACACCTGCAACATCGGCACGGCCGAGTACAACCTGGCCCTCGGTGAGCGTCGGGCCACGGCGGTCCGCGAGTACCTGACGGGTCGGGGCGTGAGCGCGGACCGGCTCCAGACCATCAGCTACGGCGAGGAGCGTCCCAAGCACGACAACAGCCGCGAGGAGACGCGGCGGCTGAACCGGCGTGCCGCGCTCACGGTGAGGTTGCAGTAGGGCTCAGGCCCAGGTTGGGGAAATGCGAAGGGGGCGGCGCCCAGGCCGGGCGTCCGCCCCCTTCGTTCGTACGGTCGGCCACGCGGCCCGCCGCCTGGAGTGAAGAGCTGACTAATACGCCTTCGCAAACCAGGCCGTGACGACGGCGGGGTTGCCACACTTCACGCACCCGACACCCGGCGCCTTCTCGAAGCCAAACGGGATATTGCGGATCGTCGCCTGCGTCTCGGCCTTGATGTCCGTCTCGCACTGCGCCGAGCCGCACCAGGGCGCCGGCACGAAGCCGGGGCGCCCCTCCATGATGCTCGTGAATTCGTCGTAGCTCGTGGCGGCGACGGTATGACCGTCGCGAAACTCACGAGCACGCGTCAGGAGCGAAGCCTGAATGTCGTCCAGCAGGGCTGCGACGGCACCGGGCAACCCCTGCATCGGCAACGACTGCTTGGCCCGTGTGTCCCGCCGCGCCGCAAACACCGCCGACTTCTCGATGTCCTTCGGTCCGATTTCGAGTCGGAGTGGCACACCCCGCATTTCGTATTCGGAGAACTTCCACCCAGGCGTCTGGCTGTCGTCGCCATCGAGCCTGACGCGAATGCCGGCGGCCTGCAGTTGATCCCGAATCTCTTCGCACTTGGGGAGCACGGTTTCCTTCCAGTTCCCCCTCGGAATCGGCACGATGACGACCTGCCACGGCGCTACCCGCGGCGGCAGAATCAGCCCGCTGTCGTCGCCGTGCGTCATGATCACGCCTCCGACCAGGCGCGTCGAGACGCCCCACGAGGTCGTCCAGACGTGCTGCAAAGACTTGTCGCGCCCCTGGAACTGAATCCCGAAGGCCTTGGCGAAGTTCTGACCGAGGTTGTGCGAGGTGCCGGCTTGCAGCGCGCGGCCATCGCCCATGAGCGCCTCGATTGAGTAGGTCTTCGAGGCGCCCGCGAATTTCTCGCTCTCGCTCTTCTGCCCATCCACGACCGGCATCGCCAGGACGTTTTCGCAGAACTCCTTGTAGAGGGCGAGAATCTTGAGTGTCTCCTCCTGGGCCTCCTCGGCGGTTTCATGGGCCGTGTGCCCCTCCTGCCACAGGAACTCCGTGGTGCGAAGAAACGGCCGCGTCACTTTCTCCCAGCGCACGACGTTCGCCCACTGGTTGATGAGCACGGGCAGATCACGCCACGACTGGATCCACTTCTGGTACATCACGCCGAAGAGGGTTTCCGACGTCGGCCGGACGATGAGCTTCTCGTCCAGGTCCTCGGTGCCGCCACGGGTGACCCAGGCCACCTGCGGGGCGAATCCCTCGACGTGCTCGGCCTCCTTGAGCAGCAGGCTCTCGGGGATGAACAGCGGGAAGTAGGCGTTGACGTGGCCGGTGGCCTTGAAACGGTCGTCCAGTTGCCGCTGAATCAGTTCCCATATGGCATACCCATAGGGCCGGATGACCATGCATCCCTTGACCGGCGAGTAGTCGGCCAGTTCGGCTTTCCTGACCACATCCAGATACCAGCGAGAAAAATCCTCCGACCGGAGCGTGATCTCCTTGACAAACGCCTCGCCACTCCTGCCTGCTGTGCTGCTCATGAGTCTGTGTCCCGCTTTCGCTCCGCGATATGAGCCAGCCAGTGTACATCGTCTCTCGCGGGGAAATCCCCGCGGTAGTGCCCGCCGCGCGACTCGGTGCGGCGCAGCGCCGCGGCCGCGACGAGCCGCCCCACGGTGACCAGGCTCAGCAGACGCCATTCATCCGGGGTCCGCATCGCGTGCGCCGGGGCGTCTATCGCCGCCTGCCACTCCGTGAGCGCCGCCACGGCTTCCCGCAGGGCGTCCCCGTGCCGCTCCACTCCTACCGCGTCCCACATCCGGCGGCGGACGGCGCCCTCGGCAGGACGCGCGCACGACGATGCACGACCGTGCGCCCGAGCGAGCGTGGAATCCACCTCGCGCACCTCTCCGGCCATTCGACCACTGGCGGGAGGCTGCGTCATGGCGAGGGCCGCGCGCGCACCGAAGACGAGGCCTTCGAGCAGGGAGTTGCTGGCCAGGCGGTTGGCGCCGTGCACGCCCGTACAGGCGACCTCGCCCGCGGCGAACAGCCCCGGAACGGTCGTGCGGCCCCAGAGATCGGTCTCGACTCCGCCCATCATGTAGTGGGCGGCCGGACCGACCGGAATGAGATCGCGCGCCAGATCGAGGCCAACCAACCGGCACGAGGCCGACGCGGTCGGGAAGCGAGCGTGGACCAGGGCCGGGTCGAGGTGACCGAGCGATAGATAGACAGGCTGTCCGGTGCGCCGGGACTCACGCAGCATCGCGCGGGACACCCGATCCCGGGGTGCCAGGTCGCCTTCGGTTTCGTACCGCGCCATGAACGCCTCGCCCGAGGCATTCAGGAGTCGGGCGCCTTCTCCTCGAAGAGCTTCGGAGAGCAGCACGCGCGGTGCGCCCGGCACGGCCAGGGCGGTGGGGTGGAACTGGACGAATTCCATGTCCGCGACGCGCGCACCGGCCTTCCAGGCCAGGCACACGCCGTCGCTGGTGGCCACCGCCGGGTTGGTCGTGTCACTGAACACCTGGCCGGCGCCGCCTGTCGCCAGCAGCGTGACCCCCGCCCGAATGTCGCCCGCCCTCAACTCGCCGGCGGCGCCCGGCACGTATCGCGCGCCCGCGCAGTGTCCGTCCGCCAACAGCAGTTCGACCGCCCGCACGTGGTTGAGCACGGTGAGACGGGGCACGGTGAGCGCCTTCATCCACAAGGCCCGGGCCAGCTCGCGGCCGGTCGCGTCGGTGGCGTGGAGCACGCGCCTCACGGTATGCGCCGCCTCGCGCGCCAGGGCGATTCCACCCTGCGCGTCGCGGTCGAATCGCACGCCCCACCCGATGAGCTCATCGACATAGCGCGGCCCGTCGTCGACGAGCACGCGCACTGCGTCGGGCACGCACAGCCCGTCTCCCGCCGCCATGGTGTCGGCATAGTGGAGGTCCGGAGCGTCGTCGGCACCCAGGGCCGCGGCGATTCCGCCTTGCGCATAGCCGGTGTTGCTTTCGGTCGGGTCCGCCTTGGTGAGCAGCAGCACGTCGCCCGCATCGGCGAGGCCGATGGCGGCGCGCAGACCGGCGATTCCGCTGCCGATGACCAGGAAGTCCGTGCGCCGGTCCACGAGATGGTATTCTAACCGCCCGTCATGTCTGCGATCCGCCTTGACGTCACGACCGCGTCGGGCTCGTACCCCGTCATCGTCGGTGCCGGCGCGCTCGACTCACTCGGCCAGTTGATGGACGAAGGCGGCTTGGGCTCCGACCGTGTCATCGTGTCGAGCCCACGTGTCTGGGCGCTGCACGGCGCACGGTGTTCGCGGCTGGTCGGCCGCCGGCGCCGCGAGCCGGTGCTCGTCGGAGACGGCGAGCGATCCAAGACCGTGCAAACCGTCGGCCGCGTCTACGAAGCGCTCATCACGGGCGGCGCCGATCGGGCGACGGTTATCGTTGCTCTCGGTGGCGGGGTCATCGGCGACCTCGTGGGATTCGCCGCCGCCACGTATCTGCGCGGTGTCCGCCTGGTGCACCTGCCCACGACCCTGCTGGCCCAGGTCGACAGCGCGATCGGCGGCAAGGTGGGCGTCAACCACGCGCTCGGTAAGAACCTGATCGGCGCGTTCCATCCGCCCAGCCTTGTCGTGGCCGATCCGCTCGTGCTCTCGACGCTCCCCCGCCGCGAGTTCCGCGCCGGAGTCTACGAGGTGGTCAAGTACGGCGTCATCGCCGATCCCGACTTGTTCGATCGCGTGCGCGCGCGCCGGGCCGCGCTCTTCGCCCAGGACCCGACCGAGCTCGAAGCGGTGGTTGCCGCCTCCTGCCGCATCAAGGCCGAGGTGGTCTCGGACGACGAGCGCGAATCGGGCCGACGGCGGATCTTGAACTTCGGTCACACCATCGGCCACGCGCTCGAGGCCGTGACCGAGTACCGGCGGTTCCGGCACGGCGAAGCGGTGGCCTACGGGATGCTGGCCGCCGCCGCCATCGGAATGCGGCGCGGCGTAACGCCGAAGGCGGTCGGCGCGGCCATCGCGGAGATCATCGTCGCGCTGGGCCCGCTTCCGCCGGTGTCGGACCTGGGAATCTCAGAAGTCATCGCCGCCACGGGCCGCGACAAGAAGAGGGTCTCGGGCACGCTCCACTTCGTCGCGGCGACGCGCCTGGGCGGCACGAGCGAGCTGACGAACGTGTCGAACCGTGAGATGCGCCAGGCCCTCAAGGATATCGGGCTCCGCCGGTAGCGGCGCTCAGCCCCGGGCGTCGGCGTCGATGCCGAGGTCCCTCATCTTCGAGTGCAGCGCCTTGTAGCCAACCTGCAGCATGTCGGCCGCGCGCCCCCGGTCGCCCCCGGCATCGCGGATGGCTCGAACGATCTTGCGGCGCTCCACTTCGGCGGCCACGCGCGCCATCGCTTCCGACAGGGTGCCGTCGAGATCGATGGACTCCCAGGGATCGGCTGGCGGCACGGCGCGGATGGCACCGGCCTGCAGGTTGAGGTGGCCCGGGCGCAGCGCATCGCCGTCGGCCAGGATGACCGCGCGCTCGACGGCATTCTGCAACTCGCGCACGTTGCCGGGCCACTGGTAGCTCGACAGCAACTGCACGGTCCGATCGCTCAGGGTCAGGGTGCGACGCCCCAGATCGCGGCACGTCCGCTCCACGAAATGGCGCGCCAGCAGCGGGATGTCGCTGGGCCGGTCGCGCAAGGGCGGGATGGTCAGGGGGAACACCGACAGCCGGAAGAAGAGGTCCTCGCGGAACTGACGATTCGCCACGGCCTGCCGCAGCCCGCGATTGGTCGCCGCCACCAGGCGCACGTCCACCTGGATTGTCGCCGTGCCCCCGAGCCGCTCGAAACGCTTGGTCTCGATCGCACGGAGCAGCTTCGCCTGCAACGGCATCGGCAGCTCACCCACCTCGTCGAGGAAGAGCGTACCCCGCTGCGCCAGTTCGAACCGTCCGGGCTTGCGCTGCGACGCTCCGGTGAACGCGCCCTTCTCGTAGCCGAACAGCTCCGCTTCGAGCAGCGTCTCCGGAATCGCGGCGCAGTTGATGGCGATGAAAGGCCCGGGGCCCCGCTCGCTCAGCGCATGAAGGGCCCGCGCGAACAATTCCTTTCCGGTTCCGCTCTCCCCTTCCAGCAGGACGGTCGTATCCGAGCCGGCCGCCCGCTGCACGGACTGGATGGTCTGCCGCAGCACGGACGACTCACCGATGATCTCGGGCATGCCGCGGCGGCGCGCCGCCTCTTCCTTGAGCAGGTTGTACTCGCTCATCAGACGCCGCTGCGCCAGGGCGCGCTCGACCATGAACAGCAGGTGCTCGGGGTCCACCGGCTTGGCCAGGAAGTCGAGCGCCCCGTCTTTCATCGCTGCCACGGCGTCCTGAATGGACCCGTAGGCGGTCATGACGATGACGGGCAGGTCGGGATCGGCGTCCTTGGCAGCGCGGAGCACGCCGAAGCCATCGCCGACCGGCAGGCGCAGGTCGGTGAGTACGACAGACGGGAGCGAGGCGGCGAGACTGGCCCGCGCCTCCTGCTCGTCACGCGCCTCGACCACGACGAAGCCCTGGCTCTCCAGCGCATGACGAAGCATGGTCCGGAGCGAATCCTTGTCCTCAACGAGGAGGATGGGCTCGGCTCGACGGCGGGACGCGTCACTGCTCAAGACGGTCGCAGCCAGCCCGGCGGCACACCCGCACGGCGCGCCTCGTCTTCGATGGCAGAAATCGACTTGGTCTGATCCTCGATCTCCTTCTTGACGTGGTCGAGCTCGGCGAGCGCCTTGATCCGCTCCTGCTCGATGCCCGAGCGTTCAACCGGATTGTCGCGGTTGACGAAATCGGTCCAGAGCATGTCGATCCGGTTCTGCAGGGCCGTGGCAAACGCGCGGCTCCTCTCGACCTGACTGCGGGCCTCGGCAATGCGTCCGGCCCAGTACGATTGATCGCGCACCGGGGCGGCGGCGCCAGGCGACTCGGCTGGCGCGTCGGCCGGCGACGCCGTGCCCGAGGCATCGGCTGCGGCCGGCGCGGCCGGCTCCGCAGGCGTCGATGGGGTGGCCCTGGTGAAGTCAGGCTTCAGCGTGTCGTTGGTGTACACCTTCGACGGCTGCGTCACATCCTTCCGGCGGGCTTCCTCCGCGCGAGCAATCTCCGCCAGCGACTGCGCCTGTGCCCAGACCGCTCCAGCCGACACCAGCGCGACGACCAACAGTGCGCGTAGCCTCATGGTGCTGATCGTACGCCTCGCCCTGCCGGAAATCAAGGAACCGACCACCGAAGATCGCGCCAGGATTGCACACGAATACCCGGTTGGCAGCCCGGGACCCCAGGACCCGCACGACAAATTCGCGCGGCCTCGGCCTCGAAGCCGCGTCGCCCCTCGCCCCGACCCACGGCGACGGCCCTCAGCAGCAGGATGCGCGCGCCCGCGCCACCGGTTGCGGCGCCGTCCCGATCGGGATCATCGTCTTGCTCCCGGCCGTCGTCGGCCGCCCAGACCAGCACGTA
>JADZBZ010000128.1 GCA_020851835.1 Acidobacteriota bacterium
AGGCGAAATTCGACGCCGCCGGTCTCACGTACGAGCATCGGCTCATCGACGACATGGTGGCTGCCAACGTCAAGTGGAGCGGCGGCTATCTCTGGGCCTGCAAGAACTACGACGGCGACGTGCAGTCCGACACCATCGCGCAGGGCTATGGCTCGCTCGGCCTGATGACCTCGGTGCTGATGTCGCCCGACGGGCACACCGTCGAGGCCGAGGCCGCGCACGGCACCGTCACGCGCCACTATCGGATGTACCAGCAGGGCAAGCCCACCTCGACCAATCCCGTCGCGTCGATCTACGCGTGGACGCGCGGGCTGCACTACCGGGGTACGTTCGACGCCACTCCCGAGGTCGTGCGCTTCGCCGCCACACTCGAGCAGGTGTGCGTGGACGTGGTCGAGTCGGGCCGCATGACGAAGGACCTGGCCATCCTCATCCGGCCGGATCATCCGTTCCTGACGACGGACGAGTTCCTCGACGCGATCGCTCAGGAGCTAGGCGCGCGCGTCGGAGGGGCCTAGTCGCGATCGCTCACGGCCGCGCCGCGGGCGCCGACACCGGTTCGAGCGGACGCTGCCGCCACCGTGCGGCCTCCGCGGGCTGGTTCCGCGCTTCGTAGAGGCGGACGATCCGGTCGCGCGCGTCAGCGCGTATCATCGGGTCGGCCCGCCGGTCGCCGACCAGCAACTCGAAACCGTCCACGAGCAGCGGCTCGGTCTCGTCGTATGCGCCACGCTGCAGCAGCACTCCGCCCAGCTCGATCATGGCCCGGCCGACGTCCCAGGCGCTGTCGGAACTGGTCCCGCGCAGCCGATCCAGCGTGGAGCGGAACCGAGCCTCGGCTTCGGGCAGACGGCCGCTCCGCTCGTAGAGCCTCGCCAGGTGGCGTTCGGTCTTCGCCATGAACGGATCGTCCGGGCCCCGGTGCACGCGGAAGCGGTCGAGGCGGTCGAGGAGCCAGGCTTCGAGTTCCGCGGGCGTTCCGTGCTCGGTCAACAAGTCGACGTAGACCTCCTCTGCCGTCCACGACTGGAGAGCGTCGGGCAGGTCGAGCGCCTCGCGCATCGTCGCGATCGCGCCGTCGATGTCACCCAGGGCACGCTGGGCCCGCGCCAGCGTCTGCAGCCGCCGATCCTGCGACCGACCCTCGATGCTGGCGGCGCGTTCGGCCAGGTCCCGCGCCCGTGCCGGGTCCATCAAGTCGTCCGGCGCGTCGTCGAGCAGCCAGGTCGCGCATCGGTCCAGGCCCCGTGGATCCGCGCTGGATCCGTCCATGAGGCCGTTACAGAGGTCCAGCAGGTCCAGGGCCGCCGCGCGCGCCCCCGGATGGCCCGGGATGCGTTGCAGCAGGGCGGCCAGGCCGACGCCCGCCTCGATGGTATCGGCGTGTCGGGGGCCCCGCGTGCGGCGCCGGATGTCGAGGACCTGGCGGTAGACGGGTTCCGCCCGTGCCGGCCCGTCCAGGCGATTGATGCCGATGCCCAGATTCCGGAGTACGGCCACCGTATCGGCGTGTTCGGGCCCCAGGGTTGCGCGATAGATGGCGAGCGCACGCTCCACCTGGGCATGGGCCTCGGCCTCGTGGCCGAGCCGGTCATGGGCGACGGCCAGGTTGTTCCGCGCTCGAGCCGTCTGTGGATGGTCTGGTCCGTACACCTCTTCGCACGCGGAGACCAGCTGCTCGGCCAGCACGAGGCCTTCCTCGAAATGAAGCAGGGCATCTACCGCCTGGGCGTGCTGGTACATCGCCGCCAGTACTTCGGGGTGCCTCGGGCCCAGATTGGCACGCTTCAGTGCCAACGCCTCCCGCGTCAAGGGCTCGGCCTCTTCGCCCTTGCGAAGATCGATGAGCACGTCGGCGAGACGGCCGCGCAGATCCGCGCCGAGCCGCCACTCGTTCGGGTGATGGACGTTGGCGACCGCCAGCGCGCCACGAGCTTCGCGCTCGGCTGCCGTCAGATCGCCTTGCCGCCTGAGCACCCGGGAGAGCAGCGCCCGTGTGGCGAGCGTGTCCTGGTGCGTGGCCCCCGCCGCCGCGGCCTGGCGGTCGAGCACCGCGTCGATCTCGTGGCGCGCCTCTTCGAAGCGACCCTGCTCCAACTGCAGTCGCGCCAGTAGCGCTCGCGCGCGAAGCACCGCCAGCTCGTCCCGTGGCGCCGCGCGGTCCAGCAGGTCGCGGGCAACCAGGGCGTGGGCTTCGGCCTCGGTGAAGCGGCCGAGCGAGGCGTAGCTCTCGGCGAGCGTGGTCCGCACGCCAGCCTCGGCCACCGGTTGCCCCGCAAACGCGTAGCTGACGCTGCGCGAGGCGTTGGCCAGCACGTCGGCCACGCTCACGGCGCGGCCCTGCGCGCCGACCGGCGCGGCGGCGGCCAGCAGGTCATGAACGAGGTAGGTGTTGATGGCCGATGCCCTCGCCTCGGCCACTCGCGCCCGATCGCGCTCGGCGGCCGTGGCCCGCGACTGGGCGAGCACGGCGACCAATCCCACCACCAAAGCGATCGTGGCGGCACCGACGGCCGCTACGCCCACACGGTGCCGGACGGTGTACTTCCGCGCCGCGTACAGCAGGGTGCCCCGGCGAGCCGATACCGGCCGCGACGCGAGGTAGTCGTCGAGGTCGCGCCGAAAGGCTTCCACGCTACGATACCGATCCGCCGGTTCCTTGCGGAGCGCTTTCAGCAGGATCGCGTCGAGGTCGCCGGCCAGCCGGCGTGACAACGCCTGCACCGTGGCGTCCCGTACCGTGGCGGCTTGCCGCCGCGCCCGCGTCATCGGCTCATCGTCGGTGGCCGAGGGGCGCACGGCCTGGCTCGGCAAGGCGGGATCGGTGTCGAGCACGGCGCGTGCGATGGCTTCGTGCGTCGAGCCGGCGGTGGCGTGCGCCGCGCGACCGGTAAGCAACTGGTAGAGCAGCAAGCCCAACTGGTACACGTCGGTGGCCGCGGTGATCGAATCGCCGCGGAACTGCTCGGGTGCCGCGTGGGCCGGCGTGAGGACGCGGTGGTGCGTCTGGGTGAGGCCCGCGCCGTCGCCCTCGTCCAGCCACTTCGCGATGCCGAAGTCCAGCAGCTTGACCTCGCCGTAAGCGTCCACGAAGACGTTCGCCGGCTTGATGTCGCGATGGACGATGAGCTGTCCGTGCGCGAACTCGACGGCGGCGAGAACCTGTCTGAACAGCCGCACCCGATCGCCGAGACCGAGCGCGTGACGATCGCAGTACTGGTCGATCGGCAGGCCGTCCACGAACTCCATCACCAGATAGGGGATGCCATCGTCGGCGACCCCGCCGTCCAGCAGGCGGGCGATATGGCCGTGCTGCAGGCGGGTGAGCGTCTCCCGCTCGCGGTCGAAGCGCGTCCGGGCGGCAGAGGTGGAACGGCGGTCCAGCAGCTTGAGAGCGACGGGTGTCGGGACGGCGCTGCCCTCGCGCACGGCCTTGAAGACCCGGCTCATACCGCCGCGTCCAATCTGGGCCAGTATCCGGTAGGGGCCGACCGCGTCCGGCGACGGCCCGTCCGCGCCATCGCCGTCGTCGAGTAGCTCGACGAGCAGATCCGGCAGTTCGCTGTCGTCGTCGGCCAGGACGAGCAGCCTCTCGACCACCGCGCGCAACCCGGCGTCGTCGCCGCAGGCGGCGAGCGCCCGCGTTCGGCGCTCGGGCGACGGCAGGTCGAGCAAGGGGTCCAGGAGGCGTTCGGTCTCGGGCCACCGCCTGATCAGGTCGTCGGGTGTCACGCAGGCGTTCTCCCTTCTCAGAACGGAATCCGCGGCCGGGCGAGGTCATCCTCCGTGAGGCGGGTCGCGCAACAGGGCCATCAGCAGCAGCTTCGCCTTCTGCCACTCGCGCTTGACGGTCCGGCTGCTGATGTCCAGCGCCTCTGCGGCCTCCTCGGTGGTCATCCCCGAGAAGAAGCACGACTCGACAATGGTCACCAGCCGCGGGCTCGATCCGGCGAGGGCGGTGAGCGCTCCGTCCACGGTCAGCACGTCGTCGAGGCAGAACTGCCGCGGGCTGGGCACGTCGTCGAGGGTCACGAGCGTGACATCGCCCCCGCGCTTGGCCGCCAGCCGTCGGCGCGCGTGGTCCACGACAATCTGCCGCATGGCACGGGCCGCGGTGGCGTAGAAGTGGTGCCGGTCCTCGAAATTGGTGCGGGAGGCGTCGACGAACCGCAGAAACACCTCGTGTACCAGGGCGGTGGCGTCGAGCGTGTGGTCGCGCCCACCCCGCATGCGGGCGCGGGCAAGGGTGTGGAGCCGGTCGTAGACCAGTGTGAACAGCGCGTCCATCTCGGCGCGGCCGCCGCCCTTGAGCGCGTGCAGGAGCGCCGTGATGTCGCCAGCGGGGCGCGCGCCGGAGTCCACAGAGGCTGTCCGCACCATCGCCCGCATCGTGACACGAGGCGAGGCGGGGGGCAATACGGCGAGCCCCCCGCCGGAACCCTCCCCGTCGCGTGTCCCCGGTACGGTCCCGTCTGCGTGTCCCCTGTTAGAGGAGGTTGTTCATGACCAGAGTCACTGCGCTACTCGCCCTGTTCCTGACCCTGCCGGCCACCGCGGCCCTGGCCCAGTTCCGGGTGGTCGATCAGTCGTCGCCCGCCGCCGCGACCGACGACGTGCCATTCACGTGGGCCATCGGCGGAGGGTCGGGGCAGGTCTTGTTTCAGACCGTCACCGCTGGCATCCGTGGCTGGCTCCGCGAAATTCGCGTACCCCTTGCTTGCGCCGATGGCGTGCTCCGTATCGAGATTCGCGACGTCGACCCGGCGACTGGCGAGCCCGGCACGACCGTCCGGCGTGCGCGTAACTTCGCCGCAAGAAGGTTCGACGGGCCGGTGACCGACGAATTCCAGGTGTTGGGCGTGTTTCCCCCGCTGAGAATGACGCCCGGTGACCAGTTCGCCTTCGTGTTGTCCAACGCCACGGGCTCCTGCGGCGTCTGGCCCGGGCCCGTGGGCGACCCGTATGCCGGGGGCGGCGGGTGGTTCTTCGCGGCGCCCAACACCACGATCGCGCCCCTCGGCCTCGGCACAGGTCGCGAAGATCTGCCATTCGAGACCGTCGTCCTGCGTCCGCGCCGCTGAGCGCGCCGGGAAGCCTCGAAACCCAGCACCGGGTTTGCGGTCGGGGCGCGGATCGGAAAGGATGGGGAGGCATGCCGACGTGCGTCTCCACCTGCCTGATCCTGATCGGGCTGTCTCTTGCGTCCGTGCCGGCCGCGGCGGCGCAGCCGGCCGAGTGCGATTCCTGGCAGGCCTGCCGCGCGCAGGTGGAGGAGGCCATCGCGTCCGGCGCCGTCGAGCGTGCGCACGACCTGGCGTGGCGGGCCGTCCAGAAGGGGCCAAAGGACGACCCGTCGCTGATGTTCCTGCTGGCGCGCGCCCAGTCCCTGAGCGGCCGGCCCGCCGATGCCCTGGTGATGGTGCGCCGGCTGGCCGAGCGCGGCGTACCGACCGAGGCCGACGCGCATCCGGACCTCGCGCGCATGCGCGCTCTGCCCGGCTGGCTCGAAGTGC
>JADZBZ010000129.1 GCA_020851835.1 Acidobacteriota bacterium
GCCAGCAGCAGCGCCGACACGACGGCGAGCCCCCACGCGCCGAGGCTGACGTCGCGGGCTCGGCCCACGAGCTGGTGGAGCAGGGCGTGGAGAACGAATCCCCACAGAATTCCCTGGGTGATCGAGAAGGTGAGCGGGATGAGCACCAGCGTGGCAAACGCCGGCAGTCCCACCTCGACGCGATCGAACGGAATGGCCGTGACCGTGGCGAACATGGTGACACCGACGAGGATCAGCACGGGCGAGGTGGCGTAGGCGGGTACCGCCGCGGCCAGCGGCCCGACGAACAGGCAGGGGACGAAACACAAGGCTGTCACCACAGCCGTCGTGCCCGAGCGGCCGCCCATCCGGATGCCCGCGATGCTCTCCACATAGGCGGTCCCGGACGAGGTGCCGAACAGGCCGGCCGTGAGTGTCGCCCAGGCGTCCACGATGAGCCCCTCGCGCAGGCGTACCGGCTGTCCGCGCTCGTCGGTCAACCCCGCCGCGTGCGCCACGCCGATGAAGGTCGAGAGCGAGTCGAACAGATCCGTCATCAGCACGGTGACGATGGCGGGCGCCAGCGACCAGGTCAGCGCGCCGCCGACGTCCAGCTTGAACAGGACGGACGAGAAGTCTGGCGGGCTGATCCACCGCGCCGGCAGGTCGACCCAGCCGCCGGCCCACGCGGCCGCCGTGACCACGAAGATTCCCGCCAGGTAGGCGAGGGGATTGCCCGCGCGGCCCAGACGGGCGCTCACGAAGAGCCCCACGAGGCAGAGCAGAACCCGGTGATCCAGCGGGCCCACGCCCACAATCGTTGCGGGGTTGGCGGCGACAAAGCCGGCGTTCTGCAGCCCGATGAAGGTGAGCAGCAGGCCAATGCCCGCCGCGGCGGCGATTCGGAGCGAGTCGGGGATCGCCAGCGCGATGCGCTCGCGAAGCGGTGTGAGCGAGGCGGCCAGAAACAGGACGCCGGCCCAGAAGATGATACCCAGGGCCACCGGCCACGGAATGCCCTGGCCAATGATGAGCGTGTAGGCCACGAAAGCGTTGAGGCCCATCCCAGGCGCCACGCCGAACGGCAGCCGCGCGTACAGGCCCATCAGCAGCGTCATCGACACGCACACCAACACCGTGGCCGTCAGCACGCCCGAAAAGGGCAGGCCGGTGCCGTCGGCCGACAGGATGGCCGGGTTCACGACGACGATGTACGCCATCGTGAAGAAGGTGGTGACGCCAGCGATGATCTCGGTGCGCATGATCGCGCGCCCGGCTAGAAAGAGCGCGCGAAGAGGTCGTCGATGGCCGCGCGGCCGTTGTCTTCGAGGAAGCGCGTGCCCGTGCCCGTGAAGTGCATGTGTTCGATAGCCGGCGCGGCGCCGCCGGCGCGCGACTGCCAGCCCTCGCCGCTCCACTCGAACCAGCCGTCCTGGCGCTGGTCGAACACGAACAGCGGTTTGTTGCAGAGCTTGGCGAACTCGGCGCCCCACCCCGTGCCGCCGCGCACCGTGTGGTCGGGTTCGATCGCGCCGACGACGTACACTTCCTGCCCTGCGTTGATCTGGTACCAGATACTCTGCAGGATCTTGCGGAACGTCGGCGTGTCGGGGTAGCGGCGGCCCATCAGCCTGGAGACGTACGAGAGGCTGACGTCGCCCGCGTTGAGCTCTTCGTGATTCAGGATACGCAGCCCGCGCGTGCGCACGGGCTTGTGGCCGGCGAACGAGAAGTTGACCTCCTCGATGCCGTGGCGCTCGGCCGCCGATCCAAACGCGGACTCGGCGCCCTGCGCTCCGCCGCTGAAGAGAATGGCGTCCTCGCGCGCGACCATGTCAGCTTTCCCCGCCTTCTCCGCTCCCCGGTTCCCCGCTCCCCGGCTCCTCGTCCTCGTGCTTCATGAACTCGGGAACGATGTCGTTGCCCTCGTCGTCTTTGTCGTCTCTTTCGAGATCGTCGAGGTCGTACATCCGGCCGGTGAACTTCGTGGGAATCGGCCCGCGCGGTCGATTCTCGTCCTTCTTGAACGACGATTTCGCGCCTTTCTTGCCCTTGGGCGGCGCCGGCGGACCGAAGTCCCGTGTGCGGGCGGCCGATCCGGGTGCGTCACCGGACCGGGGGGGGGCTCCGAAGCCCCCGCCACCGGGCCGCGGGCCGCCGAAGCCTCCGCCCGGCCGGGGGGGACCCCCGAAGCCTCCGCCTGGTCGGGGCGCTCCGTACCCTCCGGGCCGCGGGCCGCTCGGACCGCGATCTTCGCGGGCGCGCGCCTCGCTGACGGCCAGGGGCCGACCCATGAAGAGTTGGCCGTCGAAGCGCTTGATCGCCTCTTCGGCCGCGGGGCGGTCTGCGTATTCGACAAAGGCGAACCCGCGCGCGCGACCCGTTTCCCGGTCGAGCGGCCGCACAATCTGGGTCGGCTCGCCGACCTGCGAGAAATGCGTGCGCAGGTCATCTTCGGTGGCCTGATAGGGCAAGTTGCCGACGAACAATCGAACTGATGGCACTGTGGGTTGACTCAGACGCGAAAGGCTCAGATCGTAGCGAGAGGGGACGGGGCAGTATTGGACAAGCTGATTCGGGCCCTGAGCTTAGCAAAACCGCACGAGCGCTTCAAGGCAGGGCCGCAATCGCCGCTTGAATGGCCGCGAGACGCTGGCGCAGCAGGTCGCGGTGGGGCGCCCGGCGGGCCGCTCCCAGTTCGGCCTGGGTCTGGGCCAGGGCGAGCTCGATCGTGCGCCGCTGCTGCAGCCGGTCCCGCTCGGCCGGCGACAACTCCGGACCCGACGCCCGTGCCGTCCCCGCGTCGGCCTGCTGCGACTCCACCGACTTCGATTCCCAGCCCCGCGCCATCGCCCTCTATGGTACACCCTCGTCCCGCGGACGGACCCGATCACGGCGCTCAGGGTGGGTTGAGGGGGGCGGGGCGGCGTCGAGCGATTGGTGATCATCGTCAATCGCGATGCGGTATGCTCGCCCCGGCTCGCGGCCGGACGAAAGGGGAGCGAGCACACGTCCTGAGCACCCATGTCCACCTTCGCTTCCGTCACCCCCAACCTCATCGTCCGCGACATCGAGCGCAGCACGGCGTTCTACCGTGACGTGCTCGGGTTCTCGGTGAAGCAGACCGTCCCCGACCAGGCCCCGTTCGCCTTCGTCTGGCTCGAGCGCGACGGCGTCCCGGTGTTCCTCAATGCGGTGTCGGTCGTGGAGGCCGACTA
>JADZBZ010000130.1 GCA_020851835.1 Acidobacteriota bacterium
GCATTCCTCGTCTCGCAATTCACCGGCCGGTGACGATGTTCATGATCAGCTTCGTCATCGTGCTGCTGGGCGCGATTTCGCTGTCGCGGCTGCCCGTGGACCTGATGCCCGACACGGAGTATCCGAGTATCACGGTCCGCGTGACCTACCAGGGCGTGGGCCCGCTCGAGATGGAAGAGCTCATCACGCGGCCCATCGAGCAGGGCGTGAGCGCGGTGGCCGGACTGGAGCGCGTCGAGTCCACCTCGTCTGAGGGCAGCGCTACCGTGCGCCTGAATTTCGCGTGGGGCACCGACCTCAGCGAGGCTGCCGACGACGTGCGCACGCGCATCGATCGCGTGCGGGGCCGGCTTCCCGAAGACGCCGACCCGCCGACGATCTTCAAGTTCGACTCGACCTCCATGCCGATCATGGGTATCGGCGTCGAGGGCGACTACGATCCGGTGACGCTGCGCGAGTTGGCGCAAAACGACCTCTCGCCCCGCCTCGAGCGCGTGGCGGGCGTCGCCGCCGTGACGGTGGACGGGGGCCTGCGTCGTCAGATCCGGGTGGACCTGTCGCGCGAGAAGATTACGGCGTTGAACCTCACGCCCGACCGCGTCGTCCAGATTCTCCGCACCGAGAACCAGAACATTCCGCTGGGCGAGGTCAACGATGCCACGCGCACCCTGCTGCTGCGGAGCCCCGGACAGTTCGTCAACCTCGACGAAATCCGCGATCTCGTCGTGCTCACACGCGCCGGCGTGCCTGTCTACCTCAAGGATATCGCCGACGTCCACGACACCACCGAAGACCGCCGCTCCATCACGCGCATCAACGGCCGGCCGGGCATCCGGATGCGCGTCACCAAGCAGTCGGGCACCAACACCGTGCGGGTGGCCGAGGGCATTCGCAGCGAGATCGATCGCATCAACCTCGAAGTGTCCGGCATGCACCTCCAGATTCTCGATGACCAGTCCAAGTACATCGAGCGCGCGATCGGCAGCGTCCAGGAGCACGCCATGGTTGGCGGCATCCTGGTCATCGCCATCATCTTCCTGTTCCTGCGCGACCTGAAGTCCACCCTCATCATCTGCACGTCGATTCCAATCTCGGTGGTCGGCACCTTCGCTCTGCTCTACTTCGGCGGCTACACGCTGAACACGCTCACGTTCGGAGGCTTGGCCCTGGGCATAGGCATGATCGTCGACGCTGCCATCGTGGTGCTGGAGAATACCTACCGGCACCTCGAGATGGGCAAAGACCGCATCACGGCCGCGATCGACGGATCGGAAGAGGTGTGGTCGGCCATTCTCGCGTCGACACTCACCCACATCGCCGTCTTCGTGCCGATGCTGTTCCTTACCGGCGTTTCGAGCATCATGTTCGGGCAGCTGGCGGCGGTCGTGTCGTTCTCGCTCGCCATGTCGCTGCTGGTAGCGGTGACCATCGTGCCGGTACTGTGCTCGCGCCTGCTCGACCCGCCCAGCCACGGCCACCGGCCGGGCGTGGCGGCCGCGATGAGCCGCTCGGTGGATCGGGCGCTGGACGGCATCGATGCGTTCTACCAGCGCGCGCTGCACGCGGCCCTGCACCACCGGCCGACCGTGTTCGCCACCGGCATCGGGCTCTTCGTCGTCGCCCTCGCCCTGCTGCCCCGCATCGGCTTCGAGTTCCAGCCGACTACCGACGAAGGCGAAGTGACGGTCGACGCCGAGCTGGCCGTCGGCACGCGCATCGAGGTGACAGAGGCGGCCCTTCTCCAGCTCGAGGACCGCATCCGCGGGGCGGTGCCCGAGGCCACGATGATCATCACCCAGGCGGGCGGCGGCGGCGGCTTCGGCAGCGCCTCGACGCACCGCGGCAGCATCCAGGTCCGGCTCGTGCCACGCACCGAACGGCAGCGGACCAACGAGCAGATCTCGATGGACCTGCGCCGCCAACTGTCGGGCATTCCCGGGGTCGTCGTGCGGGCGCGCGCGACGGGCGGCCAGAACATGATGCGCGGCATGGGCGGCGGGAGCGACTCCCGCCTGTCGGTGGAAATCCGCGGCCACGACCTCGCCACCTCGAAGCGCCTCGCCCAAGACGTGAAGACGCTGCTCGACTCCACTCCCGGCGTGGCCGACTCGCGCCTGCAAAGTGAGGAAGGCCGGCCCGAGCTCTCCGTCCGCGTCGATCGCGACAAGGCGGCGCTGCTCGGCTTGACGGTCACCGGCGTCGCCAACACCATCCGCACCAACGTCGCCGGCACGCAGGCGGCCATGTTTCGCGAGGCCGGCAACGAGTACCCCATCATCGTTCGGCTCCGCGAGCAGGACCGCGAGGAAGTCTCGTCGGTGGGCGACGTGCTGCTCAGCACGCCCGCCGGCCAGGTGCTTCCGGCCAAGAACGTGATGGTGATCTCGCGCGACACCGGACCGGTGTCCATCGCTCGCAAGAACCAGGAGCGCATCCAGCGCGTCAACGCCGAGGTCGAGGTGACGCTCAGCCAGGCCCTGGCCAACATCCAGAGCCGGCTACCGGAAATCAATGTGCCGAAGGACTTCGCCGTGGGATTCGGCAGTGAGGTCGAGGAGCAGGATCGGTCGTTCCGCGAGCTCCAGCTCGTGCTCGTCCTCGCCATTCTGCTGGTCTACACGGTGATGGCGTCACAGTACGAATCGCTCCGCGACCCCTTCATCATCATCTTCTCGATTCCGCTGGCGGCCATCGGCGTGGTGGGCATTCTGCTGGCTACGAACACGGCGTTCAGCATGCAGGCGTACATCGGCGTCATCATGCTGGCAGGCATCGTGGTGAGTAACGCCATCCTGCTGGTGGACTACACCAATACCCTGCGCCGCCGCGACAAGATGCCGCTGCGACAGGCCGTCGAAACCGCCGGCCGGCACCGGCTGCGGCCGATCCTGATGACGTCGGCCTGCACGGCGCTCGGCCTCGTGCCGATGGCGCTGGGCATCGGCGAAGGTGCCGAGTTGCAGGCGCCGCTGGCGCGTGTCGTCATCGGCGGGCTCCTCACGTCCACGCTGATTACGCTGGTCTTCGTGCCCGCGATGTACACCTTGTTCGAGGAGGGCGTCCGCGGCTTGTTCAGGAAGGGCCCAGCCGCCGAAGCAGCGCACTGATGCTCAGACCCGTCACCGGGTCCACCCACTCGCCCGCCACCTCCGCGAGCGGCGCCAGCACGAAGCGCCGCTCGCGAAAGCGCGGGTGCGGTACCGCCAGTCCCGGCTCGTCCACGATCCGGTGTCCGTAGAGAATCAAGTCGAGGTCGAGCGTCCGCGCCGCGTAGCGATGCGGGCGTTCGCGTCCCCGTTCACGCTCGGTGGCCAGGAGCAGATCGAGCAGGGCACGCGGCGACAACTCCGTCCGGCCGACGACGGCTCCGTTCAGGAAGGGGGGTTGGATGTCCGGCACACCCTCGGGGTCGGTCTGGATGAAGGATGACAGCCGCAAGCCCGTGAGATGAGGACCCAGCCGCCTGGCGGCGAACGTCAGATGGGCGCCGCGATCGCCGAGATTCGAGCCCAGGGCGATGGCGACGGACACAAGGGGCGCGGGCACGCCCTCGCCTGCTATTCCATCCAGCGCGTGGCGGCGACCACGCCTCGGCGCTCGTTGATGGGCAGGTGCGTGCCGATGAGGTCGGACCGGCCCGCGGCCGCCTGATCGAACAGGCGCTTGTGCTCGAGCATCTCGCCGAGGATGACCTTGAGCATGCCCTTGTGGCGGGCGTTGGTCACCGTGCCGATTTTCGGGCGCCACGTATCGACGAACTGCTGGTTGGCGCGCGCGTCCTCGGCAGCCAGCGCCTTCCACGCGTCGCCCTTGCCGGCCGCCGCCACACCCTGGCGGGCGGGGTCAGGCGGCACCGCGGCCTGCAGATCCATCAAGGCGTACTGGAGCCACGACACGTGGGACTCCTCGCGAGCGATGATGTTCTGGTAGGCGTTGTTGATGTCGTAGTCGCTCACCTGCCGCGCCACGTCCTCATGGCGCATCAGCAGGGCCAGGCGGGCCAGGTAGAAATCACCGACGAGCTGCCGCAGGTCGGTACTCACGCCTTCTGCTTTTCCTTGCAGGTGATGCACACGCGCGTCCAGGGAATGGCATTGAGGCGGGCTTCAGCGATGGGCTCGCCGCAGTCGCGGCAGACTCCGAAGGTGCCCTCTTCTATCCGGACCAGGGCCTCATCGATGGCCTGGAGGATTTTGGCGTCGGTCCGCTTCAAACGCAAATGGATGTGCACCTCGTTGTTTCCCGAGGCCTGATCGGCCATGTCGCCCTGGCGGCCGTTGTTGTGCTCCATCTGGTACTGGAGGGGACGAAGCTCGGCGGCCTGCGTGAGCTCTGCCCGCTTGCGCTCCAACGCCTCCTTGAGAACCGGAACGTTCATCGACTCGCTACTCCCTGTGTCACCTTGCAACCCGGGACGACAATAGCCGATTTTACCACGGGGCCCGCGGCCGGCGCGGGCCGCCTCTCGCCTCCGCAATTGCGGGACGGGCAGGGTGGCCTCGTTCGACAGCCCCCCCGTGCCGGCAGTTTGCCGGTGGCAAATGAAGAGCTGCACACGTGAGAGCCGGAAGGCTGACGTGGACCGCAGCGCGGACGACAGGTGGAGCATCCGATTGCGCAATCGGCGAACGCCCCGACGCACCTGGCTAGCGGTTGGCCGGAGCCGATGCACGGCGTCCCGCCGCCAGCAGGGCTGCCAGTTTTACAGGATCGATCGGCTTGACGAAGTGGTAGTCGAAGCCGGCCTCCCGCGAGCGCCGCCGGTCCTCCTCCTGGCCCCATCCCGTCAGCGCGGCGATCAGCACGTCCCGTCCCCAGGGCTCAGCCCGGTACCGACGGCAGATATCGTAGCCGTCGATCACCGGCAGGCCGATGTCGAGAAGGATCAACTCGGGGACGAACTGAGCGGCCTTCTCCAGGGCGGTAGCCCCGTCACCGGCGGTCTCGGTTTGGTGTCCCATCGACTGAAGCAGCATGGCCAGCGCCTCCACGTTGTCGGCGTCATCGTCCACGATCAGGACCCGGCGCGACGGCGCTGGCGTCGAGGCCATCGGCTCACTCGATGACGCGAGCGGCGAAGGCGGCACCGGCACCGCGGCCAGAATCGGCAGCCGGACCACGAAGGCGCTGCCGCGGCCTGAACCCTCGCTCTCGGCCGTCACGATCCCGCCGTGCAACTGCACCAGGCGCTTCACCAGGGCCAAGCCGATGCCGAGCCCGTCCTGGTAGACGTCCGAGCGGCTCTCACCCTGGGTAAAGATGTCGAAGATCGTAGCCAGCATCTCTTTCGGAATGCCGATCCCGGTATCCTCGACTCTCAACACCGCCTCTCCGCCCTCGGGCCAGACCGAGAGCCTGACGTGCCCGCCCTCCGAAGTGTACTTGGCGGCGTTGTTGAGAAGGTTGCAGATGACCTGTTGCAGGCGTGCGGCATCGCCCCGAGCGGGAATGGGCGCCTCCGGCATCTCGACCGTGAAGGTCACGCGCGCGCGGTCGCAGGCCGGCCGGCAGGCGTCCACCGCATCTGCCACCACCCGCGCGAGATCGATGGCGTCGACCCGCAGTTCGAGACGATTCCGGTTGATGCGGCTTACGTCCAACAGATCGTCCAGGAGCCGCACCATCTGCGTGACCTGTCGACCCATCGTCGCGAATGCCCGTTCAGCGACGGCCGGATCGTACTGGCCGGTCTTGATCAGTTCGAACGAGGTGCGCAGGGCTCCAAGCGGATTGCGCAGCTCGTGTGACAGCGCCGCAAGGAATTCGTCTTTCCGCCGATTGGCCTCCACGAGTTCGGCCGACAGCGCGCGGAGGACTTCCTCCAGACGCACGTGCTCGGTGATGTCGGTATTGGTCCCGAACCATCGCACGATCGCACCAGTGGCGTCACGGATGGGCATCGCACGCGACAGAAACCACCGGTAAGTCCCGTCGCGCCCCCGTAAGGGGAAGCTGTCTTCCCATGCCTCGCCGGTGGCCCACGAGTGTCGAATTCGGGACACCACCCGCTCCACGTGGTCGGGGTGATGGACGGCCGTCCAGCCCCAGCCCTGCACCTGTTCCAGCGTGGTACCGGTGTAATCGAACCAGCGCTGGTTGTACCAGAAGATCCACCCCGCGCTGTCGGCCATCCAGGCAAACTGCGAGATGTTGTCCGCGAGCATCCGGAACCGTTCCTCGCTCTCACGCAGCGCCGCCTCTGCGCGCTTGCGGTCCGTGATGTCACGTGCAATCTTCGAGACCGCGACCACGCGGCCGGCTTCGTCCTTGATGGGCGAAATCGTCAGCTCGACCGTGACGCGCTGCCCGTCCCTGCGCACGCGCTCGGTCTCGAGGTGATCCACGCGGTCGCCCGCCGTGAGCCGGGCCAGAATCGCGTCTTCCTCCGCTCGCCGGTCGGGCGGGACGATGAGCGTGATGTGTTGGCCAATCGCCTCCTCGGCCGCAAAGCCGAACATGCGCTCGGCGGCGGCGTTCCAGCTCTGGATGATGCCTTCCGTGGACTTCCTGACAATGGCGTCGTCAGATGTCTCGACGATCGCGCTCAGGAATCGGCTGGCGTCTGAAGGCCCGTCTTCCGATGCGTGAGTCATGGTGGACCTGCCCGGTTTCCGATGGCATCGGCGGTGCGGCCGAGGCCTCAGGATATCAGAGGCGGCAAAGGGGTTACACCAGCCTGGCTGGGGCCCGAACGTCCTACTCGGCCCGCAGCGTCGCCAGCGGCTTGCGCTGCAGCACGTCCCAACTGGCGGCAATCCCCACGACGGCCACCAACAGGGCCGTCGCGACCACGCCCGTGACGCTCAGCCACGGCAGCAGCCGGAACGGAATCCCGAGCGCGAAGCGGCTGATGCCCCAGGTGAGCCCGACCGCTCCCAGGGATCCGATGAGACCGGCCAGCGCGCCCAGCAAGCCGTACTCGAGGAGCAGGACGGTCGTGATGACCCGGCGCGTGGCGCCGAGCGTCTTGAAGATCGCCGCCTCGTAGATGCGCCGGAACTTGGTCATGGCGACCGCCCCCACCAGAATCAGCAGCCCGCTCAGCACGACCAGCGAGCCCACAACCGTCACGGCGAGCGTGACGTTGTCGACCACGGTGCGTATGGTCTGAAGAATCTCGCGGCCGTCGATGACCGAGACGTTGGGCGCCACGTTGACCAGGTCCGCCTGGAGCCGCCCGCGGGCCGCCGGGTCGGCCGGCCCGCGGAAAAAGGCAATCGACCCGTGGGGCACGCGGTCGAACGCGCCGGGGCGGAACACGAACATGAATCCTCCAGCACGGCTGTCGGACCACTCCACGTGCCGCACGCTGGTGACCAAGGCGTCGAGCGGCCGCCCCAGCACGTCGAATCGCATCGTGTCGCCGACCTGGATGCGGAACCGATCGCGAATACTCTCCTCGATGGACACCTCCGCCTCGGGGGCGGTGCCGGACGCGATCGGGCCCGAACCGGATCCGGACGTCGCCCCATCCCAGAACGCGCCGGCCACCAAGCGCTCGTTGCTCTCGAGCGCGTCGCGATAGGTGACCGTGTACTCACGGGCCAGCGACCCGCGACCCCGCACGTCCTCGTAGCTATCGAGTTGCACCTCGCGACCCTGCACGGCGACAATGCGCGCCCGCAGCACGGGCAGCAGCCGCGGCGGCGGTGCGCCCTCATCCTGATGTGCCGTGACCACGCGGCGCACGGCCTGCGCCTGGTCCGACTGGATGTCGAGGAGGAACATGTCCGGTGCCTCCGGTGACAGGTCCACCGCGAAGTCCGCGATCAAGTTCTCCTGCAGAGAGCGGATGCCGACGATGAAGAAACTGCCCAGGCCGACGGCGAGCAGCACGATGCGCACCTGGCTGCCGGGTCGGCTCAGCTGGAGCACGGCGTGGCGCAGGGCAAAGGAGCGGGCGCGGGCCAGCGGCCGGATGACGCGAATCAGCAGGACGCCGGCCAGGTGCAGTACGAGCGCCGTCGCCGCAAAGCCCACCGTGACAATCAGCCCGATGCGCCACGAGCCGGCCTGCCACACCGTCAGCGCCACCAGCGCTGCCCCGACACCGCCAATCGCCCCCAACTGCACCAGATCCGGTCGATCGGCCGACGTTTCGTCACGAAGCAGCCGCGACGGCTTGACCTTGCGTACGTCGAGCAGCGGCACCAGGGCGAAGAGCACCGACACCAGCAGACCAATGCCCATCCCCTGCGCCACGGCCGGCATCGTCAGGCCGTAGTGCACCGTCACGCCCGGCGTGGCCGCGGCGGCGAGCGTGGCCGGAATGGCGGCAATGGCGCCGGCGGCGAGCGCCACGCCCAGCAGGCTCCCCGCCAGGCCGAGCACCACCACCTGCGCGAGGTAGACCACGAGCAGTTGCGCCGAGCGCGCGCCGACGCACTTGAGGATGGCGATGCTCTTGATCTTCTGCTGCACGAACACGCGCGTCACGCTCGACACCCCGATGCCGCCGAGAATCACGATGACGAGCCCGACGAGACTGAGGTAATCCTCGGCGCGCGCGAAGTTCTCGCCGATGTCGTCCTCGGTGGCCTTGTAGGAACGCACCCGGACGAACTGGTTGACGAGGTCGCGTCGAAGCGATGCCACCAACGGGTCGAGTGCCGCGTCGGGCACCTTGACCAGCAGTTGATACGTCGCGCGGCTTCCGAAGCCGAGCAGCCCGGTCTCCTGCAGGTCCGCGAGCGAGACGAACACGCGCGGTCCCAGACTGAAGGCGCCCAACCGGCGGCCGGGTTCGGTTTCGATGATGCCGCGAATCTCGAAGCGCTTCGTGCCGATCAGCAGGCCGTCACCCACGTGCACGCCAAGTTGTGCCTGCAGCTCGGGGCGAATGAGCGCGCCGAACCGCTCGATCATCGCGTGCGTGTAGGGCTGCCCGCCGGCCAGGGCCAGGCGGCCGAAGTACGGGAACCCGGCCTCCACGCCTTTCAGTTCCACCATCCGCGTCAGGCCGCCCTCGTGTTCCGCCGCGCGCACCATCGTCGCCATCTCCACCGACTCAACGGCCTCGGCGCCAGAGGCAGTCAGACGGTCGTCGATGGTGGTGCGCAACTCGGGCGTGAAGGGGCGGTTGCTGCTCACGATGGCGTCGGCTGTGATGAGGGCCCTGGCCTCGCCCGCAAACGTCTGGCGCACGCTCTGAATCACCGACCGCAGGGCCACGATGGCGCCGACGCCGACAGCGATGCAGACGAAGAAGAACAACAGCCGGCGCCACGACGACCGGAACTCGCGCCCGATCATCCGGACGACGAAGTTCATCGGGAGACCCCGACGCCGGGCGCGGCGGCCTCTTCAACGGGCCGGCCGTCCCGCAGTTCGAGCCGAGCATCGGCCACCGCGGCGACCGACGGGTCGTGCGTCACCAGCACCAGGGTGACGTTCCGCGTGCGTCGCACGTGTAGCAGCAGGTCGAGAATGTGGCGGCCATTGGTGGTATCGAGATTGCCGGTCGGTTCGTCAGCCAGGACGAGCGGCGGATCGTTGGCCAGGGCGCGCGCAATCGCCACGCGCTGCTGCTCGCCGCCCGACAACTGGGACGGGTAGTGATGGCCGCGGTCGTGAAGGCCCACCTCGTCGAGCAGCGCCTGCGCGCGCTGGCGGGCGTCGCGCCGGCCCGCAATCTCCATGGGCACCTGGATGTTCTCGAGGGCGGTGAGGGAGGGTACGAGGTGAAAAAACTGGAAGACGAATCCGATCTTCTCGCCGCGCAGGCGCGCGAGGGCATCTTCGTCGAGGCGCGTGATGTCCACGCCGTCGATGAGAATCTGCCCGGCGGTCGGAGCGTCGAGGCCCGCGATGAGACCGAGTAGCGTGGACTTGCCGCTACCCGACGGTCCGACAATGGCCAGGCACGAGCCGTCCGGCACGTCGAGCGTGAGCGGATGGAGAATGGTGAGCGGCGCGCTGCCGCTCTGGACCGTCTTGCTGACACCTCGGAGTGCGATCATCGGGCTCCAGCGGAACGCTCGACCACGGGCTGCAGCGCCTGCCAGACCGTGTCGGCCACGCGGCGCGCTCCCTCCGGGTTGGGGTGGATGCCGTCGGCCTGGTTGAGAGACGACTCACCCGCGACCCCTTCGAGCAGGAACGGGATGAGCGGGATGTCGTAAGCCCTGGCCAGTTCAGGGTAGACCCGCCGGAACCGGGCGGTGTAATCAGGGCCGTTGTTGGGGGGCGCCTCCATGCCGGCCAGCATCACGGTCGCGCCGGCACGCTGGCCCCCTTCGATGATGGCCGCAAGGTTCCGGCGCAGATCCTCGGGCGGCAGGCCGCGCAGGCCGTCGTTCCCGCCCAGGGCGACGATCAGCACGCGCGGATCTCCCTGCAGCGCCCACTCCAGCCGGCGCAGTCCACCGGCGGACGTGTCGCCGGACACACCGGCGTTAACCACCGCGAAGTCCAACCCGGCCTCGTCGAGCCGTTGCTGGATGAGAGCCGGAAAACTCTCCTCGGGCGGGAGCCCCAGCCCGGCGGTCAGGCTGTCGCCGAGAAACACGACTTCGGGACGCTCGGCCCGCGCCACCGGGCGCGTGGAGGGGATCGAGGCGGCCGCACCCTCCGGCACTGGCTCGACAGGCACCGCCGGCGTGGCGGGAACGCCGCAGGCCGCCGCCCACACCACGCCCGACATCAGAAGACAGAGAACCGTTCTGCGCACGTGATCCGTTCGTTCGATTATACGGAGGTCTACTGGCAGGCGACGCCGCACTCACTCCGCCACAACGACCAGGGCGGTGGCATTGTCGCTGGTATGGCGTATCAGAGCCTCCAGCACGAGCGCCTCGGCCTGCCTTTCGGGCGGCGCCCCCTGGCACAGGATCGCGGCGATGGCCTGACTGTCGAGCCGGCCGTGCACGCCGTCACTGCAGAGGACGAGCCGATCGCCGGGCAGCAGGCGCTCCTCCAGCACGGCCGGACGCACGTCTTCGCGCGTCCCGACTACGCTCGTGAGCACGTGCTTCAGCGGATGACTCGCCCCCTGCCGGTCATCGTCGGCCAGACCCATCACGGTGGAGAGCCAGGTGTCGTCACTCGTCAACTGCGTCAGGACGCTGTCCCGCCAGCGGTAGATACGGCTGTCGCCCACGCTCACCATCACGGCCCGATCGTCGCGGGCGAGCACCGCCACCACGGTCGTCCCCATGCCGTCGAACGCCGCGTGGGCACACCCCTCCTGGTAGATGCGGCGATTGGCCAGTCGCACCGCTGTCAGCAGGCGGTTGCCGTCCACCGACAGTGCCGGATCGTAGGAGAAGGGCCACGCCAGGTCGGTGCCGGCTGCTGATTCGGAGACGAAATCGCGGACCGCCTGGAGGGCCAGACGCGAGGCCACCTCGCCGGCGTTGTGCCCACCCATCCCGTCGGCGACGACGAAGAAGCCCAGGCCGATATCCCAGTCGAGCCCATCCTGATTGAGGGCCCGTGGCCCGATATCTGTGCATCCGCCAGCGGTCAAGGTCATGTGAAAGCGTGAATTATCCGCAACTGGATACTTGGTATACTCACCCGGTGCTGAGCCCGTCCCTGCATCCGGTGATGGCGCGTGCCGCCGCCGCCGCCGAGCGGGGTCAGGCCGGAACCGCCATCGAACAACTCGCGCCGCTGCTGCGCAGGACGGCCTCCCTCACCGGCAACGACGAGCTCGCCATTCGCTCGGCCCTGGCCGAAGCCTACCTCCTGCAGGGCGATCTCACGCAGGCCGCATCGGCCGTCGGCCGCTCCCCTGACAGCATCCGTGAACCCGTCTCGCCTGTCATTCTCTCAAATCTCTGGCGGGCGCACGGCCGCATTGCGTTTGCGCGCGGCGAGCAGTCGCGGGCGATCGCCCTCCACAGTCGTGCGCTCAAGCAGGCAGAGACGGCCCACGATTCGCGGGCCATCGGACTGGCGCACTTCTGTCTGGGCCAGTGCTACCGCAAGGTCGGCGACCTGTCGATCGTCCGCGAGCACATCGCCGAGGCCGCCGCGGCCCTGCACGCCGCCGGCGACCGCCGGTACCTGGCGCAGGTCCACTCGTTGTCCGCCACCACCCTCGCACAGAACGGGCGCTACGAGGAAGCGGCCGCGGCGCTGCGCCAGGCCGAACGGCTGGCCACGGTGATTCAAGCCGACGACGTGCTGGCCATGGTGTACGGCAACCAGGCCAACGTCGCGCTGATCCGCCACCGCTACGATCAGGCGCTCGCGCTGGCCGAGCGCGCCGTCGCGCTGCATGACGGCATTGGCGAAGGCCCCGGGCTCTCGCGGTCGCTGGCCACGCTGGGCCAGATTTGCGTGCGGCTGGGCAACCTCGAACGTGCCGACACGGTGCTGCACCGGGCACTCGACGCACGCTGCGCCGTGCAGTTCCACGAGACCACCGGCGCGGTCTACGACACGCTGGCCCAGATGTCTCTGATGCGCGGCGACTACGAGAACGCGGCCGAGTACCTGCGCCGGGCCGCCGAGGCCTTTGGCGCCTACGGCCGCAACACGAGTCGCTGGTACGAGTGGTCGCTCCGGGTCATCACCGCGCGCCTGGCCACGCGGCGCGGCAATCCCGACGAGGCGCTGACCATCGCCGATGAGATTTCACGGTCGCCGGCGGCGCCGCCCGCCGAAGTTATCGAGGCCGAGCTCATCGCCGTCGAGGCGCTCGTCTCGGCCAACCGGGTGGATGAAGCCCATCGGCGCCTCACTCAGGTGGAGGGCCGGCTCGACCCGCGCACGACGCCGGGCGCATGGGGCGAGTTCCTGCGGCTGCGCGGCGACCTGCGCGCGCGCCAGTCCCGCTCGACCGATGCCTATCACGACATCGCGCAGAGCTCGAGCGTCTTCGAGCTGGTGGGCGAACGCTACCAGGCCGCGGTGAGCCAGCTGGCTCTCGCCCGTCTGGCCGGGCGGGCCGGCGCCCGATCGACCGCTGACCGTCACTACCAGTACGCGGCACAGGTGTTCCAGTCGCTGGGCGCGACGCGCGACCTCGAGGAGGTCCGCATGGCCATGAGCGCCGCGCCCACTCTTGGGACGGGGGAATACGTCGGCTCCCCCGCCGACGCCGACGACGCCCTGGTGCGCCGGCTGGTGGATGCGGCCGTCTTGCCCGACCTGCTGGCGCGCGAACTCGCCGCCACGATGCTCGAGGCGCTCGGCGCCGACATGAGCGCGGTGTGCGTGCAACTGCCCGGGGGCGACGTACGGGTGCTCGCCTGTGCCGGCACCGACGCCGATGGCGCGCGCAGCCTGGGCCGGCAGGCGGTGCAGGGGGGCCACTCCGGTGCCGGCATCCTCATCATGGAAGCGGTCGGCCGCGAACCGGACGGCCCGCGCTTCGTGGCACTCGCCAGCCCGCACCCCGCCGGTCACCCCGCTCTGCGTCGCCTGCGGATGATGGTCGCCGTGGCCCGCCAGGGGTTCGAGCTGTGCGGGGCGCGCGAAGTCGGGCCGGCCGCCGCCGATCCGATCGGTGAGCGTCCGCTCGAGCCGCTCCTGCCCGGCTTTGTCTGCGCCAGCGCCGCCATGCACCGCGTGGTCGATCAGATTCAGCGCCTCCAGGGGAACGACCTCACCGTGCTCATCACCGGCGAGAGCGGAACGGGCAAGGAGCTGGTGGCGCGCGCCATCCACGTGGGCTCGCCACGCAGCGCGGCGACGTTCCTGCCGTACAACTGCACGACGACGACCCGCGAACTCGCCGACAGCCAGCTGTTCGGCCATCGCCGCGGCTCGTTCACCGGCGCCGTCTCGGACCAGCCCGGCCTGGTGCGCACGGCCGGCGGCGGCACGCTCTTCCTCGACGAAGTGGGCGATCTGCCGATCGATGTGCAGCCCAAGCTGCTGCGCTTCCTGGAGCAGGGCGAGATCATGCCCGTGGGTGAAACACGTCCGCAGCGTGTGGACGTGCGGGTCATTGCCGCGACCAACGCCGATCTGGAGCAGCGGGTCGGCGAGGGCAAGTTCCGCGAAGATCTCTACTACCGCCTGAGCGTCATCCGGATTCACGTGCCGCCGCTCCGGCAGCGGCGCGAAGAGATCCCGCACCTCAGCACGTACTTCCTGCGAGAAGCCTGGGACCGGCTGGGCAAGCCCGATACGCAACTGGGCTCGGACGTCCTGGACCTGTTCGCGCAGTACTGGTGGCCCGGTAACGTGCGGCAGCTCCGTAACGAGATTCAACGCGCCGTGGCCATGGCCCCGCCGGGCGGCCTCATCGTGCCGGAACACCTCTCCGCGGACTTGACGGCCGCACCCGCGAGCCGGCCCGACAGCCTGTCGAGCCCGAGGATATCCCTGAGCCGCGGCCAGACGCTGGCGGCGCTGGTGGACGACATCGAGCGAGACCTGATCCGCGACTCCCTGTCGCGGCACCGGGGCAACATCTCCGAGACGGCACGGGTCCTGGGCCTGACCAGGCGGGGCTTGTATCTGAAACTCCGGCGACTTGGGCTCGACGAGCCTTCCGAAATGGTTAGTAAGTAGCCAATTGCGATATCGAGTGGATAGTCCGTATCCACAACAATCGTCTCTTCTGGCGTCTACCAAGTCATATACAGTCCTCTTGCTGAATCGTCTGGTCACTCCGTATCCACTGGAACAGGTTGCACGCAAAAACGGCGTGGAACTTGGAATAGGGAAGGCATTGCACGACCTGGTTTCCCTGTGCTGCTAACCCTGGAGTGACCGTGACCGAACACACCCTTGCCTGGAACACGCGCAACGGACGAGAGGCCCGCCTGGCGGTTCAAGGACGCCTCACCTGGAAGGATGCCGACGGCGCCGTCCGCTTCACCTCGGTGAAGACCAGGGAAGTTTCCGAAACCGGTGCCATCGTCGAGTGCGACGCCGCCGTGTCGCTGCCGCTCTTCCGCCTCGTGCACCTGCAGGTGGAGAAGGCGGCCCGCAACCTCCAAGCCCTGCCCGTGTTCCTGCGCGAGGGGCGCGTGTTGTCGGCGGTGTGGCAGGTGGCGCCCTGCAAGCCGGCCACCGGGACGCCGGCTGGTTATGCGCTGCGCTTTATGAAGGCGCCCCTGGCGCCCGCGGCGGAGATGAGCCCCGAGCGCCGGGCGTCGTAGCGCGTCAGGCCACGGCCTTCCTGCGCCAGTAGCGCGCGAGGCCGGCCCAGATCTGGTCGAATGGCGCGGCCTGCTCGACCGCCACAGCCTCTGGCTCCGACAACACGCGCCGCGCGGCCTCGCGCATCTCGGCCGCAAACCCGGCCGCTCGCGACTCATCCGTGTCCCCCACGGTGAGCGAGCGGGCCACGACCTCCCCCGTCGTGGCGAGCACCCGACGATAGTTCGCGATGTGGGCGCGTGCGGCGCCAACCGGGCCGAAGTGTGTCAGAAACAGGCCGGCCGGCTGCCACGCCTCGATAGCATCGAGGCTCCGCAGCCAGAGTTCCAGATCGATGTCCGGCGGCGGTGTGGCGGCGATCGTGAAGTCGCCCGCCACTCGAATACCGCAGGTATCCCCCACATATGCGGTTCCGTCCGACTCGTCCAGATAGGCCACGTGGTGAACGGCATGCCCGGGTGTATACGCCACGCGGACGGCGCGTCCGGCCACGTCGAGCCGCTCGCCACCAGCTAACGGCGTCACGCGGGAGGCGGGCACTGCCTCGAACCGTCCCCACAGTGCGTCCATCCGCTCGCCGTAGAGCCGCGTGGCACTCGCCAGCAGTTTCGCCGGCTCGACCATGTGGGTCGCACCGCGCTCGTGGACCAGAACTCGCGCCTCCGGCACCCGCGCGACGATGGTGCCGGTGGCCCCGGCGTGATCGAGATGGATGTGCGTCAGCAGAATCAGGCGCACATCGCGCAACGCGCCGCCGAGGTCGGCCAGACCCTGCTCCAGCGCGGGCAGGCACGACGAGGGACCCGGATCGATCAGAACCAGGCCGCCAGCACCGCGCAGCACGGCGGTGGCAATGACGCGTGGCCGCCCGGCGAACCGCAGGTCGATGAGGGGCACGACCAGCCTGCTACTCGTGAAACGCCAGGACGCGTGTTTCGGCCAGGTGGCAACCGGCGGGGCCGGGCCTGAAGATCTGGCACTGGGACAGTTCGCCG
This sequence comes from Acidobacteriota bacterium, assembly GCA_020851835.1. Taxonomy (GTDB): domain Bacteria; phylum Acidobacteriota; class Vicinamibacteria; order Vicinamibacterales; family UBA2999; genus VFZN01. The sequence goes on from JADZBZ010000130.1 coordinate 16,059, forward strand.
CCGTAGACGTGCAGGGTCAGCGAAGGGGTCTCGGGCTGGGCGTTGGCCATGACGTGGTAGTCCGTGGGCGGGATCAGCCGGCCGGCCGTGCCCACACCCGCCAGCGTCGTATCGCGAGCGACAACGCGGAACTGCTCGCCTTCGGGCGTGACGTCGTACTGCGTCACCGCCATGCGTCCCTCCATCACGCCTTCCACGCACCACAGCCCGCCGTGATCGTGCACCGGTGTCCCCTGTCCCGGCCCCCACGTCATGACAATGGCCGTGTAGCGCCCGCCGGGATCACGGTGCAGCAGCCGGCGAGCGTAGGTATCGCCACGCGGCTCGCGGAAGCGATCCGGGAGCGTGACCGCCCCCCGCGACAGCAGATCTTCGAGCGCGGCCTTGACCTGCGCGGTGATCGCCTCGACCGACTCGCCCTCGACGGCCCGATCGAGGTGCCGGATCAGCTCCGGGGATGCAAGCGACATCTGCCTAGCCTACCCTTCACGCGCGTGTACCGCCAGAGCCCGCCCCGTGATTGGCCATCGCGAACGGCGGGGTAACATTGGGCATCATGCGCACCGCCTCTCGGTTGATTCTACTGCTCTGCGGCTGCCTCGCGGCGGCCTGCGCACCCCCGAGCCCCGCATCCGACACGCCTCCACCCCGCGTGTCCGGCATCGATCTCTCAGCGATGGATCCCGCCGTGCGTCCGCAGGACGATCTCTTCCGTCACGTCAACGGCGCTTGGCTGGCGCGGACCGAGATCCCGGCCGACAGGGCGTCGTGGGGGGCCTTCGACATCCTGCTCGACAAGGCTCAGACCGACCTCCGCGCCATTGCGGAGGAGTCGGCCGCCGCCACCAGTAAGGCTCCGGGCAGCGACGCCCAGAAGATCGGTGACTTCTACCAGAGCTTCATGAACCAAGCGCGGGCCGACGAGCTCGGGCTCTCGCCTCTCCGGCCGGAACTGGCCGCCATCGACCGGATCAAGACGAAGACCGACCTCGCCCGACACTTCGCCCGGTTCTTCAAGATGAACCTGATCAATCCCGTAGTGGGCTACGTGGACGGCGATGCCCGCGAGCCCGGCACCGACATCCTGTATCTGTATCAGGGCGGGCTGGGGCTCCCCGACCGCGACTACTACCTCAAGGACGATGCCAAGTTGAAGGAGTACGGTGAGAAGTACGTCTCCTTCGTGGGCAACGTGCTGTCGATGGCCGACGTTCCTGCACCGGGCGCCGCAGCGCGCGAGATTTACGTGCTCGAGACGCGCCTGGCGCGGGCCCATTGGACCAACGTCGAAAATCGTGACGCCGTGAAGACCTACAACAAGGTCGCCACCGCGGATCTGGCGAAGGAGTTCCCCGGATTCGACTGGGCCGCGTGGACGGCCGAACTCGGGGTGGCCGGCGCATCGTCGGTGGTCGTCAGCCAGCCAAGCTACGTCAAGGCCTTCGCCGCCGCGGTCAACGAACTGCCGGTGGACCGCTGGAAGCCGTACCTGAAGGCGGCCCTCATCAACGGGTTCGCGCCCTATCTGAGCCAGGCGTTCGTGGACGCCGAGTTCGACTTCTACCGGCGGACGCTGCGCGGCGTTGCGGAGAACCTGCCGCGCTGGAAGCGTGCCGTCAACACGCTCGACGGCAACATGGGTGAGATGCTGGGCAAACTCTACGTCGAGCGGCACTTCACGCCCGAGGCCAAGGCGCGCATGGAGCAACTGGTTGAGAACCTCCGCCAGGCCTACCGCGAAAGCATCGGCGGCCTGGAGTGGATGAGCCCCGAGACCAAGAAGGAAGCCCAGGCGAAGCTGGCGAAGTTCCGGCCGAAGATTGGATACCCGAACAAGTGGCGCGATTACTCGAAGCTCGAGGTGAAGCCGGACGACCTGGTCGGCAACCTCATGCGCGCCTACCTGTTCGAGGCCGATTACCAGGCCTCCAAGGTCGGCAAACCGATCGACCCCGAACAGTGGGGCATGACACCGCAGACCGTGAACGCGTACTACAACCCCGTCCGAAACGAGATCGTGTTCCCTGCCGCCATCCTCCAGCCACCCTTCTTCAATATGGCCGCCGACGACGCCGTGAACTACGGCGGCATCGGTGCGGTGATCGGTCACGAAATGGGCCACGGCTTCGACGATCAGGGACGCCACTACGACGCCGCCGGCGTGCTGCGCGACTGGTGGACCAAGCAGGACGCCGAGGAGTACATGAAGCGAGCCAAGGTGGTCGTCGAGCAGTTCAATCAGCTCGAACCCCTGCCGGGCCTGCACGTCAACGGCGAGCTCACACTCGGCGAGAACCTGGCCGACCTGACCGGCCTGGTGATCGCGCATCGCGCGTACTCGCTCGC
>JADZBZ010000131.1 GCA_020851835.1 Acidobacteriota bacterium
CGTCGTTGGGCGACGCCGCATCGGCCACCTCGGGCGGCGCGATGCGCACGTAGTAGCCCTCCACCCCGCACTGGCGTGCGAGCGGTGTGCCGGTGACGTAGGTCCAGCGCTCGATGGCGTCGTTCCAGCAGTCCGCCGTGTCACGGCAATACGCGCCGAGCGCGGCCTCGCCGGCCCCATCGGCGAGATCGGCGGCCGCCAGCAGGGCCGCAATCGTCGCGGCGAGCGTGAAGGGCGCGTAGCCGGCGTCCTCCTCCCAGCGATCCTGCAGGGCCACGGGACCGTTGGTGAGCAGGGACACGGCCGCACCCCGTACCATCGGCCAGAGCTCGCGCAGCTCTCCTCGCGAGAGCGCCATCTCACGGCGCGCCATGTCCACCAGCAGAATCGGCAGCGCGGTTTCGTCCAGCTGCACGCCGCCCCAGTACGGCGTGCCGTCAATCCACATGTTCTGCGACCAGTGGCCGTCTTCGTGTTGCGTGTCCTGCAGGTAGCTCAGGACACGCCGCACGTCATCGGCGGCGTCGATCGCCAGCAGACCGCCGGCCGCCTCGACCAGGTCGCGCGGCCAGACCAGGTGGTAGCCACCCAGGTCGTCGTCGCCCTTGGCGAACCCCCAGGGGAGCGACAGACTCGCCACGATCCCCCCCGGGTGCGTCTTCGACTCGCAGGTGCGGATGACGGCGGCGCTGACCGCATCGAGGACGCGGGGCCGCACGCGGCGCGGCGCCATGGGCCGGAGCGATTCGAGCCACGACTGCCACTCGTGGAGATAACGATCGCGAGCCGTGTCGAAACCGTCGTCCAGGCTGGCCGCCGCGTGACGGCCGGCTTCGGCGGCGGTCGCGCCGAAGCCCAGCGCCAACACGAACTCGCCATCGGGCTGCTCCGCCCCGACTTCCCCGGTCACGGCGACGTTGCCGTTCTCCGCGCGATCGTAGCGCCACGTCATCCGCTTGTGGGCCTGCAGGTCCTGCCAGCCGTCCGACACGCCGACAAATCCCACCGACCGTGCGAGCCATCCCGTCGAGCAGGCCAGGGCCAGGACGCACCCGTCACGCTCGGCGAAGAGCATCGGCTGACCTTCGAGTTCGCCCACCCACGCCGTATTGCGGCCACCGTGATTGGCCAGGTGGGGCGCCAGCAGGACGTGCAGGTGGTAGTCGCTCGCGACGCCGCGTGTCGGCACGAACCGGGTGCGCTGCAGCAGCACGGCCCGAGACGGATCGGTGAGAATCTCCTTCTCGATGCGATAGCGACCCTGCTGGCAGGTATTGACCATCCGGTAGGCCGGCACGCCGTCAGCCAGACAGGCGATCTCGTGCCGCGCGTGGCGCTTCTCTTCGGAGAAGAACTCCCGGCCGTCCGTGACGATGAGTCCCAGGTCGCGGGTGCACGCCTGGTCCACTCCAGGGTAGTAGACCTCGTTCAGGATGCCGTGGCTCACGGTGAACCAGACGCGGCTGTCACGATTGAGCGCCGTGCCCAGGCCGGACTTGGCGCTGGAGGTCCAGCGCGGGTCGATGCCGGGCCAGCCCGGTGCGCCGGTGTCAGATGCCGTCGTCATGGTGTCTCCGCCTCATCGAGCCTCAGCCTCCGTGGGCGAAGTCCGGGTAGTCGGTCATGCCGCCGTCCACGAACACGGTACGGCCGGTCATATAGGAGGCCGCGTCAGAGACCAGCACCACCACCATCCGTGCGATGTCGTCCGGTTCACCGAGACGGTTGAGGGGGATCTTTTCCAAAAGGTCGTGGAGGCTGGCGGGATCGCTCCACACGGCCTGGTTGATGGGTGTCTTGATGGCGCCAGGCGCAACCGAAAGCACCCGGACGCCGTGGGGCGCCGCTTCCTGCGCGAGCGTCTTGGTCATCATGCCCAGTCCGGCCTTGCTCGCCGTGTACGCACTGTAGCCGGACCACGCGATTTCTTCATGGACCGAGCTGATGTTCACGATCACGCCGTGGGCCTGCGGCACCATCCGCCTGAGCGCCTGCTGCGCGCAGGCGAACGCACCGAGCAGGTTCACCTCGATGACTTTCCGCCACGCGGCGAGGTCGGCCTCCCACGCCGGCGCCCGTGGGCCGTCGATGCCCGCGCTGTTGACCAGGATGTCGATGCCGCCCCATGCCCGGTCGATCTGCTGGAACATGCCGGCGACGGCCGCCGGGTCCGAGACATCCGCCTGGATGGCCAGCGCTTCGCCCTTCCCGGCCTGGACTCGTCTCACCAGTTCCTGGGCGGCCTCCGGGTGCGTGACGTAGTTGACGGCCACCCTGGCCCCGGCGTCGGCCAGTGCGCTGACGATGCCCGCGCCGATGCCGGAATTGCCGCCGGTGACGAGCGCTCGCTTTCCGCTGAGGGTGATGTGCATGACTCGTGCTGCCTTCTCTGGGACTGAACCAACAGTAGACGCCAGGCGAGTGAGCCCGACATGAGACTGGTGTTAATTCTCGTTAATCAGGTCGTGGGGCCCGGTGGCAGGGGCGTGATTAACGGATCTTAATCCGGACTTCACCGCCCCCTAAGGTCGTGCGCCGATGATGGCACGAAGAGTCGTATGCCGATCGCCGAGTCTTCTCGCGGAATGTTGATGCGTCACCGGGCGGCCGCGGTGCTCCTGGCCGGCGGGCTGGCGCTCCTGCCCTTCGCCGCACGCCCGGCCGCATCGTCCGCTCCCAAGACCCAGGCCAAGCCCGGCGATTCGGACTCCGCGCCAGCGACCCATGCCACGCGGGGCGTCGTCACGTCGGTCGACGCCACGACCCTGGTGATCGAGCGCTTTGCGCACAGGGGCCAGATGACCTTCCAGCGGCTTCCGACGACCAGGGTGGAAGGCGAGATCGTGGTGGGAGCGACCGTGTCGATCCGGTACCGGGAGGATGGCGCCAGACACGTGGCCACCGCGATTGCCGTCCAGCGGCGGCGCCTGCCCCCTGACAATCTGGCGCGAGGAAGGCTCGGAGAATGACCGCGAGCACGGGGCGCCGGCCGCACTCCCTCGTCAGTCCGTCAGCGGGAACAAACGCGGCAGCTTGAAGAGCGCCTCGTTGAGGAAGAACTCGGTCAGGACGTGGAAGCCCCGCTCCTGCGCGCCCTTCACCGCGGTGGCGACCAGTCGGGCGGTAGCCTGCCGAGCCCTGGCCAAATCGGCATCCGTACGGATGAGGGAGAGCCGGCCCTGAAACAGGGTCAGGAGGGCATCCCGAATGTGGTCCAGCGTGAAACCGTTGGCCGTGGCCACGGCGTCGGCGGTTTCCCACAGGGTGGCGATCCGAACGCGGTCCTCGGTCGGCAGGATCTCGATGCCCTGGGCGCCTAGTTCGGTCGCACGACCTTCGTCTTCCGCGGTCTCGACCAGGCACGTCTCGGGTGGCATGGTGCACCCGTCCATCGGCGCGACCGTGTAGTGACGGCGATCGACTGCCGCGATGAGCCGCACCTCGACCGACAGTTTGTGATCGCCCTTCGGCTTCGTGGCCGGTTCAGGCTGCAGCGCCGCGATGTCCTCGTCCCGGACGGGCAGCGACGCGGCCTTCGCCTTCCGCAGCATCCACCGGAGCGAGATGTCGTTCAGGCCCCTGTTCCCGTTGCCGCCGCCGACGTCGGAGTGCACGCCGCGGAACCACACTTCGTACGCGCCTGGCAGACGCGTCGGCAGGAACGAGGTGCGGCGCTCGTCGAGGGCCAGCGCGTGAAAGCAGTGTTGAAGGTTTGCACGGGGCAGCGATAGATGATGGCCGATATTGAGCGCCGTGTTGCCGAGATTGGCCAGGCCGAACGCCGCGACCACGTCCCACACGCCGAGGAAGCGGATGACCGGCTGCGGCTCGACCACGGTATCCGCACCGGGCCGCCTGATGCCTTTCTCCAGGACGTAGTGGCAGAAGTCGAGCGTGGTGGCGGCGCCACGGCTGAAGCCAACGACATCGATGATGGGATCGCCTGCCGCCCAGTTCCGGCACACGTGGGCATACGCCTCGAGAATCCGCGGCAGTTCGCCGAGGCCGAACACTCCGCCCAGGGCCTGCCCCACGACGTCGAATCGCGTGCCCACGCCCTCCACGTAGAAATCGTCGGTCGTCGAGCGCCTGGCGTAGGTTTCGTGGAAGCGGGCGACGTTGGTGTTCCGGTATTGCGGATCGTCGCCCTGCTTGGCCTCGTTCCACGTGCCGTCGAAGGCGTACAGCGCCATGGCGTCCCTCCGCGGCTAGCGGGCGGGCGGCTTCCTGTTGTACTTGTCCATCATCTCCTGCATCATCTGCTGCGGCGTCTTCTTGGCCTTGATCATCTCCTGGATCATCTCCGTGGACGGCGGCACGATGTGGTTCGCGCGCAGGTAGCCGACGACGTTGCCGTAGATCTCGTTGTTGTGGACGGTGGTGTGCAGGAACGCCGCGACCATCTGCGGCGAGGCCAGAATCTTCCGATCGTCGAGCGTGGTGAAGGCGGCGTCACAATACTGGAACGACTCGCCGAGCGCCTTGACGATGTCGGCCTTGGCCGTGAGCAGGTCGGTCTTCGCCTTCGGCATCGGGTTCGGCTCGCCGCGCAGCGTGGCGCAGTCCACGTAGTTGCGTTCGGTCGAGTGGTTGATCCACTGGCCGAAGGTCATCTGTTCCGGGTCCAGCTTGAAGCCGTACTTGTCCGCGGGCATCGCTTCGGCCGCGCCCTGCAGGAAGAGCCGCACCGGGGTGTAGTAGCGCTGGATGTTGGTGGTCTTGAGGGTGTCCTGCGCGTGCAGCGGAAGGGGCGCGACGGCCAGGCTGGCCATCAGCAGTAGCGTCGTTCTCATGAGCGAATCCTCCGTGGCGGGTATGCGTCCCCGATGTTAGAGGCTATCACCTTCGCCGACTCCAGACCGGCACCGCGTCCACGACGGGGGCATGCGCCATGTCGGCGAGGTTTGTCGCCGCTCGAGCCAAGGACCGCCCTCGCTTCGGCTGCGTCATCCAGGCGAGCCGGGCCGGCGTCCAGCGGCAACTGCACCTCGACCGTGCATCCATGGGCGGCGCCGCCCTCTTGCCGCGGTCGGACGCTCAGGCCCCAGTGATAGCGCCGGGCGATGTCACGCGCAATCGCCAGTCCAAGCCCGTGGCCTTCGGCCGCGTGCTGCCTGGCACGCCGGCCGCGGTAGAAGCGTTCGAAGAGCCGTGGCCCGTCGGCGGCGTCGAGACCAATTCCGTCATCGGAAACGGTGATCATCGCCGTGCCCTCGCCCTTCCCGGCAGCGTGGCTGAGCGCCATCGCGACGCGCCCACCCCCGGGCGAGTACTTCACGGCGTTGTCGAGCACGATCAGCAGGAGCCGCCGCAGCGACACGGCGTCACCCCGTGCCGATAGGGCGTGGCCGGGCACATCGACGTCAAGGGTCACGTGGCAACCGGCACCGAGCGCCGCGGCCTCGTGGCCCGCGGCGACGACGCACGCGCGCAGATCGAAGACGGCATCACGTCGGCCTTCGATGCCCGCGTCGGCCCGGGCCATGGTCAGCAGGTCGTCCACCAGCGCCGACATCCGCCTCGTGTGATCGAGCACCTCGGAAAGAGCGGTGCGGTAGTCGTGAGGCGTCCGCTCCCGCCGCAGCGCCAGCTCCGCGGTGGTGCGGACGAGCGCCACCGGCGTCCGAAGCTCGTGGGAGGCATCCGCGGTGAACCGCACGATGTCGCCCACCGCCGACTGGAGCCGTGTCAACAAGGCGTTGAAAGTCAAGGCGAGCCGCCGGATTTCATCGTCGGCCGTCGGCACCTCCACCCGCTGATCGAGGCTCTGCAGGGTGATCGCCTGCACGACGCCGGTGATCTGGTCGACCGGGGCCAGGGCCCGGCGGCTGATCCAGTACCCTCCGGCGCCCGCCAGCGCCAGGACCGCCGGCAGCAGCAGGAACATGAGCTGGTGGAAGCGGTTGAGCGCCTCGTAGGCGGGCCCCATGGGGGCGGCCACGGTCACGTCGTAGGTGGCGCCGAGCGCATCGACCCGCGCCAACGCCACGCGGTACGGAAGCCGCCCGATCGTGCGGTCGCCGGCAACCACACCTTCGCCGCCAACGAGCCGCGCCTTCGTCGCGGCCATCTCCTTCCAGCCCGGGATCGCGGGTCGCACCAGCACCACGCCCGTCGCGTCGACGACCTCCAGCAGCGCTTCGCCGCGCGTGAGCTCGGCATATTCGCCGAACTCGTCCCGCAAACCTTCCACGGTGAGCCGCGTCCGCGGATTCCCGAGAAACTGACGGACGCCGTCCAACCGTGCCTGCAGGCTGACGTCGGCGGCGCGAATCACGCTCTGCGTGGAGAACCACCAGCTGGCGGCCGTGAGCGTCACGGTGGCGACCGCCAGGACGGCGACGAACCACGCGGTCAGCCGGGCACGAATCGAGAGGCCGATCATGGCTCGGCCCGTATGCAGTACCCCACGCCGCGCACGGTGTGAATCAGCGGCGGTCTCCGTTTGCCGTCCACCTTCTGCCGCAGCAACTTCACGAATGCATCGAGCGTGTTCTCCTCCACGTCGCGGGCGGCGCCCCAGACGCCGTCGATCAAGGCGCGGCGAGGCACCACGCGGCCGCTTCGCCGCATCAGGTATTCGAGCAGACCGAATTCCGTCCTGGTGAGATCGATGGAGACGCCAGACCGTGTGACCGTTCGCGCCACCGGGTCGAGGCGAAGGTCCGCAACGCCCAGCGATACGTCCTGCACCGTCGGCCCGCGGCGCGCGAGGGCGTGAACGCGGGCCAGCAGGACGTCGAACGAGAAAGGCTTGGTCAGATAGTCGTCGGCGCCCGCCGTCAGACCCTTCACGACATCCGCGTTCGCGTCTCTCGCCGTCAGCATCAGCACCGGCGTGCGATCGCCGGCGGCGCGCAGGGAGCGGACGACATCGAAACCCTCGCCGTCGGGCAGCATCACGTCGAAGACCATCACGTCGAACTCGGCGCCGCGCGCAACATCGAGCGCCTGCTGTCCGGTGTCGGCCTGATCGACCACGTGCCCCTCTTCGGAGAGCCCGCGCTGGAGCAGAACGGACATGCGGCGGTCGTCTTCGGCGAGCAGGATCCGCATGGCGGCATTCTGACAGAATCCCCCCGTGGATCGCCTTTCAGGCGTTCTTCAGGAAAGCCGTGGTGGAATTCGAACTGGTGTCGATGGATCCGGGCGTCCTCGGGTGGGTCAGCTGATGCGTGGGGGCTGTCGGCTCCTGCTGCTGCTGTCGGCCGCGTCCCTGGCCGGCTGTGTGCACTTCGAGGCCCGCCCGCTGGCGCCTGACCTGACGCTCGACCGGTTGGAGGCCAAGAGCCTGGCCGACCCTGGCCTGGCGAAGGCCGCCGAGCCCGCGCACCTCGTCGCGGCGTGGCCCCCTGACGTCTGGGACCTCCAGGCCCTCACCGTGGCGGCGTTGTACTTCCATCCCGATCTCGCCGTCGCGCGCGCCTCGTGGGGCGTGGCGCGCGCCGGACGGGTAACCGCGGGCGAGCGCCCCAACCCTGCCGTCACGACGGGGCCGGGTTTCAATGCCAGCACGCCGCCCGACACCATCACGCCGTGGATTCTGAATCTCGACCTCGACTTCACCATCGAAACGGCCGGCAAGCGCGGGTTCCGGATCGCCGAGGCGACGCGCCTGGCGGAATCGGCGCGCTACCAGGTGGCCGACGCCGCTTGGCGCGTACGCGCGGCCGTCCGTCAGGCGCTCGTGGACCTGTTCGCCGCAACCGAGGCGGCCACGCTGCTCGATCGCCAGCGCGCACTCCAGGAAGCGAACATCGCCCTGTTCCAGCGGCAGCTCGATGCCGGCGACATCTCGGCCTTCCAGATGTCGCAGGCCCGCCTGCAGCTCGACGCCGTGCGCCTGGCGGCCGCCGACGCCGTGCAGCAGCAGCAGGACGCACGGGCACGCCTGGGCACCGCGCTTGGCGTGCCGGGCTCGACGCTCGCCGAGACGCGCTTCAGCTTCGATGTATTCCGCCGGGCCCCCGTGGACCCGCCCGACGCCGCCGCCCGCCGGCAGGCGCTACTGAACCGCGCGGACGTGCTGGCCGCGTTGTCGGAATACGAGGCGAGTCAGGCGACGCTGCAGCTCGAGATCGCCCGGCAATATCCCGACCTGCACCTGGGCCCCGGCTACCAGATGGATCAGGACAGCAACAAGTGGTCGCTGCTCTTCCCGCTGTCGCTGCCCGTGTTCAACCGGAACCAGGGGCGGATTGCCGAAGCCGAGGCCCGCCGAGTCCTCGCGGCGGCACAGGTGGAAGCGATCCAGGCGCGCGCACTCGGGGCCGTCGATCGCGCGCTCGCGGCCTATCGCGCGGCACTCGCCAGGGTCGCCCTGGCCGATCAGCTCATCGCCGAAATGCAGCGTTCCGTGGACACGGCCCGGCAGCAGCTCGCGGCGGGCGACATCTCGCAGCTCGATCTCGGCGTCGTGCAACTGGACCTTGCGACGCGCGAGCTGGTGCGCCTCGAAGCGGACGTGCAGGCGCAACAGACGCTCGGTGACATTGAGGACGCCATGCAAAGACCCGCCGACCTGCCCGTCAATCCCCTTCCGGGGGCGCCACAGTGATGCGCGGCAGGATTCTTCCGTCGGCGATGCTGGCAGCAGTCGCCATCGCCGCGGCCACCGCGGCCTGCAAGACCGCGCCGGCGGACACGCCCGAAGCCGAGCCGTCCCCTGAAGTTTCGGTCACCGTCGCCCCCATCGTCCGGATGACCATCCACGCCTACGTGGAGGGATGGGGCCGGGTGGAACCGGAGCCGGCGGTTGCGGGGCGGCCGGCGGCGAACGCGCGCGTCACGTCGCCCGTGCCAGGCCTCGTCACCCAAGTGCTCGGCAGCGAAGGGCAACGCCTGGCGCAAGGCGCCACCCTGTTCCGGCTGGACAGCCGCGTCGCCGACCTCGCCATCGAACGCGCGCGGCAGGCGGTGGCCGTGGCGGAGCAAC
>JADZBZ010000132.1 GCA_020851835.1 Acidobacteriota bacterium
CCTGCGGCGGGGCGGTTACTTCGCCGCCACCGCCATGGTCGTCGTTTCCCAGGGGAGACCCGGCCGCCCGAAGTGGCCGTAGTTGGTCGTCTGGCGATAGATGGGGCGCAGCATGTCGAGCGCCTCGATGATGGCGCGCGGGCGGAAGTCGAAGTTGGTCCGCACGAAGTCGGCCGCGGCACAGTCGTCGCCGGTGCCAAAGGTGTCGACCTTGATCGACACCGGCTGCGCCAGGCCGATGGCGTAGGCCACCTGCAGCTCGGCGCGCCTGGCCAGACCCGCCGACACCACCTGGCGGGCGACGTAGCGGCAGAAATACGCGCTGCTGCGATCCACCTTGGAGGGATCCTTGCCGCTGAAGGCGCCACCACCGTGACGGCCCCAGCCGCCGTAGGTGTCGACGATGATCTTGCGGCCGGTGACGCCAGCGTCGGCCGAAGGGCCGCCGTGCGTGAAGCTGCCGGTCGGATTCACGTAGAGTGGCGCGGTCGTGCTCCACCACTGGCCCAACACGCGTGGGCCGAGATCCTCGCGAACGTACTCGGCGATCAGTCTCTGGTCGGCCGCGGGCGTGTGCTGCGTGGACACGACGACGGCCGAGACGGCCTTGGGCTGGTAGTCCTCGTACGCCACCGACACCTGCGATTTGCTGTCGGGCCGGAGGAAGTCCACCTTGCCCGCCTTGCGGTCCTGGGCGAGTCCGTAGGTGAGCTTGTGCGCCAGCAGGATCGGCAGCGGCATCATCTCGTCCGACTCGTCGGTGGCGTAGCCGAACATGATGCCCTGGTCGCCCGCACCCTGGTCTCCGCTCTGGCTGGTGGCCGCGGTCACGCCCTGGCTGATCTCGTTGGACTGGGTGGTGATGAGGGACACGAGCTTCAACGTCGTGTCGCAGAACGGCTCGCTCGTGTCGGTGTACCCGATTTCCTTCACGGCCTGACGCACGATCGTGTCGTAGTCCAGGACGGCGTTGGTGGTGATCTCCCCGGCCAGCACGACGTGGTTGCTCTTGACCAACGTCTCGCAGGCCACGCGGCTCGTCGGATCCTGGGCGAAACAGGCGTCCAGGACCGAGTCGGAAATGTAATCACACACCTTGTCGGGATGGCCCTCGGAAACCGACTCGGACGAGAACGTGAACTGCGACATGAGAGTGCCTCTTCAACAAAAAAGCCCGCTGACCATCGGTCGCGGGCTCGCTCGCGACTTAGATAGAAGTGGCCGCCGGGAGGTCCCGGCGGGCGCGGCCCATCAAGTCAGCAGAAATCGCCACGCTAACGACCAAGAAGTATCGCCCGACCGCGCCGGACCTGTCAAACCCGCGCGGGGTCGCCACGAGGGTCCCGAAAGGCCGCGCGAAGCGGCCCTCGGGACCCTCGTGGGTGTCACGCCGGCATCAGAATCCGAACGACACGCCCACGCTGGCTCGCCAGAACGAGAAGTCGCCCAGTTCGAAGTCCCGGATCGGAGTGAGATCGCTGATCTGGCGGAAATATCGGATGTCTCCCCTGATCCCGATGGGGCCGGCGCCTCCGCGCAAGCCGCCGCCGACGTTGACGCCGAAGCCGTTGTCCTTGTAATCGAACAGCTCCGAGACGTCCTGGATGTGCGTGCGCATCAGCCCGATGCCGCCCGATGCGTACGGCCGGATCCCCTTCCCGCCGCCGCCCAGGACGAGGTTGCCCATCATGGTGACGACGCTGCCCTTGGACTGGAAGTCCAGGAAGTCATCTTCGCCCGGCTCGAAGAACGTCGGCGCATACCCGAGGTCGACCTCGAATCCGAGCCCGCCCTGGCCAAGCCAGGTGATGGCCGCTCCGTAGTGCAGCTTGGTCCCGAAGTCGTAGTCGTCGAAGGTGGAGTTGAACGAACTGCCCACATATGGCGTGAGAAAGGTCTGCTGCGCTTGCGCGGGCATCGGCGCCGCCAGGAGCACCAGCATGCCGAACAGTGGCATCCAGAGAGTACGAATCCGCATAAAAATTTCCCTCCGTGTCTGAAAAACCAACGATTTACCTGAAGAGGGAGGCTCCCCGCCCGAGGAGGAGCAGAAGTGATGCCAGACCGGCGGGATACGGGCGGACTACCGGCGGGCGGCCGTCAGCCGCCCCTGCGCGCGGGGCCGCGCGGCGCTACTGCTTCTGGTGCGATGCGATGTACTCGAGCGCGAACTTCTCCAGGCCGGGAGTCGACAGGCCAATCAGCTTGGCCTCGGTCGTGGCCTCCTCTATCGACCAGCCGTCCTGCAGCACGCGTTTGACGAGCCACAGGGCACCAACACGGCTCCCCGACGCGCAGTGAATGAACACCGGCTGGTTAGCCTCGTCCGACAAGACCGTGAGGAACTGGTCGACGATGGCCGGATCCGGGGACGCACGCGAGAAGGGCAGATGGAAGTAGTTGAGCCCGAGTTCCTTGGCCTTGGCCTCGTTCTCCTCCACGTTGGCGCCGCGCTCGTCGGACAGCCGCAGGTTGACCACCGATTTGAATCCGTCGGCCTTCAGCCCCTCCAGGGCCGCAGTCTCCGTTGCTCCGCCGCAGGCGACGACGGCATCGACTCTCGTGTAGTTCGTGATGCCCGCGCGCGTCTGCTTTTCCTGTGCGACGGCAAACGCGGTGGTGGCGACGACGGCAATGGCAACGGCAGCACTCACGCGCATGGGGACCTTTCCAAAGAGCCTCATGATACTCCCTGCCCGGCGTGGTCTATTCCTTCTGCACCGTCACCGTGACCGGCTCCTGCACGCGGACGGTGATGCTGGCGCCTGCCGGCAGGGTGGCGGGGTTTCGATCGTTGGTCATCGCCGCCGCCGTGCCGGCACCCGCGCCGACGCCGGCGCCGATGGCCGCGCCCTTCCCGCCGCCGAGAATTGCTCCCAGAATGGCGCCGCCGATGGTGGCGCCGCCCACCTTGGCAGCCGTTTCGCCAGACGGCGACTGTCCCTCGCGCACGACGGTATCGGTGCGGATGGCCAGTTGCGAGCCGTCTGCCAGCGTCACGGTATGAAACCGCACGGCTAGCCGGGCCTTGCCTTTCATCTTGCCGCCGCGATCCACGTCGGTGACCGAGCCGGTGACGATGGATCCCGCGGGGATGGCAATGCGGCCGGCAACACGAACGTCGCGGGTGACACGCGCGCTCACCTTGTCTTCAACCCGCGCCAGGTCGCTGGTGACGGTGCGTTCGACCTGGAGCCCCAGCACCGAGTCGGCCGGGACCTGGAGGTCGAGGAACTCGGGCGCCGGCGGCGCGGCGGGAGGCGCCGGCTCTTCGACGACGGGCGGCCGCTCGGCGGCGACCGGCGGACGGGTTTCCCACATCGAACCGGTGTTCTCGGGCGTGGGCGGCGGTGCCGACGCGATGGGCGGTGCCGGTGACGGCGCGGCCGATGCGCGGCGGCCTTCTTCGCGAGCGGTGGGACGGCTCACGGGAGTGCTTCGGCTGGGTCGCGGCGCGGGAGCAGCCGCACGCGGAGCCGAGCGGGGCGCCTCGGCCACGGGCGGGGCTGGCGCCGGCGCCGGGGTGGGTGTGATCACGCCCTCCGATTCGGTGACCGCGGCCGGGGTGGGGCTGGCCGGGGCCGACGCGGGTACCGCCACAGGCGCTTCAGCCGAGGCGGCTGGCTGCCCGAAGCGGACGGCGAGGAACCCGCCCAGCCCGGCGGCCGCCAGGCACCCGACGGTCAACGCCGCAAAGACCAGCTTGTTGATACCCATGCGAGGCTCCTTAGTCCACCAACACGTGCAGCAAGGGCCGTACCCGGTATGCGCGCGTCCGGAAGTGGCCAGTTTAACTGGATTCTGCAGGGGAAACGTCGCCGCGCCTGTCCCCTCCAGAGGAAGCGGTGTCCCCTGGGCGGTGACGGGCCGGAGCCCGCGGTGGGCCCACCGGAATTGCTCCGGCCGGCCGGCGATTTCCGCGACCAGGCCGCTGAGGTGGCGCATCCGCGGTTCGAGCACCTCGCGCACGACCAGCTCGAGCCGGGTGATCGGCGTCACGAGGTAGCCTTCGTGCAGCCCGCGGCCTTGCCGTCGATGAAGATGGTGCCGCCGCCAATCATCACGATCATGAAGATCGACATCGTGATGGAGCCCGGTAGCAGGTACTGCACGTAGGGCACGTACGGATACAACTCCACCACGTCGAGCGCGGTGGAGCTCTTCACGCGGTCAGGCGAGGGACGCCGCCCGCCGCGTCCACCAGGGCGAGCGTTCGATCGCGGTTGTCGACGCGGAGCAGCGTCTCGAAGGTCTTGATGTCGCGCCGACGGCCGGAACGCGGGAAGACATCCGGTGTCAATCCGCGACGCCTCGCAGCGATACGATTCCACGGGCCCGCGCCGATGCCACGGGCCCCCAGGAGGAGATTCATGACGGCCACCCGCACGATGTTTGCTGCCACTCTCGCACTGGCGCTTGGCGCGCTCACGCCCGCCGCCCCGGTGGCGCAGTCCGCCGCGCCCGCGCCGTCCACCTCATCGCGGGCCCCATCCTCCGCCCGCGCGCCGCAGGCAGTCGACGCGGAGTACACGGCAAAGATCAAGGAATACCTGCAAGACCCGCGCATCAGCACCGAGTTGGTGGATCACCTGCCAGCGTCCGCCACCGTCCCCACACCTCTCAAGTTCCACGGCCGCATCGTGGGCACGCCGGGCGAGTTGACGTACGCGAAGGACATCTATCGATACTTCGAGGCGCTGGATCAGGCTTCCGCGCGGGCCAAACTGTGGCGAATCGGCAAGACCGAGGAAGGGCGCGACCTGGTGCTGCTGGCGATTGCCGACGAGGCCACCATTCGTGACCTGCCGAAATACAAGGACATGCTGGTGCGACTCACCGACCCGCGGACGACGACCGAGGCCGAAGCACGGCAGCTGCTGCAGACGGCCAAGCCCATCTACTGGCTGACCAGCGGCATCCACTCGCCGGAGAACGGGGGCCCCGAGATGCTCCAGGAACTCGCCTATCGCCTCATCGTCGAGGAGACGCCGTTCGTGCAGCAGATCCGGAACCACGTGATCACCTTCATCACGCCGGTCATCGAAGTGGACGGGCGTGAGAAGCAGGTGGACACCTACTACTTCAACAAGTCGCGGCCCGAGGGTGCCGCCCGCCTGCCGCTGATGTATTGGGGCAAGTACGTCGCCCACGACAACAACCGCGACGGCATGGGCCAGTTCCTGGAGCTCACCAAGGCGGTGACGCGTGTGCAGAACGAGTGGAAGCCCACCATCATGCACGATCTGCACGAGGCCCAGACCTATCTCTACGCCTCCACCGGCACGGGGCCCTACAACGAGGCGCTCGACCCCATCACGGTGGACGAATGGTGGCTGCTCGCCAAGACCGAAGTGATGGAGATGACCAAGCGCGGGGTGCCGGGCGTGTGGACCTACGGGTTCTACGACGGCTGGGTGCCCAACTACATGTTCTTCATCGCGCACTCGCACAACGCCATCGGCCGGTTCTACGAGGTGCAGAGCTATGGTCCGGACAACTACGAGGCCCGCGCGGGCGCGACCACGACGAGCCGCGAGTGGTTCCGGCCCAACCCGCCGCTCCCGTCCATCAAGTGGGGGCCGCGCAACAACACGAACATCCAGCAGTCGGCCGTGCTCATCGCGCTCAATCACGTCGCGAAGAACAAGGACACCTACCTCGAGAACTACTGGCTGAAGAACAAGCGGTCGATCGAGGAAGGGAAGACGGGCCCCGTCAACGCCTGGGTCATCCCCGCCGGCCAGTACCGCAAGGCCGACGCCGCCGATGCCGTGAACGAGCTGCGGCGCCAGGGACTCGAGATCCACCGCGCCTCGAGCGCGTTCAAGGCCGGTAACGTGTCGGTCGCGGCCGGGGATTACATCATCCGCGGCGACCAGCCGTACCGCACGCTGGCGGAGATGTACTTCGCGGTGCAGAACTACCCGCCGGCGAATCCGCGGCCGTACGACGACACCGGCTGGACGTTCCAGTACATGCGCAACGTCCGGCTGCAGGCCGTGTCCGACCCGTCGATTTTCGGCCAGCCCATGACGAGGCTCACCACCGATGCCGTCGCGCCCGGCGGGATTGAAGGCACCGGCGGAACGATCGTCGTCGAGCACACGACCGACAACAACCTGATGAAGTTCCGCTTTTCGCATGCGGCGGTGAAGATGCAGGCGGCCGAAGAGGACTTCGAGGCCGACGGCCGGAAGTTCCGCGCGGGTGCGTTCATCGTGTCGGGCTCGGATCGGGCGGCCATCGAACCGTCTCTGAAGCAACTGGGGCTCTCGGCCTGGGCCGTTGCCACGCCGCCCTCCGTCAAGACCCACGATCTGGACGTGCCGCGGATCGGCTACGTGCACGCCTGGCAGCGCACCCAGGATGAAGGCTGGGTGCGGGCGGCGCTGGATACCTATCAGGTGCCCTATACCTATTTCTCCGACATCACACTGCGCGAGGGCAACCTGCGCGCGAAGTACGACGTCATCGTCTTTCCGCACGTGGGTGGCTCGGCCCAGGCGCAGGTGAACGGCATCGCGAAGGGCGAAGGGCCGCCGCTGCCCTATAGAAAGACCGACCGCACGCCCAACCTCGGCGCCCTCGATCAGGCGGACGATATCCGCGGGGGCATGGGGATGGAGGGCCTGCTCGAGCTGGTGAAGTTCGTTCGCGAGGGCGGGACGCTGATCACCGAAGGGTCAACGGCCACCATCCTGCCCGAGTACGGCATCACCCCCGGGGTCACCATCGAGCAGCCGGCGCAGCTCTTCGCGCGCGGGTCGATCATGCGCAGCACGTGGGAGGACCGCAAGAGCCCCATCTCCTACGGTTTCGAGAACGCCACGCTGCCGGTCTACTTCAATCAGGATCCGGTCCTCAGCGTGGGCGGCAGCCCGGCGGGCGCCTTCGGCGGTGGGCGGCCGCAGATCCCGGGTATCGGCCAGAACACCACGCCGATGGCCAACTCGCCGCTCCGGATCTCGCCGCTCGAGCCCGAGGCGCCGCCCGATCCACGCCCCCAGACCGGCCCGGCGGCCGCGATGCGCGCCATGATGCGACAGTCCGGCATGGCGGTGGACGAAGCCCAGCCGCGCGTGATCCTTTCATTCCCGCAGGATCCCAACGACATGCTCCTCTCGGGCACGCTCGCCGGCGGACAGTTGCTCTCCGGCCGGGCGCAGGTCGTGGACGCCGCGGTGGGGCGGGGTCACGTCGTGATGTTCGCCATCCGGCCCTTCTGGCGCTGGCAGACGCAGGGCACGTTCTTTCTCGGGTTCAACGCCATTCTGAACTGGAACGATCTGGGCGCTGGAAAGGCCACGGAGAAGACGGAGACTTCGCAGGGAAGATAGTTGATGAGGCACCCGTTATATCCTCGACTCGCCCATGCCGTTTGCCCTGGTGACCGAGTCGAGTGCGGCGGGCCGACTCGCCGCGGCCCAGGCGTTTGTCAGAGAGCACGCGAGTGCCGGCCGCCTGGTGCTCGTCGTCGGCGCCACGCGCGCGGCGGCGGACGAACTGGTGGCCAGGGTTGCGACCGAGCTGGGCGGTCTCGCCGGCGTGTCGCGCGCCGGTCTTGGCGAGCTGGCGGCCCGTCTGGCCCTGCCCGTGCTCACGCGGCAGGGGCTGCTGCCAACGCCGGCGCTCGGTGACGAGGCGCTGGCGGCGCGCGCCGTTTTCGAGAGCCGATCGGCGGACGAGCTCACCTACTTCACACCCGTTGTCGACATGCCGGGCTTTCCGCGGGCACTCGGGCGCACCCTGGCCGAGCTGACCCTGGCTGAAATCGAGCCGCCGGCCCTGCGGGGCGACCATGCGCTCGACGACCTCGCGCGCCTGCTGGCGCGGACGACCGCCGAACGGCGCCGCGCGGGAGCCGTCGACTATGCCACGCTGCTCTCGGCGGCTGCCGAGGGGGCGGCCGAGCCGACTTCCATGGTGAGGCAGGCGCATCTGCTCCTGCTCGACGTTCCCGTGCACAGCGCCGCCGAAGCCCGCTTCGTGCACGCGCTGCTCGCGCAGGCGCCCGGTTCGCTGATTACCTCGCCTGCCGGAGACGAGCGCACACGGGCCGCCCTCGTGTCCGGAGGCGCGGACGCCGCCGCCACCGACCCGGCCGTCCATCCCGACGCCGGCACCGCCGTCACAGCGCTCGAACGGCTGCAGCGCCACCTGTTTGCGTCGCAGACTCCGCCCTCTGGTGTTCGAGACGATTCGGTCGTCGTGTTCTCGGCCCCCGGCGAAGGGCGCGAGGCGGTCGAGATCGCGCGTCGGCTGCTGGCCGAAGCCGCACGCGGCGTGCCCTTCGACGACATGGCGGTGCTCA
>JADZBZ010000133.1 GCA_020851835.1 Acidobacteriota bacterium
CTCGCCGGACGATCCGACAGCCGGTGCGCCTCGCCCCTCCAGAACGCGTCGGGCGCGTAGGCGATGACGCGAGGCGGACTCACGGCCGGCAGCGTCAGGGCGCCCATCAACGCGTCGGCGACATGATCGCGAGCGACCCCGGCCAGGTCCTGCGCCTCGGCCCGTCGCGCGGCCGTTGCGGTCGTGGCCGCAAACAACGCCTTTCGGTAGGGCTCGCGGACGAGTCCGAAGACCTGGTCGCGACGTGAGTCGAGATCGTGCACCACCAGCAGCAACTCGCGAAAGCCCGGGTGGCCCAGATTCTCGCTCAGCAGATCCGAAAAGCGGCGGCTCAGGTCTCGAGCGTCGGGCGCCTTGAGTGCGGCGCCGCCGCGCAGAATACCCCACAGGCCCGCCAGCGCGGCCTGCTGCGCCCCGGTCGCGTCCACCGGCGCTCCGAGCAGCCCCCACAGCGCGAACGCCGCCGGGCGGCGGCGCACGGGCTGCCGCCACCAGTCGAACCACGCGCCCAACGCCAGGACGAACAGACCAGCCGCGGCCACGAGGAGCGCGATCCGCGGTATCCACGTCGGCAGCGCGCCGGGCCCGAACGCGGCGCCCACGGCCGCGAGCGCGCGGCCGGCCAGGCCGGCCCCGCTGTCGAGGCCCAGCATGCCGAGACCCAGGGCGACTGGATACACTGCCGCGACCATCATCAACACTGCCAGCGGCACGGCCAGCACGGCCAGCAGCGCCACGACCAAGGCGCGCAGCCACCTGAAGGGCCAGCGCCAGCGGTACAGCCCGACGGCGCCATGGCCCCGCCAGAGTCCCGCCGGCTCCCACAGGCGTGCGGCGCCGTCGATGGCAAAGAGCACCGCCCCGAGGGCGCCGATGCCACGCCCGCCGACGATGTCGATCTTGATTCCGGTTTCGTGTAACGCCCTCAGAACGCCGGCGTGGTACGCGCCGTCAGCGCCGGTACCGGAGAGCACCAACGCCGTCCGCCGCTCGGGGGAATAGTGGTCGGCCACTACTCGTCGTGGATGGTCACCAGCTTCAGGATCTCGAACGTACGGGGGCCGGCGGGCGTGGTCACGTTCACCTCGTCGCCTTCCTCGCGATTGAGAATCGCGCGGCCAATCGGAGACGAGGTCGAGATCATGCCCTTCTCGCCGTCCGCGTCCTCGGGCATGACGAGCTGATAGACGAGTTGCTGATTGTTCTCGCGCAGGGTGACCGTGGAACCAAACCCCGCCTTGCCGTGCGGAATCTTCTCCATGTTCATCAACGCAATCTCGTTCATACGCCGGCGCAGCATGCCGATGCGGGCCTGGACGTAGGTCTGGCGCTCCTTGGCGGCCTGGTACTCGGCGTTCTCGCGCAGGTCTCCCAGTTCCCGCGCGCGCTGGATCTCCTTCGGGAGCTCCATCTTCAGCTCGCGCTCGAGCACGGCTACTTGTTCTTCAAATCGCTTGAGGAGCTTTAGCTTCATCGCTCAAAGTCCAGACTTTAGCATAATTACTCCAGCGACCATGCCCCGCGTCACCAGCCGACAGCACGCGATCGTCTCGGAATGCCGCGCCGCCAGGCGCGGTGACGACCCGCGGCTGCTCCTCGACGGCTGGCACCTCGTCGAGGACGCGCTGGCCGCCGGCGTGAGGCTCGACACCATCATAGTGCGCCACGACGTGCTGGCGGCGCATGCGGCCACCATCGACGCCGCCCGTGCCGCCGGCGCCCGCGTGCTGGAGGCGACCGACGGCGTGATGGACGCCGTCTCGCCCGTTCGCGCCTCGTCTGGCGTGGTCGCGCTGGCCATGCGGCCCGCCATCGACCCGCGGAGCGTGACGAGGCCGGCTCCTGCGCTCGTGGTCGTCGCGTTCGGCGTGCAGGACCCCGGTAATGTCGGCGCACTCATCCGCTCGGTGGCCGCGGCTGGCGCCACCGGCGTGCTGCTGGACGAGGCATCCGCCGATCCGTGGGGCTGGAAGGCCCTGCGCGCGTCGATGGGCAGCACGTTCTATGTGCCGATCGTGCGCGACGATCAGGCGCTCGTGCGGCTCGCCTCTCTGCGGGCCGAGGGATTGCTCATTGCCGCGGCGGACCCGTGCGGGGCGGCGAGCATGTACGAAGCCAGTCTCTCCGGGCCGCTTGCCCTCGTCTTCGGCGCCGAAGGCAGCGGGCTGCCCGCCGCAGTACTCGCCCAGACCGACGTGCGGCTGCGCATTCCGATGCGGCCGCGGGTGGAATCGCTCAACGTAGCCGTCGCTGCGGCCCTCCTCGTTTACGAAGCCGCGCGCCAACGCCATGGAGGGAATGACCGGTGAACCTGTTCGACGAGACGCCCGAGCCGGTCGACCCCCGCACGGCACCGCTGCCCGAGCGCATGCGGCCCCGCACCCTGGACGAGATCGTGGGCCAGGACGAGATCATCGGTCCTGGCCGGCCGCTGCGCGAGCTGATCGACCGCGACCTGCTTCAGTCCATCATTCTCTGGGGTCCGCCCGGCACCGGCAAGACCACGCTCGCCCGGCTCATCGCCGACCTGACGCATGCCGACTACGTCTCCTTCAGCGCCGTACTCGTCGGAATCAAGGAGGTGAAAGAGGTGATGGCCGCCGCCGAGGACCGCCGCCGCCGTCTCGGTCGTCGCACGATTGTCTTCATTGATGAGATCCACCGGTTCAACCGGGCGCAACAGGACGCGTTCCTGCCGCGCGTCGAGGCCGGTGACATCATCCTGATTGGCGCCACGACCGAGAACCCGTCCTTCGAGGTCAACGCCGCCCTGCTGTCCCGCTCCAAGGTCGTCGTGCTGAAGCCGCTCGACGAGGACGCGATAGCCACCATTCTCCGGCGCGCCCTCGACGACGAAGAGCGGGGCCTGGGCCGCGAGCGCCCCGAGGCCGCCGACGACACGCTGCGCCAGGTGGCGCGCTTTGCCAACGGCGACGCCCGCACCGCGCTCAATCTGCTGCAATTGCTGGTCGCCTCGGCACCACAGCCGGCGGGCCGGCCGCGGATTGACGAAGAGCTCATCGCCCGTACGCTCCAGCACAAGGCGCTGCTCTACGACAAGAGCGGCGAGGAGCACTTCAACCTCATCTCCGCTCTGCACAAGGCGATGCGGAACAGCGACCCGGATGCCGCCGTGTACTGGCTCGC
>JADZBZ010000134.1 GCA_020851835.1 Acidobacteriota bacterium
CTTCCTCCCCTGTCGGCGCTCGGCCTCGGCGCCCACGCGGCACACCGACCACAGCAGCAGCACCACGAACACCCCGACCCCGACGAGCACCGCCTGCCACACGGGAAGGATGCCGCTCATCGGATCAGTGCTCCGGCGCGATCGGATACGCATCCGATACGATGTCATTGATGATTGCGTCATCGGAGTCGTCCCCGCCGCAATGGAGAGCGCTCCGCAACTCCAGTGCCAGTGCCAGCGCTGGTCGGTGCCGATAGTCGGCTACCTGATGACCCGTCTGGCGCCATCCCTGCTCGCCGTATGCGAGGACCGGAGCCGAGGCCTGCGTCCAGTTGGCGGCTACCGCGTAGATTTCACCGGGGGTCCACGGCTCCACAGCCAGCCCTGTCAGCCCGCCCGGACATGTGATGGTTGCGCTCGTCATATCGCTACCCTCCATAACCGAGAGCTTACGACGAGGTCGTATGGCGTGTCAATGTCCTATCTTCGGACAGGCGCAGCATCTCGCGCACGGTCAGGGCCGAGGGCGAGCGCAGGCCCTGCTCCCAGGACTCCACCGTGCGGTGCGAGACGTAGAGCCGCGCGCCGAACTCGCGTGTGCTCAGCCCGAGCTGGTGGCGGATGCGCTGGATCTGGTCGGGTGTCATGGCCGACAGTGTAGCATGGGTCACAATCCGGCAAACGTAAAATCGACAATGGGGTGTCGATTTCGCTTGCGCGGGCACCTGCGCTCTACTACGATGTCGTCATGAGCATGACGCGCGTCTATCGCTATGGCCTGCTGCCGCCCACACAGGGCCACGAGCGCATCTGGGACCAGCTCCGGCTGGCCCACCGCTACCAACAGCGACTCGTCGAGATCGAGCGCACCCGCCGCACGGCCGTCGCCGCGCTCGAGGCCGAGGATGCGACCGTGGCGCAGGCCCACGCGGCGCTGACGGCCGCCGAGGCCGAGGTCGCGCGCTGGCTGGCCGTGCCGCTGGTGGGCCGACGGCGTGCCCCAGACGCCGCCGCGGCGCTCCCGACCGCCCGGCTGGCGGTGCGGGAGGCACGGGCCATCCTGCGCGTGGCGCGTGCGGCGGCTCGTGCGGCTCGGGCGCCCGCCCTGGCCACGATCAATCAGGAGGCCAGCGACGAGATCCGGGCCGCGCGCAAGACCAGCGGACTCTACTGGGGCACGTACCTCCAGATCGAGCAGGCGATGGACCTCGCGCGTCGGAGTCCGACCCCGCCACGGTTCCCCGCGTGGCGCGGCGAGGGTCGGCTCGCCGTCCAGATCCAGCACGGGCTGTCGCCAGAGGCGCTGGCCAATGACCGACGTCTCCAGATCGACACGGCGCCGCAACCGGTCCCGGGTCGGGGTGGGAAGTCACGGCCGCGTGTCCGCCTCCGCATCGGGACCGAGGACGAGGGCCGCGATCCGATCTGGGGCGAGTGGCCGGTCATCCTGCATCGGCCGATCCCGCCCGAGGCGCGGATCATGTGGGCGCAGGTGGTCCTCCGGCGCACGGCCGGCCGGGCCGAGTGGAGCCTGCACCTGACGCTCGACCTGCCGGACACCTGGCAGACGGAGGCGGGCGGGCAGGGGACCGTGGCCGTCGATCTGGGTTGGCGCCGGGAGTCCGAGACGCGGCGGGCTGGCGGCTGGACGGACGGGACAGCGAGCGGGGACATCCTGGTCGAGCCCGAGGTCATCGGCGCACTGGAGCGCAGTGAGTCGCTCCGTGGCATCCGGGATCGGGCGCTCCCGGCCATCCGAGAGGTGATCCGCGCGTGGCGGGATGCCCAGGACGTGCTCCCGGCTGAGCACGCCGACCGGCTCGCCCGCGTGGGGATGTGGCAGTCGTCACGGCGATTCGGGGGCCTGACGCTCTGGTGGCGGACGCACCGCACGGAGGGCGATGCGAACGTCGTGGCGGCATTGGAGGACTGGTATCGGCAGGATGCCCATCTGTGGCGCTGGGAGGCGCACGGGCGGCAGACGGCCCTGGCGCGGCGCCGGGACCAGTACCGGCGCATCGCGGCCGATCTGGCCCGCCGGTATCACACGCTGGTGGTCGAGCGGCTGGACCTCCGGGCGATGGCGCAGCGCCATGTCGCACCGGGGGAGCAGGTGGCCAATGCCCAGCGGCACGAGACGGCGGCGAGTGAGCTGCGGGCGGCCCTCGTGCATGCCTTTCGCTCGCGCGGCGGTGAGGTGGTCAGCGTGGC
Organism: Acidobacteriota bacterium; assembly: GCA_020851835.1. GTDB lineage: Bacteria > Acidobacteriota > Vicinamibacteria > Vicinamibacterales > UBA2999 > VFZN01. Next base: position 2,212 of record JADZBZ010000134.1, read on the forward strand.
GCCGGATGGACCGGCGGCGACGCTGCTGGCGGCCTATCACGAGCGGCGGGACGTGGTCGAGATGCCGGGGGCCGCTCGCGAGGCGCGATTTGCCCGGATCGCGCGCGAGAGTGCCGAGCGACGGGCACAGACGGCGGCGACAGATGTGCCGGACGATGGACCGCTCGCGTAACGTGGGCTATCCTGTTGATTCGACGGGCTGTCCGAGATGGCCCGTCGTGGTGCCTGCGCGGGGGCTTGGTACCTGCGACGGCGGATCGGCGGGCGGTGAGTCCCTCGGGCCGGGGTCGTGGTGCCTGCGCGGGGGCTTGGTACCTGCGACTGCAGGTCGGGAGGCGCATCGGCTACACCGAGCAGGTCGTGGTGCCTGCGCGGGGGCTTGGTACCTGCGACGACGCGGCCAGCTCCACTTACGAAGTGGTCGGGGCGGTCGTGGTGCCTGCGCGGGGGCTTGGTACCTGCGACGCTACCTCACCAGCGACCTCGACGCGTGGATGGACGCGTCGTGGTGCCTGCGCGGGGGCTTGGTACCTGCGATGGCTGTAGAATCGTCGCCATACTATGCGGCGCTCGACCAAGCGATCCGGGAGCCCCCACCTTCGCCGGCTGGGGTGCCGACGAGTCCCAGCGGTGCGGGCTCCCGGGGAGAGTCAGGGCGTCGGGGGCAGCACGAGCGACCACTGCCCGCACCGCACGCAGAGCACATACCC
>JADZBZ010000135.1 GCA_020851835.1 Acidobacteriota bacterium
AGCAGGGCGGGCTGCTGCTGGCCGAAGCCGGCACCGGCACCGGCAAGACGCTCGCCTACCTGGTGCCGGCCATCCTCAGCGGCCGGCGGGTGCTCGTCTCGACCGGCACCAAGAACCTGCAGGAACAGATCTACGAGAAGGACCTGCCCGTCCTGCGCCAGGCGCTGGGTATCCCGTTCACCGCCACGTGCATGAAGGGCCGGGCCAATTACCTGTGCCTCCATCGCCTCGAGCAGGCTCGAGGCAGCGGAGCCAGTTCGCGGCTGGAGGACCTGGCGGCGTGGGCCGAGAGCTCCGAGACCGGGGATCGAGCCGAGCTGGCCGACCTGCCGGAGAACGACCCGCTCTGGCACGACGTGTCGGCCACGGCCTACACCTGCCTCGGCAGCGACTGCCCCCAGTTCGATGTCTGCTTCATCACGCGCATGCGCCAGCGCGCGGCCGCCTCGGACCTGGTCATCGTCAACCACCACCTGCTGTGTGCGGATGCCGCGGTGCGCCAGAGCTCGTACGGTGAGGTCATTCCGGCGTGCCACTACGCGGTGGTGGACGAGGCCCATCAGCTCGAGGACGTGGCGACACAGTACTTCGGCGTCTCGATCAGCAACTACCGGCTCGAGGAACTGGGCCGGGATGCGGAGCGGATGCTCAACGCGGGCGTCGGCGGCGACGAGGACGGCTCGCTCCGGCGGCTCGTGCGGCACGTGGACGATCACGCGCGTGCGTTCTTCGGCGCGCTCACTCTGGCGCGGGCGGGTCGCGCCGTGGCGGGCGACCGCCTGCGCGTCGGCCCCGACTGGTTCGGCGACATCGTCACCGACGGCGTGGCGCTGGTGAGCGCGCTCGACGGCCTGGAGGGCGGGCTGAGCCTGGCGGCGTCGGGCGAGCCCTCGGGTGCGGGCGAGGACGCCCTCGCCCTCGCCCGACGCGCGGCGGAGATCCGCGACCAGCTACGTTTCCTGATGTCGGCTTCCGACCCGCGCCACGTCTACTTCATCGAGTCGCGCGGGCGCGGCGTCTTTCTCCGGGCCGCACCGATCGACGTCGCCGACATCCTCCAGGAGGTCCTGTTCGAGCGGATGCGGGCCACCGTGCTCACCTCGGCCACGCTCACGGTCGAGGGGTCGTTCGACTACGTGCGGGGCCGGCTGGGAGTGCGCACGGGCGCCGACATCACGGTACCCTCCGAGTTCGACTACACGTCGCAGGCGGTGCTGTACCTGCCGCGCCGCATGCCGCCGCCCAAGGCGTCCGGCTTCGGCCAGGCCGTCGCGCAGGAGGTGCTCGAGATCCTGCGCCGCACGCGCGGGCGCGCCTTCGTCCTCTTCACCAGCTACGGGGTGCTGCGCGAGGTGCACGCACGCCTCGCACCAGCGCTGCCGTATCCGCTGCTGGTGCAGGGCGAGGCGCCACGAGGCGCTCTGCTCCAGCGCTTCCGGGTCACGCCGGGAGCGGTGCTGCTGGCCACCTCGTCGTTCTGGCAGGGGGTGGACGTCGTGGGCGAGCAGCTGAGCTGCGTCATTATCGACAAGCTGCCGTTCGCCTCGCCGGGCGACCCGATTACGGCCGCCCGGCTCGAAGCCATCGCCGCGGAGGGCGGCGACCCGTTCCACGAGTACCAGGTGCCGCTCGCGGTGCTGACGCTGCTTCAGGGCCTGGGTCGGCTCATCCGCCACCGGGACGACCGCGGCGTGCTGGCCGTGCTCGATCCGCGCCTGCGGACGATGCCCTACGGACGACGATTCCTGGACTCGTTCCCACCCGCGCCGGTGACGCACGATCTGGGAGAGGTCGAGAAATTCCTGGAGGAGTATTAAACTGGGCACAGCCGGATGGTGACCAGGACGCGAGAGGTTCACGGCATGGTCGGTCCGATGCGCGAGGGTGCTGACATGCTCAAGAGACTGACAATTCCACTGGTGGCGCTCGCGGCGCTGCTGATGCTCGTTCCCGCAGCGCTGGCGCAGTCCACGATGATCCGGGGACACGTGGTCGATCCGGAAGGCAAGCCCGTCGTGGGCGCGGCCGTCCTCATCGAGTTCAAGGGCGGCGTCGCGCGCAAGTACCAGACCAAGACCGACCGGCGCGGCGAGTTCGTCCAACTGCTCACCGAATCGGGCGATTACCAGGTGACCGTCACCGCCGACAAGGTTGGCTCGCAAAGCGCGCCCGTGCGGGTACGACTGGGCCAGCCCGCCGACGTCAATATCACCCTGTCGGCCGAAGGCGGCCTCGACCCGAAGGCGGCCGAGGTGAAGAAGGCCTTCGACGAGGGCGTCGCGGCGAGCCGCGCCGGAGATCACGATACGGCCATCGCACGCTTCACCGATGTGGCGGCCATGATGCCCGGCTGCCACGACTGCTACTACAATATCGGCGTCTCCTACCTCCAGAAGAACGACGAGAAGCAGGCGGAGGAGGCCTGGAAGAAGGCCATCGAGCTGAAACCCGATTACGCCGAGGCGTTGAGCGCCCTCGCGACGCTCTACAACAACCAGAAGCGCTTCGACGAAGCGGCCGCGATGAGCGCCAAGGCCGCCGCGGCCGGCGGCAGCACGAGCGGTTCGGCCGACGTCATCTACAACCAGGGCATCATCTTGTGGAATCAGGGCAAGATTGCCGAAGCGAAAGCCAAGTTCGAAGAAACGGTCGCCGCTGACGCCACCTATGCTGACGCGCACTTCCAGCTCGGGATGGCCCTGCTGAACGAGGGCAAGCTGCCCGAGGCGGTCGGCGCTTTCGAAACCTATCTGAAGCTCGCCCCCACCGGCCAGTTCGCGGCGCAGGCCACGGCGATGGTGGCACAGTTGAAGAAATAGATGCGGACCGTTGGACGGAATGGAGTGTCCGGGATGGAACGCCGGGACTTCAGTCCCGGAATGGAGCGCCGGGACTTCAGTCCCGGCGGACGGCCGTCGGAATAACCGCGCAACGGTGGGCAACGGCCATGAGCCCGCTCGATGAGTGACGTCGGGGTGCGGCTGGCGCTCGTACGGGAGCGCATGGCGGAGGCAGCGCTCCGCGCCGGGCGACGGGCCGAGGACGTTCGGCTCGTCGCCGTGTCGAAAACCTTCCCCATCGACCTCATCCGTGAGGCCTACGCCGCCGGGCAGCGCGACTTCGGTGAGAACAAGGTGCAGGAGGCCCTGCAGAAGATCGAGGCTGGGTCCGACATGCAGATCGGGTGGCACCTGATTGGCCACCTGCAGTCGAACAAGGCACGAAAGGCGGCGGGGCGCGTCGACTGGATTCATGCCGTCGACAGCGTGGATCTGCTGCGGCGCGTGGATCAGGCCGCCGTCGAGGCCGGGCGCGTGGTGCGGGTGCTCGTTCAGGTGGACCTCGCGCTCGAGTCCACCAAGCACGGCGCGCCGGTCGACACCGTGCCCGACCTGCTGAGCGCGGCAAGGCCGTTGCAGGGAGCCCGGCTCTGCGGCTTGATGCTGCTGCCGCCCCTGACCGACAATCCGGAGGCGGCGCGGCCCTGGTTCCGCCGGCTCCGGGAGTTGAGGGACGGTTGGCTGGACGGCGGCACGCCGCCGGAATGCCTGCAGGAGTTGTCGATGGGCATGAGCCACGATTTCGAGGTGGCCATCGAAGAGGGTGCGACGTTGGTACGCGTCGGCAGCGCGGTTTTCGGGACGCGGTTCTACCCCGCACAGGGGGAGTGAAAGGTTCGCTACGCCATGAAGGTGACTCCGCTCGATCTTCGCCAGCAGCGCTTCAACACGGTGATGCGCGGCTTCGACCGCGGGGAGGTGGCCGCGTTTCTCAACGAGGTCGCCGACGACTACGAGAACGCGCTGCGCGAAACCGATCGGCTGCGCCAGGAGGTCGTCAAGCTCGAGGCGGTGCTCGCCGAGCACCGCGGGCAGGAACGCAACCTCCGCAACACGCTGCTCACCGCGCAGAAGATGGCCGACGAAATCAAGGACCAGGCCAGCGAGGAGGCCCATCGCGTGCTCAAGGAAGCCGAGTCCCGCGCCGACCTCATCGTCCAGAAGTCCCAGTCGCGTATCGAGGACGTGCAGCGCGAGATCGAGGGGATGCGTGCCAAGCGCCGCGAGGTCGAGGCCGGCGTCGAGTCGCTGGTCACCTCGCTCCAGAGCACGCTGACCTTCATCCGCGAGCAGGACGCGCGCGCCCGCGACGAGCGGGTGCTGCTGCTCCATCGGCCCAAGCAGAGTGAGGCGCCGGTCGCCCAATCCGGTCCCCAGACGCCGCAGGCGAAAGCCGACGAACGCGCATCGCAGGGATAGCTTCGCGGGTGACCTGCGAGCTCGCCGTCCGCGTTGTCCCGCGCGCCTCGAGAGCCGGGGTGACCGGCACGCGCGCCGGTGCCGTGCTCGTCCGCCTCGCCTCGGCGCCCGTGGACGGCGCCGCCAACGCTGAGCTCATCGAAATCCTGGCCCGAGCCCTGGACCTGCCCAGACGCGCCGTCACCATCGTCGCCGGCGCCGCTTCGCGCCTCAAGCGCATCCGCGTCGAGGGGCTCACCCGCGACCAGGCCCTCCAGAAGCTGGGGCTGAGCACGTGATCCCGGCCGACTTTCTCATCGACGATGCCGATGTGGTGGCCACCATGGCCGGCCCCGCCCCTCGGTCCGGCACGGCGCAGGGCGACATCGGCGCGCTCACCCGCGCCTCTGTCGCTGCCCTGGACGGCCGAATCGTCTTCGTGGGCCGCGCCGAGGCCTGCCGCCATCAGGTGTCGCTCAGGCCAGGTGCCACCATCGTGGACGCCCGCGGCCGAACGGTCGTGCCCGGGTTCGTCGACTCGCACACCCACCTGGTCTACGCCGGCGACCGGCGTGACGAACTCCAGCTTCGCCTTGCCGGCGCCACCTACGCAGAGATCGCCGCCGCAGGCGGGGGCATCGTCAAGACGGTGGCCGCGACCCGTGCGGCCGGCGAAGCCGAGCTGGTGGACGCGGCGCGTCCCCGGCTGGCTGCCATGCTGGCCCACGGCACGACCACCGCGGAGGTGAAGAGCGGGTACGGGCTCGAGGTCGCCAGCGAGCTCAAGATGCTGCGGGCCATCCGCCGGCTGGCTGACGAGCAGCCGATTTCGCTCACGGCCACCTTCATGGGCGCGCACGAGTGCCCGGTTGAGTACCGCGACCGCCACGGCGCGTACGTCGACCTGGTGGTCGATGCGATGGTGCCGGCCGTCGCCGGCGAGGGCCTCGCTGAGTGGTGCGACGTGTTCTGCGAGCAGGGCGTGTTTACGCCGGACGAGGCGATGCGCATCCTCCGGGCAGGCCTCGCCCGCGGACTCAAGCCGCGCATCCACGCCGATGAGCTCGCGCTGAGCGGCGGATCGGCCGTGGCGTCCGAGGTTGGTGCACGTTCGGCGGATCACCTCATCTTCGTGGACGAGCCGCACGCCGATGGCCTCGCGGGCGCCGGCGTCGTGGCGACGCTGCTGCCCGCGGCCGCCTTCTTCCTCAAGCTTGGCCGCTACGCGCCCGCCCGCATGCTCATCGCGCGCGGCGTGCCCGTGGCGCTGGCCACCGACGTGAACCCCGGCGGCGGCTTCACGCCCTCGATGCCGTTCGTGATGGCACTGGCCTGCTTCGCCATGAACATGACCCTCGAAGAGGCGCTCGTCGGCACGACGATCAACGCAGCGGCCGCACTCGACCGGCAGACCACGGCAGGCAGCATCGAAGTCGGCAAGCCGCTCGACGCCGTCATCGTCAACGGTCCGTTGAGCGAGCTGCTGCGCGTGGGTGCTCCGGTGATCGGCGCCGTCATCAAGCACGGGCACGTCGTGGCTTGATCCGCGGGCCCGAAGTGGTACGCTTCTTCAATGTCATTCTCGACAGGTTCTCTCGAACAACTCCTCCAGGCGCTCGCCAACCCCAAACCAACGCCGGGTGGCGGCACGGCTGCGGCCGTGGCCGGGGCGATGGGTGTGTCGCTGCTGGTGATGGCGGCAGGCCTCGCCAGGACGCGAGGCAATACCGAAGACGAGCGCGGCACGCTGGCGGCGATGCGGGCATCGCTCGAGCCGCTGGCGGCGTCGCTGCCGGCGTGCGCGGACCGCGATGCCGAGGCCTTCGGCCAGGTGATGGCGGCCTACCGGCTGCCCAAGGCCGCCGACGATGAGAAGGCGCGCCGCAAAGTCGCCATTCAAGCCGCACTGCGCACGGCCACCGATGTGCCGCTCGAAACCCTGCGCCTCGCGGCCAAGGCCCTGGAGCTGGGCGAAACCGTGGCGCGGCACGGCAATCCGGCAGCGGCCAGCGACATCGGCGTCGCGGCCTGCCTGCTGCGGGCGGCGGCCGACGGCGCCGCGGCCAACGTGCGCGCCAACCTCGGTGGTCTGGCGGATGAAGGCTACCGGTCGAGTGTCACCGTGGAAGTAGACCAGTTGGTGACACGGGCAGACGAAGCGCGGGCCCGGCTGCTGGCGGCACTCGCCTAGCGGCGCTTGCCGCGGGGCGCCACGCCGCGCGGCCGGGTGTCTTCGAGGAGGCGAACGCTCGCCGACGCCTCGAAGTTCCAGGGATAGGTGAAGAAGCCGGGCAGGAGGTTCACCGTGTCGGTGTAGGGCGCGTTCACCTCGATGAGGAACGCCTCGCGCCGGACGGCCAGATTCTCGGGGTCCAGCGGAATCGCGTGCGCCGCGGCAATCTCGAGCACCCGATCGGCCACCTGCTGCTCGTTCCGGCTGCTGGCGAAGATCAGCGACTCCTGCACCTCGTCGACGAAGGCGTAGTGCTTGATGGCGGCCCGGCCCGCCTGGACGGTCGCCGTGAGCAGGACCGCGGCGAGTGCAATCTTGATGATGGTCGTCATGGGCGCTCCGGGGCGGGCCCAGGGGGGCCGGCCGGCCGTCTGCCTGTCTCCGATGCCTTCCTGGTGTTTCGGCCGTCCGTCGATCGGACTTTAGCCCCGCCCGGTGTCAATTCCCCGTCCATGGTGGCATGATCCGAAGACACATGGCGACCAAGACCGAAGCCAGGTTCAACTGGAGCGACCCGTTCCTCCTCGAGCAGCAGCTCAGCGAAGAGGAGCGCCTGGTCCGCGACACGGCCCGGGCTTATTGCAAGGACCGTCTGGCGCCGCGCGTGCTCGAGGCGTTCCGTCACGAGCGCACCGACGCGGCCATCTACCCCGAGCTCGGCGCTCTCGACATGCTGGGCATTGTCATACCCGAGCAGTACGGCGGGGCCGGCCTCGGCTACGTGAGCTACGGCCTGGTCGCGCGCGAGGTGGAGCGCATCGACTCGGGCTACCGGTCGATGATGAGCGTGCAGGGTTCGCTCGTGATGGTGCCCATCAACGCCTTCGGCACCGAGGCGCAGAAGCGCAAGTTCCTGCCGAAGCTCGCCACGGGCGAGTGGATTGGCTGCTTCGGCCTCACCGAGCCGAACTTCGGATCCGATCCGGGCGGGATGGCCAGCCGCGCGCGGCGCGCGGACGGGGGCTTCGTTCTCGACGGCACGAAGTCGTGGATCACCAGCAGTCCCATGGCGGACGTGTTCATCGTCTGGGCCAAGGACGACGAGGGCGCGATCCGCGGGTTCATCCTGGAAAAGGGATGGAAGGGCCTGAGCGCGCCGCCGATTCACGGCAAGGTGGGCCTGCGCACGAGCCTCACGGGGGAGATCGTCATGGAGGGCGTGTTCTGCCCGGACGACAACGTGTTCCCCGAAATCCGCGGGTTGGCAGGACCGTTCACCTGTCTCGACAGCGCGCGCTACGGCATCGCGTGGGGGGCGCTCGGTGCGGCGGAGGACTGCTGGCTGCGCGCGCGGTCCTACGTGATGGAGCGCAAGCAGTTCGGCCGCCCGCTCGCGGCCAATCAGCTCATTCAGAAGAAGCTCGCGGACATGCAGACCGAGATTGCGATTGGCCTGCAGGGATGCCTACGGCTGGGGCGGATGAAAGACGAGGGCACGGCGGCGCCGGAGATCACGTCGCTGCTCAAGCGCAACTCCTGCGGCAAGGCGCTCGACATCGCGCGCATGGCACGCGACATGATGGGTGGCAACGGCATCACCGACGAGTTCGGCGTCATCCGCCACATGGTGAACCTCGAGGCCGTGAACACCTACGAGGGCACGCACGACGTGCACGCGCTGATTCTGGGCCGCGCGCAGACGGGGATTGCCGCGTTCGCGAACTGAACGCGAGCTACTCGAAGCGCAAGGCGTCGATGGGGTCGAGGCCTGCGGCCTTGCGTGCGGGGTAGATGCCGAAGAAGACCCCGGTCATGGCCGCGAAGGCGAACGCCACGGCCACCGATCCGGCGGTCACCGACGTCGGCCACGACATCCAGGCCGTGACGCCGCGGGCGACGCCCAGACCCAGGGCAATGCCGATACCGCCTCCAATCGCGCTCAGCACCACGGCCTCCACGATGAACTGCAGCAGCACGTCGCGGCCCTTGGCGCCGACGGCCATGCGCAACCCGATCTCGCGCGTGCGTTCGGTCACCGACACGAGCATGATGTTCATGATCCCGATGCCGCCGACCAGCAGCGATACGCCCGCGATGCCCGCCAGCAGCGCCGTCATCGTTTCGGTGGCCTGGACGCGCACGCTGGCCATCTCTTCGAGCGTGCGCACCATGAAGTCGTCGGGCTCGTCGGGCTGGATCTTGTGGCGCACGCGGAGCAGATTGGAGATGCGATCCGCTGTGGCGCTCGTATCGGTAGCCGAAGCGGCCGACACGGTGATGCTCTGGATGAACGTGATGCCGCGCAGCTTCTTCATCACCGTAGTGTAGGGCACCAACACCACGTCGTCCTGGTCCTGGCCCATGCCCGACTGGCCCTTGCTGGCCATGACGCCCACCACGGTGAACGGCTGGTTGTTGATCCGGATGATCTCGCCCACCGGATCGAAGCCGACCCCGAACAACTGCTCGTGCACGACCGCGCCGAGCACGGCCACCTTCGAGGCCGTGGCCACGTCGGACGGTGTGAAGAAGGCGCCGTAGGCCTCCGGCCAGGACCGGATGAACGGCAGGTCCACGTCGGTCCCCTGCACCTGTGTGCCCCAGTTGAGGTTGCCGGCGACGACCTGGGCGCGCGTATTGACGCCGGCCGCCAGGTACTGGACGCCCGCCAGGTCCCGGATCGCCGCCGCGTCCTCGGGCGTGAGCGAGCTGGCGTTCCCCTGTCCGAGGCGGACGCCGCCCTGCTGGAAGTTGCCGGCGCTCACCATGATCATGTTGGTGCCGGCCGCCTGGATCTGCGACTCGATCGACGACTGGGCGCCCGTGCCGAGCGCCACCATGGTGATCACCGCCGAGACGCCGATGATCATCCCCAGCATCGTGAGCGCGGTCCGCATCTTGTTGCGGGCCAGCGCCTTGATCGCGATTCGCAGCACCATCAGGACTGACATGGCTCAGTCGCCTCCTCCCGGTCGGGCGGGAGCTTCCGCAGTTCCTCCGCGGCATCGCGACGCCCGGTCACCGCGCGATCCGACACGATCACACCGTCGCGAAACGACACGACGCGCGAGGCGTATTCGGCGATATCGGGCTCGTGCGTGATGAGCACCACCGTGATGCCCCGCTCGATGTTCAGGTGCTGGAAGAGCCCCATGATCTCGATGCTCGTCTTCGTGTCGAGGTTGCCCGTGGGCTCGTCGGCCAGCAGGATGGACGGGGTGTTGACCAGCGCGCGCGCAATGGCCACGCGCTGCTGCTGCCCGCCGGACAGTTGGTTGGGGAAGTGGTCCAGCCGCTCGGCCAGGCCCACGGCGCCGAGCATCTCCTTCGCGCGGCCGCGCCGCACGCTGGTCTTCTGGCTCGACCCGGCGTAGAGCAGTGGCAGCTCGACGTTGTCGATGGCCGAGGTACGGGTCAACAGGTTGAAGCCCTGGAACACGAAGCCGATCTTGCGGTTCCGGACTTCAGCCAGCTGGTTCTTCGACATCTGCGACACGTCCTGTCCGTCGAGCCAGTACCGGCCCGACGTCGGTCTGTCAAGGCAACCGACGATGTGCATGAACGTCGACTTGCCAGAGCCGGAGGGGCCGGTCACGGCGACGAACTCACCCGGCGGCACGTCGATGGTGACACCGCGCAGTGCCTTCACCTGATGTTCGCCCACCACGTAGGTCTTGAGGAGGTTTTTCGTGGCAATGACCGCCGGCGCCATGTCAGCGGCCACCGCGCGGCGCCCCTCCGCGCCCGCCGGGGCGGCCGGGCATCAGCGGGTTGGCGGCACCGGCGGGTGGCGCGTTCGTGCGCGCGGACGTCACCCCGCTGATGCCGGTGACCAGGGCCATGTTCTCCTGCAACTCACCGCTCAGCAACTCTGTGTACGAGCCGTCCGTGACGCCCAGCCGGACGTTGACCGGTTTGATCTGTCCATCGACGAACAGCCACAACCGGGCCCGCGACTCGATCGGCGGCAGCGGAGCGAAGAGATCGTCGATCGTCTGCGCCTGCGGCGCGGCTCCGGCGGAGGGCCGGGCACCGGCTGGTGGGCCGCCCGCCTCCGCCGGCGCGCCAGCCGCCAGCGCGCTGAGGTCGAGGCCGCGCTCCTTCATGCGCGCAGCAAACTGCTGCTGCTCCTCGGGAGACATCGACTTGTATCGCTCCACCATGGCGGCCTGGCGATCGCCGCCAACGGCTCCGGTCCCGCCCGCTTCAGCAGGCGGCCGCCCGCGCGCTCCCCCGCGTCCCGGTACATTAGCCTCTCCTGGCCTGCCCGGGGCGGCGCCTGCCTCGGGCGAGGATGGCGTCAGCGCCGGGCCTGGTCTGGCGGGCGCCGGCGGGGCGCCGGCGCCAATCGCGTCCGGCGGACCGTTCCGGCCGCTCCGGCCGCCGCCGGCCAAGGTGTCGGCCGGTACCGGCTGATTGAGCGCCGCGAACATCTCGGTCGTGGGGCGGAATCGAAGGGCCAGGTTCGGCACGCGCAGGACGTCGGTCCGCCGGGCCACTTCGATCTTCACCGTCGCCGTCATGCCTGGCTTCAGCCTCAGCTGCGGATTCGGGGCCGTGATGAGCGTGCCGTACGTCGTGACGTTCTGCACGACGATGGGTTGAAGGCGCACCTGCGACACGGTGCCTTCGAAGGTGTCGGTCGGGTAGGCGTCCACGCGGAAGGTGACGCGCTGATTCGGGCGAATCCGACCCACGTCGGCCTCATCCACGCTGGCCAGCACCTGCATCTGCTTGAGGTCAGCCGCAATCACGAACAGCGTCGGCGCCTGCATGCTCGCGGCCACCGTCTGGCCGACATCGACGCTGCGCTCGGTGACGATGCCGTCGATGGGCGCCAGGATGACGGTGTGATCGCGGTTCACCTGCGCCTGGTTCACCGAGGCTTCCGACTGGGTGACGGCGGCCCGCGTCTGCGTGACCGTGGCCTGCTGCGAAGCGACGGCCGCCTGCGCGACATCGACGGCCACCTTGGCTGCGTCGAGGTCACTTGGCGCGAGTAGCTTCCTCGTAAACAGCTCGTTGGCCCGCGCGTACTTCTGCTGCGCATCGATCAGCTGCACGCGAGTCCGCTCGAGCTCACTTTCCGCCTTGACCAGATTGGCGCGCGTCTGGCTGAGGTTGGCTCGCGCCTGCTGCAACTGGGCATCGAACATCGACGGATCGAGCCGCGCGATCTCCTGCCCCCGCTTGACGATGGCGTTGAAATCGGCGCCCAGCCACTGGATGTTGCCCGATACCTGGCTGCCCACCTGGACGGTGGTGACGGCCTGGAGCGCACCGGTAGCGCCCACCGTGTCCACGATATCGCCGCGCGACACCGGCGAGGTCGCCACCTCGATGTCGGGTCCTCCGCGCTGGCGGTACCACGCGGCTGCCCCGGCGCCAACCGTGGCAATGAGGATGAGGGCGACGATGAGTCTCTTCATGAGCTTGCACTGATTGTACGCCGGGATGGCGCGGGGGGCGCAGGGGCCGCGGGGCTAGTGAATCTGGTGGAGGAGCCGCCCCCAGCGCGTGCCCGCAGAACCGCCAAACGACCAGTAGATGAAGAGCGCCCGCCCCTTGACGTAGCTGGCGGGCAGGAAGCCCCAGTAGCGGCTGTCCTGCGAATCGTCGCGATTGTCGCCCATCATGAAGTAGTGCCCGGCGGGGACGGTCACCGGCCCGTAGTGTTGCCGGACGTCGCCTTCCCCCTCCGCCCCGGCGGGCAGCTGGTAGTGGGCGTAGGGTTCCATCAGGGGCGCGCCGTTGATGTAGATGACCTGGTTCCGCAGTTCGAGCGTCTCGCCGGGCAGGCCGATGACACGCTTGATGAAATCGCGCTCGGGATCCTCGGGGAACTTGAAGACGATCACCTCGCCGCGAGTGACGGGGCGCATCGGCAGCAACGTGCGTTCGAGCCCGGTCGCCGCCGGCGCGAAGATGAACTTGTTGACCAGCAGGTGATCGCCGACCAGCAGGTTGGGTTCCATCGAGCCGGTGGGAATCTTGAAGGCCTGGAAGCCGAACGTCCGGACGAACAGCGCCAGGATTACGGCCACCACCAGCGATTCGAAGTACTCGCGGATGGTGGACTTCCGAAATGTTGTCTGGCTCATAGGGGATCCTGAGAACCTGGAAAGCCGAGAACCGGAGAACCTATTCTTCTCCCATCTTGAGCACCGCCAGAAACGCCTCCTGCGGGATATCGACCCTGCCCACCCGCTTCATGCGCCTCTTGCCTTCTTTCTGCTTTTCGAGCAGCTTGCGCTTGCGCGAGATGTCGCCCCCGTAACACTTCGCGAGCACGTTCTTGCGGAGCGCCTTCACCGACTCGCGCGCGATGATGCGGCTGCCGATGGCCGCCTGGATGGCCACCTCGAACATCTGGCGCGGAATGAGCTCGCGCATCTTCGAGGCGAGCAACCGGCCGCGATCGTACGCCCGGTCGCGGTGCACGATGATCGACAGCGCGTCCACCGGCTCGCCGTTCACCATGATGTCGAGCTTGACGAGCGGCGAGGTCCAGTATCCGGTCACGTGATAGTCGAGCGAGGCGTAGCCGCGCGACATCGTCTTCAGCCGGTCGTAGAAGTCGAGCACCACCTCGTTGAACGGCAGGTCGTAGGTGATGAGGACGCGGTCCGAGGTCTTGAACTCCAGGGCCTTCTGCACGCCGCGCTTGTCCTGGCAGAGCTGAAGGATGGCGCCGACGTAGTCTGACGGCGTCAGAATGGTGGCCGTGATCACCGGCTCTTCTATTTTCGCGATGGTGCCCGCGTCGGGCAGCTTGGCCGGGCTGTCGATCTCGGTCACCTCGCCGGCCGTGGTGGTCACCCGGTACAACACCCCGGGCGCCGTAGTCACCAGGTCCATGCCGAACTCGCGTTCGAGCCGCTCCTGGACGATCTCCATGTGCAGCAGGCCGAGGAAGCCGCAGCGGAACCCGAAGCCGAGTGCCACCGAGGTCTCCGGCTCGAAGAAGAACGCCGAATCGTTCAACCGCAGCTTCTCGAGCGCTTCCCGCAATTCCGAATACTGGTGGCTCTCCACCGGGTAGAGCCCGGCGAAGACCATCGGCTTCAGCTCCTTGAAGCCGGGGAACGGCTCGGTCGTCGGCCGAGCCGTTTCGGTGACGGTGTCGCCAATCTGCGCGTCGGTCACCCGCTTGATGCCACACGCCACGAAGCCGACCTCGCCGGGGCCGAGGCTGTCGACGATGACCGGCTTGGGTGTGAACACCCCCAGCTGCTCCACCTCGTGATCCTGCGCCGTGTTCATCAGGCGCGCCTTGGTGCCGGTGCGGATGGTGCCTTCGAGCACCCGTACCACGATCACCACGCCGCGATACGCGTCGTACCACGAGTCGAAGATCAGCGCCTTGAGCGGCGCGTCGGGATCCCCCTCCGGCGGCGGTATCCGCTGGACGATGGCCTCGAGAATCTCCTTGACGCCGAGGCCTTCCTTGGCGCTCGCGAGAATGGCGGTCGAGCCGTCGAGGCCGACAATCTCCTCGATCTGGCGGCGCGCCTCTTCGGGCTGGGCGCTGGGCAAGTCGACCTTGTTGATGACCGGGATGATCTCCAGGCTGTGCTCCACGGCCAAGTAGGCGTTGGCCAGCGTCTGGGCCTCGACGCCCTGCGAGGCGTCCACGAGCAGCAGGGCGCCCTCGCAGGCCGACAGCGACCGCGTCACTTCGTAGCCGAAGTCGACGTGCCCGGGCGTGTCGATGAGGTTGAGCACGTAGGTTCGGCCGTCGCCGGCCGTGTAGTTGAGCCGGACGGGGTGCGCCTTGATCGTGATGCCGCGCTCGCGCTCCAGGTCCATGCTGTCGAGCACCTGCGCCTCCATCTCCCGCGCCTGGAGGGCGCCGGTGACTTCGAGAAAGCGATCGGCCAGCGTCGACTTGCCGTGGTCGATGTGCGCGATGATGGAGAAGTTCCGGATGTTGCTCTGTATCAAGGCGGTCCCGAGAGATATCCTCCCATTATGACCCAGGCTTCTCGGTTCCAACTGCCCGCCCTCGCCCTGGTCGCGGCCTTCGCCGCGGCACCCATGGCACAGGAAACCGTCACGGTCGTCATCGAGACGACCGCCGGCACGATTGAGGTGGCGCTCGACCCCGGCCGGGCTCCCGGCACCGTGGCCAACTTCCTCCACTACGTGGACGAGGGCATGTACGACGGCGGACGCTTTCACCGTGCGGTCCGCCAGGACAACCAGGCCAGGCAGGACGTGACGATCGAGGTCATCCAGGGCGGGCGCGATCCGGCGCAGGCCAAGACCCGGCCGGGATTCGGGGCGATTGGGCTGGAACGCACGTCGGTGACCGGCCTTCGGCACGTGGACGGTGCCATCTCGATGGCTCGAAGCACGGCCGACAGCGCGTCGTCCGACTTCTTCATCTGCATCGGGGATCAACCCTCGCTCGACTTCGGCGGCGCGCGCAACGAGGACCGTCAGGGCTTCGCGGCCTTCGGCCGCGTGGTCCGGGGCATGGACGTCGTAGGCGCCATCCAGCGCGGTGCGACCAACGATCGCGAGCAGTTGCTGGCACCGGTCACCATCGTCCGGATCGCCCGCCGGTAGCGGAAGGGCGCCGGCGAGTCCCGCTCTGCTACGATCGCTCTGCATGCCCGTCCGCGACGAGATTCCCACGCCCGCCCTGCTGCTGGATCTCGATCGGTTCGAGGCCAACGTCGCCCGCATGGCCGGCCACCTGCGCGACCACGGCAAGGCCTTCCGGCCGCACGGCAAGACGCACAAGTGCCCGGAGATCGCGCGGCGGCTGGTCGCGGCCGGCGCGGTGGGCTCGTGCACGGCGCGGCTCAGCGAGGCGGAGGTCTTCGCCGAGCACGGCATTCCGGGGCTGCTCATCACGACGCCCGTCATCGGAGCCGCGAAGATCGCCCGCGCCGTGGACCTGGCCGCCCGCGCGCCCGACACCATCTTCTGCGTCGAGTCCGAACAGAACGTCCACGACCTCAACGCCGCGGCCGCGCGCATGCCCGGCGTCGTGCTGAACCTGGCGGTGGACCTCTATTTCGGCCGCACCGGCGTTACGCCCGGAGCGCCCGCCCTCGACCTGGCACGCGTCGTCGCCGGGCAGTCGCGAGTGCGTCTTGCCGGCCTGCAGGCCTACGACGGGACGGCGGCGCACACCACGCCGTTCGAGGCACGCCGGGCCCGCTCGACCGAGAGCCTGCGGCACGCCGTCGAGACACGCCGCCTCATCGAGCGGGACGGCATCGCCTGCCCGCTGGTGTCGGGCGGGTCCACCGGCACCTGCCTCATCGACGCCGGCCTCGAGGGCGTCACCGAGATCCAGCCCGGCAGCTTCATCTTCATGGATCTCGAGTACGCGAGCATCGGCGGGCCCGATGGCGCGAAGTACCGCGCGTTCGCCCAGGCCCTGACCGTGGTGGCCACCGTCGTCTCGCGCCGGCCGGGCACCGCCATCGTGGACGCGGGCTACAAGGCCTTCGCCACCGACAGGCCCTTCGCGCCCGCACCCGTCGATCTGCCGGGCGCCACCTATGCGTGGGCCGGCGACGAGCACGGCCGCGTGGACGTGAGCGCCGTGGACCGCGACGTCAAGGTCGGCGACCGCCTCGAGTTCGTGCCGCCGCACTGCGACCCCACCGTGAACCTGTACGATCAGATCTTCGCGCTCAGGGGCGACACCATCGAAGGCGTGTGGCCCATCGCCGCGCGCGGGAAGAGCCAGTAGACGGCCACAGGCCGGCCGAGGGAGGTCACGAGATGAAGCACGTGCAGATTCGCTACTGCCAAGTCTGAAGCTACTACCCTCGCGCCTCCAGGCTGGCGGCGCTCATCAAGCGGGATGCCGGTGTCGACCCCGAGGTGCTGGGGGGCGCCCGGGGTGAATTCTCGATTCGGGTGGGAGACGAGGTGGTCGCCCGCAAGGACGCAGGCGGCTTCCCCGACGAAGACGAGGTGCTCGCACAGGTGAAGCTGGCCCTCGCCCGCTGAAACCGGCTTACAATCGCGTCGCCTTGCCAACCCGACGCCATAGTCCCGGATGTTCGTCCGCATGCCCGGCACCTCCGGCACGCTGAGGCGCGAGCTGGCCGCGGCGCTCCAAGGCGAAGTGCGCTTCGACGCCACGTCCCGGGCGCTCTACTCGACCGACGCCAGCGTCTATCAGATCGAGCCACTCGGCATCGTCCTTCCGCGAACGCCCGAGGACGTCGTGAAGACGGTCGAGGTGGCGGCCCGTCACGGCGTCGCGCTGACGCCACGCGGCGGGGGCACGTCGCAGGCCGGCCAGGCCGTTGGCGCGGGCCTGGTCATCGATACGTCGAAGTATCTCAATCGCGTGATAGCGGTGGACGCCGAGGCACGTACGGCCCGGGTGCAGCCGGGGCTCGTCCTCGACGATCTGAACGCCGCGCTCAGGCCGCACAACCTGCGCTTCGCCCCCGACGTGTCGTCCGCCAGCCGCGCCACCGTGGGCGGCATGATTGCCAACAACTCGAGTGGCGCACGATCCCTCGTCTACGGCAAGACCATCGACCACGTGCGCGAGCTACAGGTCCTGCTGGCTGATGGCGCGGTCGTGCGCTTCGAGCCGCGCCAGGGGGCGGCACTCGACCAAGCGCGGGCCGGCCGCGGCATCGCCGCCGACGCCTACCGGACCATCCCGGCGCTGGCCCGGGCACACGCCGCCGAGATCGACCGGCGCTTTCCGAAGATTCTGCGGCGCGTCGGCGGCTACAACCTCGACGCGTTCGTGCACGCGGACCAGCCCGTGGATCTGTCACGCATCATCGTCGGCTCGGAAGGCACGCTCGGCTTCGTGCTCGAAGCCACCATCGGGCTGGTGCCCTTGCCGGCGGCCCGGGCGATGCTGACGGCCGAGTTCGACGACCTGCTCGAGGCGCTCGGCGCCACGTCGCTGGTGCTGCGGCACGAGCCGGCGGCCGTCGAGGTGATGGACGACTTCATCCTCAGCCATACGCGCGAGAACGCGGCGCTCGATGCGATGCGCCGGTCGATCGTCGAGCGCGACGGCTCGGCGCTGCTGTGCATCGAGTTCTATGGGGATCGTGCCGACGAGCTGCCACCGCGCCTGGATGCTCTTGCGCGGGACCTGCGCTCGAGCGGGGTCCGGTGCCGGACGCGGGCCCTCACCGACGCCGCGAGCCAGGCACGGGTCTGGAGCCTGCGCGAGGCCGCCCTGGGCCTTTCGATGGCCATGCGGGGCGATGGCAAGGCGGTGTCGTTCGTCGAAGACACGGCCGTGGCGCCAGTCCGCCTGCGCGACTACATCGCACGGTTCCTGCACATCGTCGAACGGCATCAGACGACGGCCGGCGTCTATGCGCATGCCTCGGTCGGCTGCCTGCACGTCAGGCCCGTCGTGGACCTGAAGACGGCCGCGGGCGTAGCCCGTTTCGAGGCCATCGCCACCGAGGTGGCCGACCTGGTGCTCGAATTCGGCGGCGCGCTGTCGGGCGAGCACGGCGACGGCCTGGTGCGCGGGGCGTTCAACGAGAAGATGTTCGGGGCCGAGCTCTATCAGGCCTTCCGCACGGTCAAGCGGACCTTCGATCCCCAGGGGCTGTTCAACCCCGGACGCATCGTCGACACGCCGCCCATCACGTCCCACTTGCGCTTCGGCGCCGGCTACGAAACCCCCGACCCGGTCACCTACTTCGACTACGCCTCCTTTGGAGGGTTCGGACGCGCGGTGGAGATGTGCAGCGGCGTGGGCGCCTGCCGCAAGACGCGTGACGGCACGATGTGCCCGTCCTACATGGCCACCCGGGACGAGGCGCACTCGACGCGCGGCCGCGCCAACGTCCTCCGCCTCGCCATGAGCGGCCGCATGGCTGACGCCGGCCTCGACGACGCGGGTGTGCACGAGGTGCTGGACCTGTGCCTCGAGTGCCGCGCCTGCAAGAGCGAGTGCCCGGTGGGCGTGGACGTTGCCCGCTACAAGAGCGAGTTTCTCGCCGGCTACTGGCAGCGCCACGGCGTGCCCCTGCACGTCAACGCGTTCGGGCGCATCGACGAGCTGGCCAGGCTGGGCAGCCTCCTGGCACCGGTGGCCAATGCGGTCGCGGGCAGCGCCGCCGGCCGCCGGCTGGCCGAGGCGGTGCTGGGCGTCGATCGGCGGCGGACCCTGCCGCGGTGGGCGCGGCGGACGCTGCGCGACCGGTTGCGCCACCGCCGCGCTCGAACCTCCGAGCCGCGCGCGGTGCTCTTCGCCGACACCTTCACGTCGCACGTCGAGCCCGAGATTGGCGAGGCCGCCTTCGACGTGCTCGACCACGCCGGCATCGGCGCCAGCCTGGCGCCGCACGTCTGTTGCGGCCGTCCGCTCATCTCGCAGGGGCTGCTCGACGAGGCGCGTGCGCTGGCCGGCCGCAACGTCGCGGCGCTCTATCCGCGGGCGGCGGCGGGCGAGGCCATCGTGTTCGTGGAGCCCAGCTGCCTGTCGGCCGTGCGTGAAGACGCGCCCGACCTGCTGCGCGGCTCGATGCGCGACCGCGCGCTCGTGGTGGCGCGG
The DNA here is from genome assembly GCA_020851835.1 of Acidobacteriota bacterium. Taxonomy (GTDB): domain Bacteria; phylum Acidobacteriota; class Vicinamibacteria; order Vicinamibacterales; family UBA2999; genus VFZN01. The sequence continues at coordinate 18,929 of JADZBZ010000135.1, forward strand.
CAGGCCGTGCTCTTCGAAGAGCTGGTCGAGCGCGAGGTTTCGGCCGGCCGTGCGGCGCTCGGCCTCCGCGCGGGACCCGCGACGATTCTGCTGCACGTCCACTGCCACCAGCGGTCCATGGGCCTCGGGCCGGCCGCCGCCGCCCTGCTGGGCCGCATCCCGGGCGCGGCGGTGACCGACCTCGACGCGGGATGCTGCGGGATGGCTGGATCGTTCGGCTATGCGCGCGGCCATTACGAGGTGTCGCGTGCCATCGGCGAGCGAAAGCTGCTGCCGGCCGCACGGGCGCTGCCATCCGACGCGGTGCTGGTGGCGGCCGGCACCTCGTGCCGCCACCAGGTATCGGATTTCACCGGCGTGCGGCCGGTACACCCGGCCGCGCTGCTGCGATCGCTTCTGAAGGAGCCGCACTCATGAGCCTCGCCTGGATCTCGCTCATCGCGCTCGTCGCTGCGATCACGCTCAGCATGATCACCCAGGTCAACGTGGGCGTCGTCTCGCTGTCGCTCGCCTGGATCGTGGGGGTGTATCTGGGCGGCATGCCGCTCGGCACCGTGATCGGCGGATTTCCCGTTCAGTTGTTCCTCACACTGGTCGGTGTGACGCTGCTGTTCGGAATGGCGACGAGCAACGGCACGCTCGGGCGGCTGGCCGCGCGCGCGGTTCACCTGTGCCGCGGCAACGCGGGCCTGATCCCGGTGATGTTCTTCCTGGTGGCCGCGCTGCTCTCGAGCATCGGGCCTGGCAACATCTCCACGACGGCGATCCTGGTACCTATGGGAATGGCCGTGGGCGCCCAGGCCGCGGTGCCGCCCTTCCTGATGGCCCTGATGGTCGGCAACGGCGCGCAGGCTGGAGCCCTCTCGCCCTTCGCGCCCACCGGCGTCATCGTCAACGGCATCATGGCGCGCATCGGCCTCGCCGGCGCCGAGTGGTCCACCTACACGAACAACCTGGTGGCGCACGTCGTCGTCACCTTCATCGCCTACGTGCTCTTCGGGGGCGTGGCGCTCTTCCGGCGGCGGTCGCGCCGGGGGGGCGAGACCGAGGCCGTGAAAGTCGAGCCCCTCGCCGGTGTCCACTGGCTCACACTTGGCGTGCTCGTGGCGCTGGTGGTAGGTGTGGTGGGCTGGGACTTGAACGTCGGTATGGCCGCCTTGACCGGGGCGGCGTTGCTCTCGCTGGCCGGCGCGGCAGACGAGCGGGATGCCGTCCGCAAGATGCCGTGGGGCGTGGTACTGCTGGTGACCGGCGTCACGGTGCTGATTGGCGTGCTCGAGAAAACGCAGGGTATGGACCTGTTCTCGGACCTGCTCGCGCGCATCTCCACGCCGTCGACCGTCACCGGAATCGTGGCGCTCGTCACGGGCGTCGTGTCGGTCTACAGCAGCACGTCAGGGGTCGTGCTGCCGGCGTTCCTGCCGACGATTCCAGGGCTCGTCGAGCGACTCGGGGGCGGCGATGCGCTGGGAATCGCCTCGTCCATGATGGTCGGCGGCCACCTCGTGGACCTCTCGCCGCTCTCCACCATCGGGGCCTTGTGCATTGCCGCGATTCCACCTGGCGAGGATCCGCGGAAGCTGTTCAACCAGTTGCTCGCCTGGGGTCTGTCGATGACCGTCGTCGGCGCGGTGATCTGCTGGGTGTTGTTCTAGCCTGGAGACCAGAGACTCTCGTCGGGGTGTCGGCC
>JADZBZ010000136.1 GCA_020851835.1 Acidobacteriota bacterium
CCGGCGAGTTCGTCGCGTGCCTGGAGTGGCAGCGCCTTCGGAGCGACCGGATCCGCCGAGAGCTGCAGAGCCGACGCCGGCACTTCTTCAACAAGCGCGTCTCGATCGTCAACTACGTGGCGCCCGACGCGAAGCCCGAGGAGATGCTCGTCGACGACTCGGCGTCAGCCACGGTGCGCCAGTTGGGCGATGCCCTCACCGAGATGGAGGTCAACGGCCATTACTTCGGACAGGTGTCCCTGACCCTCGTCCTTCACGGCGTCGACGGCCGCGCGCTCCAGCGACAGGCGGCCGAAGCCATGAAAGCCATGGCGGTCCACGACGGCAGTTTGTTCGAGGAGAGCTACAACCTGCTGAACGCCTGGCTGGCCATCGTCCCTGGCAACGGCGCACACAACCTGCGCCGGCTCGCGCTCCTCGAGACGAACCTCGCCGACATGAGTTTCCTGTTCACCAGGGAGCAGGGGGCAGCCATCAGCCCGCATCTTGGGCGCGAGGCCCTTGCGGTGTTCGAGACGCCGCACCAGACGCCTTACGCCTTCAACCTGCACGTGCAGGATGTCGGGCACACGCTGGTGCTGGGAGCGACCGGCAGCGGGAAGAGCTTCCTGCTCAACTTCCTTGTCACGCACGCCCAGAAGTACAGCCCGCAGACGGTCGTGCTCGACCTCGGCCACAGCTATCGGAAGCTCGCCACGTTGCTGGACGGCAGTTACATCGAGGTAGGGCTCCGGCAACACGCCGTGTCGATCAACCCGTTCGCGCTCGATCCAACACCCGAGCACCTGCATTTCCTCCACGCCTTCGTTCGCGTGTTGCTCGAAGGCGACGACGGATATCGGGTCAGCGATCTCGAGGACCGGGAGATCTACGAAGCAGTCGAGAACCTCTACGTCCTCGATCGCAGCCAGCGACGGCTGTTCACCCTGGCCAATCTCCTGCCGCGGGCACTCGCCGGGCGGCTGCACAAATGGATCGGCGAAGGACGCTACGCCAGTCTGTTCGACAACGTCGATGACACGCTGACGATCGACCGCCTGCAGATATTCGACTTCGAGGCGATGCGGGCGTATCCCGTGCTGTTGGAGCCGCTGCTGTTCTACGTTCTCCATCGCGTGGTGGCTCGGATCCAGGATCCCGGCGAGGCCAGTGCGCTCAAGGTGTGCGTCATGGACGAGGCGTGGCGGTTCATTCAGCACCCGACGCTGCGCGCTTACGTGCAGGAGGGACTGAAGACCTGGCGCAAGCGCAACGCGGCGATGGTACTGGCCACGCAGACGGTCGAGGACTTCGCGTCCAGCGATCTGCTCCGTACGGTCGTGGAGAGCTGTCCGACCAAGCTGTTCCTCGCGAATCCGGCGCTCGACCGCCGGAACTACGCGGAGCTGTTTCAGTTGAACGACATGGAGCTCGACCTGCTCACGGGGCTGATCCCGAGACAGCAGATCCTGCTCAAGCGACAGGACCTCGCCAAGGTCCTGACCCTGACGGTGGACCCGAAGAGCTACTGGATCTACACCAACACGCCCATCGACAACGCACGGGTCGCCGAGACGTTCCGCGAGTTCGGGTTCGAGGCGGGTCTGGACCGCCTCGTAGCCTCGGCATGAAAGACCAGGGAGGTGCGTGATGCCACGTTGGTATGCAGGTGCGGTGGTGGTGGCCATGTTGGCCGGATGGGGCGGCGTGCCGGTGGGCGCTCAGACCACTGGAATTCGGGAGGTGTCGGCCAATGCCCGCAGCCTCGTGCCGCTCCAGACCCGGTTGCGTTACACGACGATGGTCGTCCTCCCGGACGGCGAAGAGATTCTCGATGTGATCTGCGGCGACAAGGACTTCTGGGTCATCAGCGCCACCCACAACATCGCGCACGTCAAGCCGGCCAAGGAAGGCGCGACGACCAACCTCAATCTCGTCGCCGCCAGCGGCACGGTGTACTCGTTCCTGCTCACCGAGAAGGGCGGGGCGGCACTCCCCGACCTGAAGGTGTACGTGAACGCGGACCCGGCTGAGCAGACGGGGAAGCCGAAGTACTACAGCGCCGCCCAGGTCGAGGGTCTCAAGGCCGAGATCGCCGAGGCACGCGCCTCCGTCGAGGCCGCCGAACGCCGCGCCGCGGACGCGATTGCCACCTATCAGCAGCAGTACCCAACCCGGCTGCAGTTCGCGTACGGCACCGCACGCTACACCAAGCCCTTTCTGGTGCGGTCTATCTGGCACGACGGGCGGTTCACCTACATCAAGACCGACGCCTCGGAACTGCCCGCTCTGTACGAGATGAAGGACGGCAAGCCCTCGCTCCTGAACTTCCAGGTGCACGACGGCACCTACGTCGTGCCGAAGGTGGTCGATGAAGGCTATCTGTCGCTCGGCAAGGAGCGCTTCGCGTTCGCGCAGGGACGGTGAGACATGGAACCGGTCACACCACCGGTCGAGCCACCCTCGACCCCGGTATCGACGGTCACTGACCGCCGGCCCATCCCACGTGGGGTCATCCCACGCGGTGTCCAGACCTGGCTGCTGGCAGGGCTCGCGCTGTTCATGATGGTCATCATGCTGGTGGTCGGCCGGCCCGATGCGCCGGCGCGCCCGGCGGCCACCCAGACCTCACCGTCAGTTCCGGCACAGAGCGCCGATCGGGTGCGGGACTATCAGGAGCGTCTGCGTGCCGCGGAGGCCCGTGCCCTCGCCGAGCTGCAGGCGGCCGAGCAGGCGCCCGCGGCCCCGCCGGCTGGCTACTACGAACCTTCCCAAACGCCGCCACCCGAAGACCCGATCGCGGCTGACCGGCGTCGCCGCGAGTACGAGAGCCTGTTCGCCAGCAACGTCGTGCTGAGTCGTCGAGCCGAACCGGACAGACCGGACGCCGGACGACCGGCCTCGCCGACGAGCACCCCGTCAGACACGCCCGGCGTGCCCTCCATGGACGAGATCGCGGATGCGGCAGTGCGTGCAACGGCGCGGGCAGGGGCCGCAGTAGGGGCCGCGCAGTCGGCCCCGGTTCAACCGACGCCTCCCGCAACGACCCAGGACCAGAGGCGACCGGGCGAACGCGCGACTCCCGAGCGGACCGACCCCATCACGGCTGCGGGTCCGCTCCACCGCGTTCTGGAAGGGACGGTCATCGACGCGGTGCTTTCGAATCGCCTCGACGGCTCCGCCACGTCTCCTGTCAATTGCCTCGTCACCAACCCGGTCTACTCGCACAGCGGCCAGCACGTGCTCATTCCGGCCGGCTCGCGGGTGTTGGGTCAGACACGGCCGGTGCAGGCCCTCGGGGAGACCAGGCTCGCCGTCGCGTTTCATCGGCTGTTGATGCCAGACGGACGCACCTACCGGTTGGACCAGTTCATGGGGCTGAACCAGATCGGCGATGCAGGTCTCCGGGACCGCGTGAACCAGCACTACTTCTCGACCTTCGGCGCGGCGGCGGCCGTTGGGTTGATCAGCGGACTCGCCCAGTTCCTCGGCAGCGCGGGGCTGGGCCGCGGTGACGGTGATCGGACCGTGATCATCGCCGGGGGCGTCGGCGATGC
>JADZBZ010000137.1 GCA_020851835.1 Acidobacteriota bacterium
CGTCCTCGAAGAGGCCCACGGTGATGTAGCCTTCGTGGCCCGAGATGTCGAACTTGTGCGTGATGGCCTGCCGCTCGTCTGGGAGCTTCCGCCGCATCGGCGTCCGGCTCGCCAGCGCCTGCGCGACCGCGGCGTCCACTACGTCCCCGGGCACGACGCTCGTGGCGGCCGCCACGTCGCGGGACGTGTTGAGCGGCTGCGTCCGCTTGCTGCCGTCGCGGTAGATGGAAATGGCCTTCGCGCCCAGGCGCCAGCTCTCGAGGTAGGCCTGTTCGACGTCCTCGACCGTCGCGTCCTTCGGCACGTTGACCGTCTTGCTGATGGCGCCGGAGATGAACGGCTGGGTGGCGCCCATCATCTTGATGTGACCCATGTAGTGGATGGACCGCTGGCCTCGGGCCGGCTTGAACGCACAGTCGAACACCGGCAGGTCGCGGTCCAGCAGGTGCGGTGCGCCCTCGATGGTCTCCTGCTCGTCGATGTGATTGACGATGTCGTCGACCTGCGCGGCCGTGTAGCCGAGGCGCTTGAGCGCCATGGGGACCGTCTGGTTGACGATCTTCATCATCCCGCCGCCGACGAGCTTCTTGTACTTGACGAGGGCGATGTCGGGCTCCACCCCCGTCGTGTCGCAGTCCATCATGAAGCCGATCGTGCCGGTCGGCGCGAGCACGGTGGCCTGCGCGTTCCGGTAACCGAAGTCCTCACCAAGCTCCACCGCATCGTCCCACGCCTGCTTGGCGGCGTGGTAGAGGTCGGTGGGCACGTGCTTGGTGTTGATGCCCTTGAGGGCCTCGCGATGCTTGCGCATCACACGGAGGAAGGGCTCGCGGTTCGGGGCATAGCCGGCAAACGGCCCGCCGTGATCGCGGGCCACCCGCGCGGACTGCGCGTAGGCCTCGCCGGTCATCAGGGCCGTGATGGCGCCGGAGAAGTCGCGGCCGGCGTCGCTGTCGTAAGGCAGCCCGCGCGACATCAGCAGGGCGCCCAGGTTCGCGTAACCGAGGCCGAGCGGCCGGTAGTCTCGGCTGTTCTTCTCGATTGCCTTGGTCGGGTAGCTGGAGTTGTCGACGATGATTTCCTGCGCCGTGATGAGCGTGCGGCTCGCGGCGCGGAAGCCCTCGACGTCGAACTCGCCGTCGGCGCCGACGAACTTCATCAGGTTGATCGACGCCAGGTTGCAGGCCGAGTCGTCCAGGAACATGTACTCGGAGCACGGGTTGCTGGCGTTGATGCGCGCGGTGTTCGGGCAGGTGTGCCACTCGTTCACCGTCGTGTCGAACTGCATGCCCGGGTCGCCGCACACCCACGTGCCCTCGGCCACCAGCCGCATCAGGTCCCGCGCCCGGTAGGTGTCCATCACCTCGCTGGTCGTCACGGCCCTGGTCTGCCACAGCCCGTCGTCGACCACCGCGCGCATGAACTCGTCGCTCGCCCGCACCGAGTTGTTGGAGTTCTGGAAGAACACCGAGGCGTACGCCGGTCCGGTGAACGAACCGTCGTACCCGGCGTCGATGAGGGCCCAGGCCTTCTTCTCCTCCTCGACCTTGCAGTTGATGAACTCGACGATGTCCGGGTGCTCGGCGTTGAGAATGACCATCTTGGCCGCGCGGCGCGTCTTGCCGCCCGACTTGATCACGCCGGCAAAGGCGTCGAAGCCCTTCATGAAGGACACCGGCCCAGAGGCCGTGCCGCCGCCGGCCAGCAGTTCCTTTGCCGAGCGGATGGACGACAGGTTGCTGCCCGTGCCCGAGCCGTACTTGAACAGCATGCCCTCGGTCTTGGCCAGGGTGAGAATCGACTCCATGGTGTCGTCCACGGAGTTGATGAAGCACGCCGAACACTGCGGCGCCTTCTCGAAGCCGCAGTTGAACCACACGGGGCTGTTGAACGCCGCTTTCTGCTCGACGAGCAGGTGCTTGAGGTCGTCGCTGAATGCCTGGACCGCCGCGTCGGTGGCGAAGTACTTCTGCTTGCGCGCCCAGGCCGTGAGGGTGTCCACCACCCGGCCAATCAGTTGCTTAACCGAACGCTCACGATCGGGCGAGCCGACGTGCCCGCGGAAATACTTCGAGACGACGATGTTGGTCGCCTGCTGGGACCACGTCTTGGAAATCTCAACGCCCCGCTGCTCGAAGACAATCGAGCCACTTTCGCTGCCGATCACCGCATCGCGCAGGTCCCATTCGACCTGATCGAACGGATCCTGCCCCGCCGCGGTGAAGAACCGTGGGAAGTCCAGACCCGGTGTCGCCGATCCGCGCGCCTCGGTGCGCGCGGCCTCCGCCTGCTCGCTGAACGCCGCTGTCCCGGCCGACTGCCCGGCCGGTGCCGCCGTCAGCTTTCGAGCACCATCCTGCATGCTCCCTCCAAACCGTGAAGGGACACCCCTCCCCTGGGGACGTCTCCCTCGAAAATCCCAACATCTCTAGGTTGCTTGTTGCGCGCGTCTCCGTGCAGTGGTGCTCATGGCTTCTGGCTCGATTGCGTCCGTTCCCCCTGCCGCTGGGATGGGCACGAGGCGCGAACCTTTCTCGCGCGCGAGGCCCCAATATGCGCCCGTGACATTCCCTTGTCAAGCCTTCGACCACAAGATGTTGCGCTTTTATTTTAGGTCGAACGCTAAATATCGGCTTTCTTTACGGAAATTCCAACTTTCGTCTTATTTTCGCACAACGACCGCGTGACCGCAACCTGTTGCCGCTTCAGCGCACCAGAACCGCCGCCATCACCGCGGCCTTGTCGGCGAGCTTGCCCGCGTACACCAGGTTCCGGGCCTTGAGCGCTTCTTCGGCCTGCTGGACGAAGCGCCGGGCGGCTTCGAACTGCGTGCGGCCGTCCGCCGACAGGGCATTGCCGTTGACGCGGGCCAGGTCTGCCGACGCCCGGTCCAGGAGCGCGCGGATGGAGGCTTCGGTCTTGGCTTCGGAACCCGGCCTGGGGGTCAGCGTCAACGCCGGGGGTGGCGGCGGCGGCCCCTGCGGGATTTCCACTTCCGAAGCCGGAGGTGCCGTCACCGGCTTGGGGGCCGGCCGGGCCGGGCTCACCGGCTCGGCGGCGGCCGGAGCCTCCACCGGCGGCAGATCGACGGGTTCCACATAGATCGCCACGATCCGTGGGGGGGCGGGTGGCGGCGTGAGCTCGGGCAGTTCGGGCTCCGGTGCCACGGTGGCCGCCCGGGCGGCGCAGCCGCCGGCGCCAAGGGCGAGGAGCAGCACGACGGCAAGGGAGTGCAGTCGCATCGAATCGATGTTATCGCGCTCGCGGCTACCGTGCTCGGGGAAGTTTCACCACAAACGTGGTGCCGCTGCCCGGTGTGGACTCAACGTCGATGTCGCCATTGTGCAGCTGGATGGTCCGAAAGACCAGTGACAAGCCGATGCCGCTGCCGCGCTTCTTGGTCGTGAAATAGAGATCGAAGATCCGCGCCAGGTTTTCGGGCGCAATGCCCTCTCCCGTATCCTGCACCCGGACCTCGACGCGGCCGTCACGGCCCGCACCGCAGGCGATGCGTAGCTTGCCGCCTCGCGGCATGGCCTGCACGGCGTTCTGCGCGAGGTTGAGAAAGGCCTGGCGCAGCAGCGTCTCGTCACCCTCGATGGCCAGCTGGGGATCCTGGCAGGCCTGCTCGCACGTAATCCCCGCATGGTCGGCCTCGGGCATGACCGCCTCGAGCACCGCCGACACGACGGACTGCACCTTCACCGGCGCCAGCGTCACGTCCTCGGGCCGGACGAACTTCAGGAATCCCTGCACCACGTCGTCGAGCCGGCGAATCTCGGTGCCGATGACATCCGCGTGGCGCGCGGCCGATGCCGGATCGGGCGACGCGAGCTTCTGCTTGAGCAGTTCGAGGTGAATCGTCATCGCGTTGAGAGGGTTCTTCACCTCGTGCGCCACGCCGGCCGTCAGGCGCCCGAGGGAAGCCACCCGGCGGGTGAGGTCCACCACCTGCGCGCGGGTGCGCTCGTCGCCGACGGCGTTCTTGAGCTGGTCCGACACGCGGTCGAAGACGTCGCCCAGGTCCCTGAACTCCTCGTCGCGCAAATCGAGAGGCTTGTCCAGCTCGCCCCGGCCGAGGCGGCTGAGGCCGCTGGTGATCACGTGGATGGGCCGCAGCACGACCTGCGCCAGCAGGGTTGCCACGCCCACCGCAATCACGAGGGCAAAACCCACGGCGAACCCGGCCGGCACGAGCGACCGGTAGAGCTCCTGCCGGATGAGGATCGGCGAGAGCCCGATGCAGATCTCGCCAAACGGTTCGTCGCCCAGCGCCAGCGTCTGGCGCCACTCCAGCGTGCGGCCCTCGGTGTAGACGGCGCGGACCTGGTCGTAGCCCGAGGCGGCCACCAGGCGCGTGAGGTCCTCGCCGCGCGGCAGGCTCCGACCTACCTGGGCCGGGTCGTTGGCGGCCACCACCGTCCGCGCTCGATCGACAATCGCCGCGTACAGCACCTCGGGTGAGTACATCGCCGACTCGAGCGCCGACAGGACGGTCGGGCTCGAGCGAATGTCCTGGTAGGCCGACTCGCGGCTGACCAGGGCGCCGCTGGTTTGATGGACGACGCTGGCCGCCACCAGTTCGGCGCGCGCGGCCCCCTGTTCGAGCAGGACGCGCACGAGCGTGCCGATTTGCAGCACAGAGAGGCC
>JADZBZ010000138.1 GCA_020851835.1 Acidobacteriota bacterium
ACCAGCTCGTCGATCTCGTCGCCGAACAGGCCAATCCGCAGCGCGATTTCCTCGTAGGACGGATACACCTCGACGATGTCGCCGCGCACGCGGAACGTGCCGCGGCCGAACTCGGTGTCGTTGCGCTCGTATTGAATCTCGACCAGTTTGCGCAGAATCTGGTCCCGGCCGATGCGTTGGCCGCACTCGAGCGGCAGCAGCATCCCGTAGTAGGCCTCGGGCGAGCCCAGCCCGTAGATGCACGACACGCTGGCCACGATGATGACGTCGCGCCGCTCGAAGAGGGACCGGGTGGCCGACAGGCGCATCCGGTCGATTTCATCGTTGATCGTCGATTCCTTCTCGATGTACGTGTCGCTGGACGGCACGTAGGCCTCGGGCTGGTAATAGTCGTAGTAGCTGACGAAATACTCGACGGCGTTCTCGGGGAAGAACCGGCGGAACTCCTGAAAGAGCTGAGCGGCCAGCGTCTTGTTGTGCGCCATCACCAGCGTCGGCCGGTTCACGCGCGCGATGGCCTGGGCCATGGTGTAGGTCTTGCCCGACCCGGTGACCCCGAGGAGTACCTGATGGCGATCGCCGCGGTTGAGCCCCTCGACGAGCTCGGGCACGGCCCGGACCTGGTCACCGCGGAGCTCGAAGTCGGAAGTGAGATGGAACCGGTCGTAGACGGACGGCATGAGCGTCGGGTGAAGAAACTTCCATGGTACCACAAGCACCACGACGCCCTCCCCTGCCGGTGATGGCCGTGGAGACGGTTCGGCGGCGCGAAATCCCCCCAGCACGGGGCGGACATCGAGACGGCAACGCGCCACCCTGGCCTCCTCGATCGTCCGCCCCTGCCCGTCGATACCGCCGCTGGCGGACGCATGGCCGAGCTGGTACGGCGCGCCGATCTCGGCGCGTCAATCGACCTCGGTGCCGATGTCCACGAGCGTGATGTTTTCGGATGGCAAGTCCTCCACCGGCCCAGCGCTCGGCCCAGCGGGTCTCAGGCAGCGGAAGATGGCGGCGCGAGGGCGGACCGCCCTATAATCGACGGCTGTGCGTTGTCTTGCGGTCTGTCATACGGAGCTGATCGCCCGGCTCCTCGAGGCCGTCCTGGTGCCCCACGCCGATGTCGAGCTGATGGTCGAGAACGCGACCCTCGCGCGCCGCGTCGCCCCGCTCGGTCTCCCGGTCGCCATCGCCGATCCCCAGCGACTCGACAGCTTCGTCAAGGCCGGTCTCACGCCGGGCACGGTCGTCCTGATCGAAGACAACGGCCGCAAGGGGCTGCGCAAGGTGCTCGACGCCGTCGCCGGCGCCGGCGGTACGCTGGTCTACGTCCTCGGCTCGAGGCCCGAGGATGTCAAGAAGGCCGAGACACTCAGGTCCGACTTCCCGGACGTCAACACGCTGACCCTGGCCGAGCTGATCGGCCCGCCCCTGCTCACCGAGTTCGGCCGCTCGGTGACCCGGCAGAAGGTCCAGCAGTACCAGCACTATTTTCGCGACGCCGCCCGCGTCCTAATCCTCACGCACAACGATCCCGATCCGGACGCCCTGGCCAGCGGGCTGGCGCTGCGCAGCCTGCTGCGGCGGACGCGCCAGACGGCCATCATCGGCTGCCTCCAGGGCGTCACGCGGCCCGAGAACCAGCGCATGGTGAAGCTGCTCGACCTCGGCCACGAGGTGGTGACGCCCGACCAGCTCGCCGCCTTCGACAAGATCGCTCTGGTAGACGTGCAGCCACACTACTTTCCGGGATTGCTGCCCCATACCGATCTGGTCATCGATCACCATCCCGAACAGCCAGGCTACACGGCCGTCTATCGCGACATCCGCCCGCACTACGGATCGACGTCGACCATCCTCACCGAGCACCTCCGGGCCGTCGACATCGACGTCTCGGAGCGGACCGCCACGGCGATGCTCTACGCCATCAAGTCGGACACCCTCTTCTTCAACCGCCAGGCCAACAGCGCCGACCTCGACGCCTTCACCTACCTCTATCCGCGGGCGGACGCCACCATGGTCCGCAAGATGGAGGGGTCGGAAATCACGGGCGAGCGCCTCGATTACGTCATCAAGGCGTGGCAGACGGGGCGCATGGTCGAGCACGTGTTCTGCGCCTTCCTGGGCGAACCCCCGCGCGAGGACTTCGTCCCTTACGTGGCGGACTTCTATCTGCAGCTCGAAGACGTGCAGTGGACCATCGTCTCGGGCGTGGTGAACGACACCTTCGTGGTGTCGGTGAGAAACCTCGGCTACTCGCGCAACGCCGGCGACTTCGTGCGGCGATGGTTCAACGACATCGGCAGTGCCGGCGGCCACCGGACCATGGCCAAGGCCGTCGTACCGGTCGAAGCGTTCCAGCGAAAGTTCGGGACCTACGAGGGCAGCCGCATCAACCAGCGGATGCTCGAACTGGTGCTCGAGTTCCTGCACGAGGTGAAGCAGGCGGCGCGGTAGTGGAGCGGCCCGCTTCGTCGCTCAATTCGCGAGCGCCTGTCTCAGGTCCTCCACCAGGTCTTCCGGATCTTCGAGTCCGATCGACAGTCGGATCATGCCGGCCGACACGCCCGCCCGCGCCAGGGCCTGATCGTCGAGGCCGGTGTGCGACGTGAGCACCGGCAGGCTGCAGATGCTCTCGACGCCACCAAGGCTGGCCGCGCGCTTGATCACCTGCAGGCGATCGAAGGTGCGGAACGCCGCCTCCCGCCCGCCCCTGACGTCGATGGTCACCATGCCGCCGAACCCCGTCATCTGCCGGCGCGCGATCGGATGGTCGGGATGGGACTCGAGCCCCGGATAGTAGACGCGTACCAGCGAGGGGTGTGACTCGAGCGCGCGGGCGACGTGCAAGGCGTTCTCGTTGTGCCGCGCGACCCGTAGGGCGAGCGTCTTCAGGCCGCGGCCCAGCGCATAGGCCGGCTGCGGATCGAGCGTGGCCCCCATCAGCCGCCGGGCCTTGGCCACCGGATCGAGCAGGGCTCGGGTCCCGGACAGCACGCCCGCCGTCACGTCGCTGTGCCCGTTGAGATACTTCGTCGCGCTTTGCATCGACAGGTCCACCCCCATCGACAGCACGGGCTGGTTGAGCGGGCACGCGAACGTGTTGTCGACGACCGACACGACGCCCGCCTGCCGGCAGGCCACTGCCACCGCCGCCACGTCCACGCAGCGCAGCGTCGGGTTGATGGGCGACTCGAACCAGACCACCCGGGTCCGCGGGCCGATCACCGACGCGGGACGCGCCAGCTCGTCGAGGCTCACGAAACGGCCCTCGATGCCGAAACGCGGCAGCCAGTCGGCAATCAGGTGATACGTGCCGCCGTAGATGGCCGCGCTGCACACCACCTCGTCGCCCTGCCGCAGCAGCGTGAGCAGGGCGTGCGTACTCGCCGCCTGCCCCGAGCTGAACAGCAACGACCGCTCCGCGCCGTCCACCGCCGCCAGCTTCGCCTCGACGGCCACCACCGTCGGGTTGTCGTAGCGCGAGTAGAGATAGCCCGACGAGCGCCCGTCCTGATACGCCTGCACCTCGGCCGCCGACTCGAAGATGAAGGTGCTCGATGCGTAAATGGGCGTCGTCAGCGAGGGCGTGGCGCCCGCCGTCGTCCGCTCGCCGGTGTGAATCAGCTCGGTGCTCTTGCGCATCGTCTTCTCTCCGGCCGCCGAGGCGGCCCCAGGATTCCCGTGTCCGCCCGCCTACATCCGCTCGCCGCTCGCGCCCAGTATCGGCTCGATGAACTGCCGGTACGCATCCTCGTAGCCGCGCTCCATCAGCTCCTCGAGCGAGTGCCGGCGGTCCGACCGCTCGTCGTAGATGCCGTCGAGATCCAGCGGGCGGATGGGATTGTGCACGGGGCGGATGACGTAGGCGCCGTGAAAGCGGTGCTGCAGGTGCCGCAGGGCGTCGCCAAGCGCCGCCGCTTCGGCCGAGGCGAGCTGCTCGCTCACCTGGCCCAGGCCATCGAGCCGCGCCGGACGCAGGTCGTGCGGTCCCGGGGGCCCGGGGGCGGCGGAGACGACAATCAGCTGCTCGGCGCCGACGGCCGCAGCCTCTTCGAAAACGCGGCCCAGGCTCGCCGGACGATCCGACAGCCGGTGCGCCTCGCCCCTCCAGAACGCGTCGGGCGCGTAGGCGATGACGCGAGGCGGACTCACGGCCGGCAGCGTCAGGGCGCCCATCAACGCGTCGGCGACATGAT
>JADZBZ010000139.1 GCA_020851835.1 Acidobacteriota bacterium
ATGACCGCGGCCTTCACCCTGGCGACTCTGGTCTTCCTCGATCGGGTGCAGATCTGGCACATCCTCACGCTGTCGGGGCTCACCGGCTGCGCGCAGGCTTTCGGTGGCCCGGCGTACCAGTCGCTGGTGCCGACGCTGGTCGGCAAGGAGGACCTGCCCAACGCCGTCGCGCTCAACTCCATCCAGTTCAACCTGGCGCGGATTATCGGGCCCGTGGTGGCGGGCGCGGCCCTGGCGTCGTTCGGCATGGTGATGTGCTTCGGGATCAACGGCATCTCGTTTCTCTTCGTCATCGCCGCCATCCTTGCCCTGCGCAACGTGCACGTGCCGCCCGCCTCCACGGTCAGCCTCGCCGCGCAGATGAAGGATGGCCTGCGCTACGTCCGCGATTCGCCCAACCTGCAGACGCTGACGATGCTCGGTTTCATCGCCGCCTTCCTCGGCATCCCGCTCCTCACCTTCCTGCCCATCATCGCCAAGGACGTGTTCCATCAGGACGTCGGGCTCTACACGCGCATGATGACGATGTCGGGCGTCGGCGCGGTGTGCGGGGCGATGATCGTGGCCTGGCTCGGCCGGAGCCGGCACATGGGCCGGCTGCTCCTGATCATGCTCGGCGGCTTCGGCGTGGCGATGACCGCCTTTGCGTTGTCTCCAGACGTACGGCTGAGCATCCTGATTCTGTTCTTCACCGGCGCGCTGCTGGTGATGTGCTTCTCGTTCACCACCTCGCTCGTGCAGCTCATTGCCCCCGGCGAACTGCGCGGGCGCGTCGTCAGCATCTACATGGTGGCCTTCCGCGGCGGCTCGCCGCTCGGCAGCCTCGCCAGTGGCTGGCTCATCACGCAGGTGGGGTCGGCGCCGGCGATGCTGGCGGTGAACGGCGTCGTGCTGGCGGGGCTGGCGACCTATTTCCTGTTTCGCGGGCACAAGCTCAAGGAGGTGTAGGGCAGCCGGCTTCCATTTCCCGTCGTGTTTGCGATACCCTCCAAACTCGATCGCTTCCATCCCCCAAACCTCTGGAGAACCCATGCGTACCCCCGTCCGCCTTCTGCTCACCCTGCTGGTGAGCGCGATTGTTGGCAGCCAGACCATCTCCACGCAGGCCGGCCTTACCGTTCCCGCCGAGCTCACCGCCCAGGTGACCGCCGATGGGGTCGCGCCCGTCATCATCGGCGTGCGGGCGGCGTTCGTGCCGGAAGGCCAGCTCGATGGCCCGGCCGAGGTGGCCGCCCAGCGCGATGCCATGCACGCGGCGGTGGATACGGCGATGGGTCGCGCCGCGGCGGCGGGCGCCGTCGTGGGCCAGCGCTTCGAGACCATTCCGTTCTTCACCGCGCGCGTCGACGGCGGCGCGCTGGCTGCCATCGCGGCACTGGATGACGTGACCTCGATCGCGCTGGATAGCCTCGACAGACCCTTACTCGGGCAGAGCACCACCATCGTCAACGCGCCGCCGGCGTGGGCGGCCGGTTTCACCGGCACGGGCTGGCACGTCGCCATTCTCGACACGGGCGTCGAGAAGACCCACGGGTTTCTGCTGAACAAGGTCGTCTCCGAGGCGTGCTATTCGAACGCCGGCGGCGGCGGAACGGGCACAACGGTGTGTCCGGGAGGAGTGACTGCCTCGACGGAGGTCGGGAGCGGCGTCCCCTGCAGTTCTTCGATCGACGGGTGCTACCACGGCACGCACGTCGCCGGCATCGCCGCCGGCTCTGCCGGCCCCGGGGGTATCAACGGCGTCGCGCCGGGCGCCAACCTGCTGGCCATGCAGGTGTTCACGCGGTTCACTGGATCGGCCAACTGCGGCAGCGGCCCGTCGCCATGCGCCCTCAGCTACACTTCGGACCAGATCCTGGGCCTCGAACGCGTCCTGGCGGTGGCTGGCCCGGGCAACGCGAACCAGATCGCGTCTGTCAACATGAGCCTCGGGGGCGGGGGACCGTACGCAGCTCCGTGTGACGCGACGCAGGCGGCGCGCAAGGCCGCCATCGACAACCTGCTCAGCATCGGCATCGCCACGGTGATCGCCACCGGGAACAATGGGTTCACGACGGGCGTCAGCGCGCCGGCGTGCATCTCGAGCGCCGTCAGCGTGGGCTCGAGCACGAAGACGCCTGAAGCGATGTCGAGCTTCACCAACCGCGCGCCGGGCATGGTGGACCTAATCGCCCCCGGCAGCTCGATCACCTCGTCGCTGCCCGGCAACACGTTCGGCGTCCTGAGCGGCACCTCGATGGCGACGCCCCACGTCGCAGGCATGTGGGCCGTGCTCAAGCAGGCCGCGCCCACCCTGGGCGTGGCGCAGATCCTGGGCGCGGCGCAAGCCACCGGCGTCGGCATCAACGATCCGCTGTCGATTGCCGCGCCGCAGGCCGTCTACCAGCGCATCAACGTGAACGCCGCCCGCCTGGCGCTTACCGGCGGCGGAGCCGGCGCCCCCGGCGCGCCGGGCACGCCCACCATCTCGGGCGACGGCAGCTCCGTGAACATCAACTGGACGGCGCCGGCGACGGGCGGGTTGCCCACCAGCTACACCGTCATCGCACGTCTTACGCCGGGCGGCGGCGTGGTCGCTGCCCTGCCGGTGGGTAACGTCCTCGGCACCTCGGTGGGCGCGCCCAATGGCACGTTCCACGTGACCGTGCAGGCATCGAACGCGTCGGGGCCGGGGCCGGAGTCCCCGGGCGTCACCTTCAGCGTGCCGGTGCTGCCGGGAGCGCCTACCGGCCTGGGCGCGGATGTCCACGGCAACGCGGCCACCTTCACCTGGACACCCCCGACAACGGGCGGCACCACGACGGGCTACGTGCTCGTGGCGTCACTGAGCGCCGGCGGTCCGCCCATCGCCACTCTCCCCATGGGTGCGCCGGCCAGCGGCGTCGTCGTTTCGAGCATCCCGCCGGGCACCTACTTCGTCCGCCTCGCCGCGACCAATTCGGGCGGAGCGGGACCGTTGTCGAATGAGGTGACGGTTTCGGTGGCGGTCCCGCAGCCGCCCGGGCCTCCGACGATGAACCCGGCGGCGGTGTCGGG
>JADZBZ010000140.1 GCA_020851835.1 Acidobacteriota bacterium
AGCACGCGTGCGCCCGGGGCGGGCTCCTCGAAGAGCAGCAGTTCCGAGAGCGGCTTCTTGATGCTGCGCTCCACCAGCCGTGCCATGGGCCTTGCGCCGAAGGCACGGTCGAACCCGCGCGCGGCCAGCCACGCCCGCGCGGCCGGGGTCAACTCGAGTGTCAGGCGCCGGTCGACGATGAGCGCGGCCAGCTCCTCGACGTGCTTGTCCACCACGCGCTCGATCTCGCGGGCGCCGAGCGCGTTGAAGTGCACGGTCGCGTCGAGCCGGTTGCGGAACTCGGGCGAGAAGAGCCGCTCGAGCGCTCCCACGGCCTTGCTGCCCTCCCCCGCCGTGCCGAAGCCGAGCTTGCGCCCGGAGAGATCGCGAGCCCCGGCGTTGGTCGTCATGATGAGAACGACGTGACGGAAGTCGGCCTTGCGCCCGTGCGTGTCGGTGAGGGTCGCATGGTCCATCACCTGCAGCAGGATGGCGAAGAGGTCGGGGTGCGCTTTCTCGATTTCATCGAGCAGGAGCACGGCGTGCGGCGTCTTGCGAACGGCGTCGATCAGGAGCCCGCCCTCTTCGTAGCCGACATAGCCGGGCGGCGCGCCGATCAGCCGCGCCACGGCGTGCTTCTCCATGTACTCGGACATGTCGAAGCGCAGAAATTCCACCTTCAGGACGCGGGCCAGTTGCCGCGCCAGCTCGGTCTTGCCCACGCCGGTGGGCCCCGCGAACAGGAAGCTGCCGATCGGCTTATCGGCGGCCCGCAGGCCCGAGCGCGCCAGCTTGATCGCCGACGCCACATCGTCGATGGCCTGGTCCTGCCCGAAGATCACGGCCTTGAGCTCGGCGTCGATACGGCGCAGGGCCACCTTGTCGTCGCTCGACACGGCCTGCACGGGCACCCGTGCCATCTTCGCCACGACCCGCTCGATGTCCTCAGAGGTGACCGTGCGGCGCCCGTCCGCGGCCCCGCCCGTGGCAATGCGCGCGAGCTTGGCGTGCGCGCCGGCCTCGTCTACCACGTCGATGGCCTTGTCGGGCAGATGGAGGTCCCGCAGATGCCGGGCCGACAGCGTGACGGCCGCCTCGAGGGCTTCGTCGGTGTACGAGACGCCGTGGTGCTGCTCGTAGGCGCCGCGCAGGCCCTTGAGGATGGCCAGCGTCTCGGGCTCGGAGGGCTCCAGCACCTCGATCTTCTGGAACCGCCTGGCGAGCGCGCGATCCTTGTCGAACGACTGCTTCACGTCGCTGAAGGTGGTCGAACCAATGCAGCGCAGCACGCCGGAGGCGAGAGCCGGCTTGAGGAGATTCCCCGCGTCCATCGCCCCGCCCGACGCCGACCCGGCGCCGATGATGGTGTGGATCTCGTCGATGAACAGGATGGCGTGCGGGTGCTTCTCGAGCGCCGCCAGCACCTGCTTGACCCGCTCCTCGAAGTCGCCGCGATAGCGCGTGCCGGCGACCAGCGCGCCCAGATCGAGGGCGAACACGCGCGCATCCCTGAGCGGCTCGGGCACGTCCGCCTGGTGAATCCGCAGGGCCAGGCCCTCGGCCAGGGCCGTCTTCCCCACCCCGGGCTCGCCAACCAGCAGCGGGTTGTTCTTGCGCCTCCGGCAGAGCACCTGCACCATGCGCTCGACTTCGAGCTCCCGCCCGATGAGCGGATCGATCTGGCCCTTGGCGGCCCGCGCCACCAGGTCGGATGCGTAGGCCTCGAGCGGATCGCGAGGGCCGCCCGACGACTCGGGATCGCCCGCGCCGGCCGGGGCCGACTCGTCGCCCGCCCCGTGCGAGATGGCGCGCAGCAGCGTCAGCCGATCGAGTCCCTGCTTACGCAGGAAGTAGGCCGCGTGGCTGTCTTCCTCCTGCAGCAGGAACACCAGAAGGGAGCCGGTCTCGACCTGCGGCGCGCTGGAAGACGCGGCGTGCACGACGGCGCGTTCCACGACCCGGTCGAAGCCAATCGTCGACTCGGGCTTCACGGCCCGCCGGCCCGGGACGGGCGAAAACGCCCGTTTCAACACGTCGTCCAGGTCGGCGCGCAGCGTCGGGATGTCCACCCGGCAGGAGTGGAGCACCTGCAGCGCGCCCCGGTCCTCCACCAGCGCGGTCAGCAGGTGCTCGAGGCCGACCAGTTCGTGGCGTCGGTCGGCAGCCAGCCGGAACGCACGGCGGATGGTCTCCAGGGTTTGCGGAGCGAACGGAACGGGTTGGCGGCTCACGGCTTCGATCCTTCGGGCTCGGGCTCGACGGTCACCAGTAGCGGGAACTCCTGCTGCTCGGCCAGCCGCCGCGCGGCCTTCTGCTTGGTTTCGGCGACGTCTCGGGTGTAGAGGCCAGCCACGCCCACGCCCGACCGGTGGACGTGCAGCATGATGGCCCGGGCGTCGGATGGGTCGCGCTGAAATACCGTCTGGAGAATCCAGACGACGAACTCCTGCGTGGTGAAGTCGTCGTTGTGCAGGAGCACCCGCCAGAGGCGCGGCTCGTCCAGCCGCTCGTCGGCACGCGAGTGGGTCTGGACCTCTTCACGGAACGTCGCGTCAGGCACATGAATATCTTAGCGGCTATCAGCGGATTGGCGCCGACTCAGCGGACGAGGGCAGGATGGCCAGCGGGTCGAGGCCGGCGTCCAGGCGCCAGTGGGCCGGGCCCGGTTGGCGGACGAGGGCGTCGACGCGGCGTGCGAAGTCGTGGCGCGCCAGGCGCCGGGCCCCGAGCGACCGGAGGTGTTCGGTATCCATCTGGCAGTCGATGAGCGGCATGCCCCAGGCGTGGAGCTGGGCCGCCAGATGGGCGAGTGCGATCTTGGAGCCGTCGGTACGGCGCGAGAACATCGATTCGCCGAAGAACATCCGGCCGAGGGCGACTCCGTAGATACCCCCGGCCAGTTGCCCGTCCATCCAGACCTCGAGGGAGTGTGCCAGCGCCCGGTCGTGCATCGCCAGATACGCCGCTCGCATTTCCGGTAGCAGCCATGTGCCCGTCTCGTCGCGCCTCGGCTCGGCACAGGAGGTCAGCACGTCGGCGAAGGCCTCGTCCAGCGTCACCCGGAACCGACGCCGGGCCAGGCGGCGCCGGAGTGACCGGGACACGTGCAGCTCCGCACAGGGCAGTACCGTTCTGGGATCGGGCGACCACCACAAGATGGGATCGCCCTGACTGTACCAGGGGAAGATGCCTCGCGCATAAGCGCGCACCAGCGTCTCGACCGACAGGTCGCCGCCGGCGGCCAGCAGTCCATCGGGATGTCGGAGTGCGCGGTCGACCGGCGGAAATGGTGCGCCAGGGGGCAGCAGCGGGATCATGCTAAAATTTCGAGGTTCGCTCGACGGACGGTGAGTGTAGCTCAGTGGTAGAGCTCCGGATTGTGGATCCGGCTGTCGCGGGTTCGATCCCCGTCACTCACCCCACTTTCGCCTCCCCCGTAACCGGCTCTCCAGCGTCCAGGCTCGCCTCCGAATGTCCGCGCCCGAGATGATGTCGATGGCTGCCGATCTGACTCCGTGGATGGCGCGCCTCGAGGCGCGCCACCTGGCCGACCTGCAGTTCGTCGAGGTCTCGCGCGCCCTCTGCGCGCTCTCCTCGGCCTACGTCGAGCGCCGGCAGACCGCGCTCTCCGCGCACCGCGTGCTGGACGGCGCGGGCAAGCGCGCCGCGTTTGCACTCTACTACGGGCCTCTGCACTTCCTCGCGACGACTCAGGTGCTCCGAGGGCTTGCGCCGGCGATCGACGCGGTCGGCCCGGATGCCGTCGTCGACCTGGGCTGCGGCACGGGCGCCGCCGGCGCGGCGGCCGCCGTGACGATCGGGGCGCGCACCATCCTCGGCCTCGATACCCACCCGTGGGCACTGGCCGAAGCGCGGCACACCTACGCGGCGTTCGGCCTGAGCGGCACGGTGACGCGCGGCAGCGCCGCCCGCCTGCGCGGTCCCCGGCGCCCCTCGCTCATCGTGGCCAGCTACCTCGTCAACGAGCTGCCGGACGCCGAGCGCGCCTTGCTGCTCCCGCGACTCCTCGACGCGGTTCGGTCCGGCCATCGCGTGCTGATCCTCGAGCCGCTGGCCACGAGCGCCGTGCCGTGGTGGTCCGAGTGGGTGCACGCGTTTGCGGCGCTGGGCGCCCGTGCCGACGAATGGAAGCTGGAGGTGGAACCGCCGGCGCTGGTCCGACGACTCGGCGACGCGGCGGGCTTGACACCGACGGCCATCAAGGTTCGGACGCTGCACGCCGGTCTCGTAGCGCCGTTGCCGGGGCACGTTCTTCCCGGTAGAGTAGCCTGATGCAATACGTTGCGGGCCACGCGCCT
>JADZBZ010000141.1 GCA_020851835.1 Acidobacteriota bacterium
GACGGCGCCGAGCACTCACTGCGCGCCGTGCTCAACCGGATCAGCGGGCCGCTCTTCATGATTCCGGGCGCCATCGTGGCGGCCTTCCCGCCCCCGCCCATTCAGGGTCTGTCCACGTTTGGCGGCTTCCAGTTCGAGGTACTCGAACAGACCAACGGCGCCGATATCAGTGGCCTGGCCCAGGCCACCTTCGGCCTGATCGGCGCGGGCAACCAGAGCGGCCGCGTCGCCGGCCTGTTCAGCAGTTTCCGGGCCGACGATCCACAACTGGTCGTGGACATCGATCGGGATAAGGCCCGCAGCCTCGGGCTACCCCTTCACGAAGTCACCGACGCGCTGCAGGTGTTTCTCGGCTCGTCGTACGTGAACGACTTCGACTTCAACAACCGCGCCTATCGGGTGTACGCGCAGGCCGACCAGCGCTACCGCGCCAATCCGTCCGACCTGAAGCAACTCTACGCGCGCACGACCAACGGCCAGATGGTGCCGCTCGAGGCCGTGGTCAGGCTCCGCGAGACGACGGCACCGCAGATCATCAGCCACTTCAACCTGTTCCGGTCGGCGGAAATCACCGGCAATCCCGGGCCCGGGCAGAGTTCCGGCCAGGCCCTGTTGTCCATGGAGGCGCTGGCCCGGCAGACCCTGCCCGCCGGGTTCGACTTCGCCTGGGCCGGCCAGTCGCTCGAGGAAATCAAGGCCGGGTCGCAGGCCGGCCTCATCTTCGGCCTGTCGGTCATCCTCGTCTACCTCGTGCTGGCTGCCCAGTACGAAAGCTGGGTGCTGCCCTTCATCATCCTGCTGGGCGTGCCGCTGGCCATCATTGGCGCGCTCTCGGCTCAACTGGTGCGGGGCCTGGCCAACGACGTGTTCTGCCAGGTCGGCCTGGTGCTGCTCATCGGGCTCGCCGCCAAGAATTCCATCCTGATCGTGGAGTTCGCCGAGCAGATGCGCGAGCGCGGCCTGTCGATTCTCGATGCGGCGGTCGAGGCGTCACGCATCCGGCTGCGGCCCATCCTGATGACCTCCTTCGCCTTCATCCTGGGCGTCATGCCGCTGGCCCTGGCTTCCGGCGCCGGCGCCGCCGCGCGCAACTCGGTCGGAACGACCGTAGCCGGCGGCATGGTGGCGTCGACGTTCCTGTCGGTGATCTTCATCCCCGTGCTCTACGTGATCATCCGGACCCTGGTCCCCGGCAAAGCCGCCCGCGGGGGCGACGACGATGGCCCGTCGGGTGTGACGGCTGCCGGCGTCGTCGCCGCCGTCGTCGTGGCCGCCGCGCTGGTGGCCTCGCCCGCACTGGCGCAGCCGGTGCCGGCCGTGTCGTTCGACGAAGCGGTGAGCGCAGCCATCGAGAAAAACCCGAGTGTGCAGATTGCGGCCACCAACGTGCTGCGGGCCGAGGCGCTGCTTCAGCAGGTGCGGGCGTCGACACTGCCGTTTGTCAACGTGTCGGTCGTCAACACCACGCTCGACAGCGAACGCGGCTTCGACGGTCTGGTCGTGCAGCCGCAGAACCAGTGGCAACTGGCGCCGAGCATCGGCTATCCCGTGCTGGCGGCATCGCAGTGGGCTGCCCGCGTGCAGCAGATGGACCGCGTGGAGGTCGCGCGCCTGAGCACGGCCGACGTGCGGCGGCAGATTGCCGTCTCGGCCGCGACCGCGTATCTCGCCGTGGTCGGTCAGCAGCGGCTCGTGGAGGTGCAGCGCCGGGCTCTCGAGACATCGCGCGCGCAGCTCGACTACAACCAGAAGCGGCTCGAGGGCGGCATCGGGTCGCGCCTCAACGCACTCAGGGCAGCCCAGATTGTGTCGACCGAGGAGTCGCTGCTCGAGGTGTCGCTGCTCAACGTCCGGCGCGCGCAGGAAGCGCTGGGCGTGTTGCTCAATGCCGACGGCCCCGTGAACATCGCCGGCGAGCCGGCCTTCGAGGTGCCGACCATCGGCGCCGAAGATTCCTGGCTCCCTTCCCGGACCGACTATCGGCTGTTCAATGCCCAGCGCGACTTGTCCGCCCGCATCGTGAACGACAGCGCGCGCGACTGGTGGCCGCGGGCCGACGTCTCGTTCGACCCGCAGTACATTGCGCCGGCCGGACTGTTCCAGCCGTCGGGCACCTGGCGGCTGTCGGTGTCGCTCACCCAGCCCGTCTTCGACGGCGGCCAGCGGCGCGGCCTGCGGCGTCAGCGCGAGGCTGACTTGCGGGAGAACGAGTTGGTGCTCGAGCGGCTCGCGTTGCAGGCCAGGGCCGAGGTGCGGACCGCGCAGGCGGCGGTCGAATACCAGGGGCGGTCGCTGACCAGCGCACGCGCGGCCGCGCAGTCGGCGAACGAGGCGCTGAAGATCACCATCGTGGCATTCGATGCCGGCGCGTCCACGAACATCGAGGTGATCGACGCGCAGCGTTCGGCGCGAGATCTCGAGACCGCCGTGGCTCAGGCGGAAGACCGCGTGCGCCAGGCGCGGCTCGACCTGCTGGTGGCCCTCGGGCGCTTCCCGAAGTAGTCGACGGGGACCCCTCGCCCGGCGGGCGGCGATCCCCGGCGCGCGATACCATCTGGCCATGCCATCCGCTTTCGTCCTCGGCGTGGACCTCGACGGCACCTGCGCCGACTTCTACAACGGGCTGCGTCCCATCGCGGCCGAGTGGCTGGGCGTGCCCGCCGACTCGCTGACCTCCGAGGTGTCGTGGGACCTGCCGGAATGGGGCGTGGCCCGGGCGCCGGGCGGATATCCGAAGTTGCACCACTTCGCCGTGACCCAGCGGGATCTGTTCCGCGTGCTCCAGCCGATGCCCGGCGCGCCGCAGGCGCTGCGGCAGCTTTCCGATCTGGGCGTACGCATCCGGATCATCACCCATCGCCTGCTCATCAAGAATTTCCACCGGGTTGCCGTGCAGCAGACGGTCGAGTGGCTCGACGGCCACGACATTCCGTACTGGGACCTGTGCTTCCTGGCCGACAAGTCGGCGGTGGGCGCCGACCTGTACGTGGAGGATTCGCCCCGCAACGTGGCGCAGCTCCGCGCCGAGGGGCATCCCACCATCGTCTTCACGAGCTCGACGAACCGGCACCTGGCGGCGCCGCGCGCCGACACGTGGGACGAGGTGCTGCGGATGGTCACGGCCCGGATGGGGCGCCGCCCCGCGCGGACGCGTCACGCCCCGCTCCGTCCGGCCCGGCGTTCGACGCGCTCCACGCGGCCGCGCAGCTGACACGACATCGCCTTCAGCAGCATGAGATCTTCGTCCTGCTTGGATCGGATTTCGGCGCACCGCTGATCGAAACGGCGGTCGAGCGCGTCGAGACGGGCTCGAAGCTCGGTGAGCTGGGCGCTCAACCGCTCTTCCATCGCGAGCAGGCGTTGGGCGAGGCCTGCGGAACCGGCTGGGGTCGTCATCAGGATGCTCCTTGGGAAGGACCTCGCGTCACCCCGAACCTGCACGCGCCGTGCCGCGC
>JADZBZ010000142.1 GCA_020851835.1 Acidobacteriota bacterium
GGGCGGAGATGGCGCGGGCACCGACGCTGTTCATCGGCGACGGCATCAACGACGCTCCGGCGCTCGCCGCCGCTACTGTCGGGATTGCGTTCGGGAACCAGAGCGAGATCACCACCGAGGCCGCCGGCGCGGTGGTCATGGACACGTCCCTGAAGCGGGTGGACGAGTTGTTCCACATCGCCCGGCGCATGCGTCGCGTCGCGCTCCAGAGCGCCGTCGGCGGGATGGCCGTCAGCGTCGCCGGCATGGCCGTTGCGTTTGCCGGGTTCCTGCCGCCTGTCTCGGGAGCGGTGGTCCAGGAGATCATCGATCTCCTGGCGGTGCTGAATGCGCTTCGGACGGGCGTGCCCGGCGGGTCGTTGACCGACTACCCGATCGGGCGTACGGACGAGTGACCCGCGCGTCTCGGGACGGGTGAATCCAGGGCTGCCGTCAGCTTGCGCCAGCGCAAAGACGGCGTCAGCCTGCGGGCGCTAGACTGCCCTCAGGCCCTGACCCCGAACCGAGGATTCACAATGCAGATTACAGCCGACGCGAAGGTCGCCGACGTGGCGACGGCGGATCCCGCGACCATTCGAGTGTTCCAGCAGCACAAGATAGACTTCTGCTGCGGCGGGAAGATCCCGATCGCCGAAGCGTGCGAGCAGCAGGGTATCGACACCGATTCCTTGATTGCGGAGCTCTGCAGCGCGCAGCGGGAGAGCGTGGCGGGAGCCGACTGGCGCACGGCCACGTTCGCCGAGCTCGTGACCCACATCCAGCGGACGTATCACGAGCCGCTGCGGTCCGAGCTGCCGCGGCTTTCGGCGATGATGACCAAGGTGGTGCAGGCGCACGGAACGCACCTGCCGGAAACGCTCCTGCCGCTGCAGCGCACGTACGAGGAATTGCAGGCCGAGCTGCTCCACCACATGGCCAAGGAGGACCGGGAGCTGTTCCCGGAAATCCTGCGGCTCGAGGCGCACGCGTCGAGCGGTCAGCCTGGCGGATGGACCTGGATCGACGGCGCCGTGAGTGCGATGGAAGCCGATCACGACACTGCCGGCGCCGCGCTGGCGAAGATGCGCGAGATGACCGGCGACTACACGCCGCCGGAGTGGAGCTGCCCGACCTTCCGTGGCCTCTATCACGGGCTGTCGGAGCTCGAGCGCGAGATGCACGTCCACGTGCACCTCGAGAACCACATCCTGTTCCCTCGCGCAACGGCCAGGGCCCACGAGGCGTCCGCGTCGGCCACGGCCTAGCGTCCGCCGGGCGGCGGTGCGCCGCCCGGCCTACATCTCGCGGCAGGGTCAGCTCGCGTTCAGGTTGTCGTTCCAGTCATTCGCACCACCTCCGGGTAGTAGCACCCGAAGCCGGAGCGGCACAGCTCCGGCGTGCCCCGGATCGCCTGGGCCAGCGCTCGGCATTCCTGCGCCGACTTGCCGTCGCTCACACCATCCATGACGGCCCGTACCTGCTGGACGCTGCGCAGCTTCTTGTAGGCCGGCGCTTCCCTTCCGATCACCTTGAGGGAGTGCACGCCCCCGCGGTGGAGAGCCGGGATGGCACAGAGGCCGCACGGACCCGAGGGAACGCCCGTGGGCGTCACGGCGTCGGCCTGGCCGACGTGGCAGCCGATCCACTCGCCGTATGCGCGCGCGTTGTCCGCCATCACGTCCAGATCCGCGGCCGACAGCTCGCCGGCGGCGCCGACGGGTCTGAAGGAGTAGCCCCAGTCGGTCAAGCAGATCGGGCCGGCCGAGTGGACGGTACTGCAGTGGCCTTCTTCGTAGATGCAGCCATCGTTCAAGATGAAGACTTCGAGCTCGACGTCCGGCACGGCGCGGGCCATGGCCACCGCCTCGTCCACGCGCGTCTGACGTGGGAGGATCACCCGGGACGCCCCGAGGTCACGGAAGAACCTCACCGCCTGGCTGTTATGGACGGCCGCCAGGCTGCTGACGTGCACACGGAGGCCCGGTCGAAAGCCCATGAGGGCGCTCAGCAGACCCACGTCCGCCACGATCAGGGCGTCGATCCCGATCTCATCCGCCGCCTCGGCGGCCAGCCCGCAAAGAAACGGCACCTGAGCCTCGTTGTACGTGGCGGCGTTCAGAGCCAGATGGACGAGCGCCCCGAGCCGGTGGGCCGTGTCCACCAGATCCCTGAGCTCGCCGAGGGTCTGCATGTTGCCGGGTCCGGATCCCCTGCGGTTGATCGGCGCGGCGAGGCTGTGCCGGTCGGTCCACTGGCCGGGCACCACGCCGCAGTAGAGTTCGTGGGCGCCGCTCCCTACGAGCATCTCCACTTCATCCGGGTGGTTGGTGGGTGCGAGGAGTCGCATCGGCCGACCCTAGAACGGAATCTCGGGCTGAAACACCAGGCGCGCGCCTTGCCGCGCAGCCCAGGTCACACCCTGTGACACCAGGGGTTCACTCTGCCGGTAGAACACGGTATTCCCCCGCTGCACATACTGGTGTACGCCGCCATCCGCCAGGGCACGCCGATCGGTCAGGCCGATCTCGACCCGAAGGCAGGGAAGGGGGCAGGCCTCGGCCGCCGTACCGAACTTCCGGTGTCGGGGCAGGTGCGCGTTTGCTGGCAGGCAGATGCGGCCGGTGGTGACATAGCCGTGAGGAACATAGATGGACGGACGGAGGCCCATCGCCCTGAAGTCCAGGTCGATCCCCTGGTAGACGTTGTCCAACTCGACCCGATCGACCCCGCAACTGGCGAGCACGCTCCGGTAGGACGCGATGTCGAGCGAGCACGTCCGCAGGCTGTTGAGGGCTCCCGGCGACATGCCGGGATCGCCGCAACGCGGGGTGACGCGCGGGTCTCGCAGAAGCTTGCTCATGAGGCGTCCCAGCACCGGCGTGAGAGACCGGAACTCCGCCCTCACCAGGCGGAGCACGCCCCAGTCGTTGACCACGACCTCCGATCCCGGAGACGAGCTCTGCAGGTGCCTCAGGCGATCGACGAGAAAGCCCAGTCCTTCGTCGGTGACCGGTGGCGTGACGAAGGTCAGGGGCAGCCCGGCCTCGTGCACCGCGGCGCACGAGGCCTCGAACTCCCGTCGATTGGGAATCCGCAGCTCGCAGAACTCGTTGCCGAAGTAGACGCGCACCGGCCGCGGCGCCGCATCGTGGGGAAACAGCAGCGCGTGAAGGTCGGGGTCGATTCGCCGGTCACGGCCATCCGGGCATCGAGCGTCCGCCCCACTGAGCGTGGCCACGAGCCCCTTCCAGCGGGTGGCCTCGCGGAAGGGCAGGTCGGTGATTCGACTGAGGTATACCGCGACTTCCTGGATATCGCGGTCCGGTGCCGCGCTCCTCACCTCGGAGAACCCGTTGGTCAAGTGAGCCGCACGCTACCGCATCGTGGGTGGCCGGTTCAAGCAAATTGAGGAATCGTCGCGCGAGCCGGCTGGATACAATCGAACCGTATCCATTTGGGACATAATCGCATCGCCATACACTGGGCACGACCGCGGCAAACCGAGGAATCGTAACATCGCGTCTCGTAACGGTCCGCTCCGCGCCGTGCGCCCGCGACAGGGCCGAGGTTCGAGGCTCGACTCATGAATGCCCTGCTCATCGTTACGCTGCTCGTCACGACAGGACTCGCCGCTTCATCGTGCCGACAGGCACCTGCACCCCCGCAACCAGCCGCGCCCGCGGTGTCGGTGCCGTCCGGTACGATCAAGGGGCGCGTACACTTGACCGGGACACCGCCCCCCAACCCTCCCATCCGGATGCGCGACGACCCCATGTGCCACCGGGCCGGCGCGGACGCGCCGGCGGTGCAGGAGACCATCGTCGTCGGAGGCAACGGCGGCCTCGCCAACGTCTTCGTCCGCCTGCGCGGGTCGTTTCCGGAGACGCCAGTACCCACCCAGCCGGTTGAGATCGACCAGCGGGGATGCCTCTACGTTCCCCGGGTCGTGGGTGTCCGGATTGGACAGCCGCTTCGTGTGTCGAACAGTGACTCGGGACTGCACAACGTGCACGGCATATCGCCGGGGACCGATGGGTTCAACGTCGCCCAGCCGCAGAGGGGCATGACCAACCAGTTCCGCCTCAGGACCGAGGGCATCCTGCGGCTGACCTGTGACGTCCACCCCTGGATGTTCGCGTTTGTCGGCGTGGTCGATCACCCGTTTTTTGCCGTCACCGGCACCGACGGCACGTTCGAGATCCCTGACGTGCCGGTGGGCGTCCACGAGATTGAGGCGTGGCACGAACGGCTCGGTACGGTCACGTCGAGCGTGAGTGTCGAAGCGGGCGGCGAGGCCGCGGTAGAGCTCGGATATTCCACCGGCGCAGACGAGCAGTAGCCACAGAGGAGACGTGACGACACCGACGACGCTGAAAGGGGTGGTGATTCTGGCGGTGCTCGTCGGCGCGGCGATCGTCGCGTCGCGGTTCGACTGGCCCGGGCTGTGGCCGCCTGACGCTCGCGTCTCGACGCCCGGTGGAGGTCCACCGTTGGACCGCGCGGTCGCCGGCGCGGCCACGGGCGAGGAGTTGTACTCGACGTTCTGCAGCTCCTGCCACGGATTCGAGGGTCGCGGTGACGGGGTCGCCGGAGGGTTCTGTCGAATTCCACCCGCGGACTTCACGCGGGCGGACTTCAAGGTCCGCTCGACCCCGACGGGTTCGCTTCCAAGCGACGCCGACCTGGCCGGCGTGATCCGTCGCGGTGCCGGCGGCGATGGCGCAATGCCGCCGTTCGACTTCCTCGAGGACGAGGACGTTGTCCGGCTGGTCGCCCGCATCAAGGCCTTTTCGCCGCGCTGGCAGCATGAACAGGCGCCGCCCGGGGTCGTGCTGCCCCCCCGCGTCGAGGGCAGCGTGCAGCGGGGCGAAGAGGTGTACCGAGCCTGGGGATGCCCGGCCTGCCACGGCCCGACCGGGGAAGGCAACGGCCCGCGCGCCGCGGACCTGCTTAACGCCCGGGGACTCGCCGATGCCCCAACCAACCTGACCCGCCCCGGGACGTTCAAGGCCGGACCCGACGACATCAGCCTCATCCGCTCCGTGCTGACGGGCTTCAATGGCACCACGATGCCCGCCTACGAGGTGCCGCCTGGCGGTGAGCGCAGCGTGTGGGACCTCAGCGCCTACATGGGCTCCCTGCAGGTGCAACCGGACGAGACGCCGGCGCCCGGGGTCGATACGTCCAGCGTGGCGGGGTACTGGAAACGGCCGATTCCGGCACAGGGAGGCGAATTGTCGGCGGCGTCGTGTGCCGGCTGTCACGCGTCGCAGTTCAGCGACTGGTCGGGAACCCGCCACTCCATGGCCATGGGACCGGGGGTGTGGGCGCAGATGAACGACCAGCCCGACCTGAGCGGGATGTGCGCGACTTGCCATGCGCCGCTTCGTGACCAGTGGGTCGACCCGTACCTCTCTGCGGACGGTGTCGGCTGTTCGGCCTGTCACTCGCGGGCGCGCCAGAAGTTCGGGCCGCCGCCGCTGCCCACCACGATCGCGCCGCTCGTCTCGCGGTATCCGGCGCCGCACGGCCCGGCCGCAACGAGGGACTTCTTCGAGAGCGTGGACTTCTGCGCCGGCTGCCACCAGTTCAGCGAGGGCAAGGCAGAGATGGTCCACGGGGCGTTCCTCGAGAATACGGTCGAGGAATGGCGGGGCTCGAGGGCGGCGCAGGAGGGCCGGACCTGCCAGACCTGCCACATGCCCGACCGCCGCCACCTGTTCAGGGGTATTCACGACCCGGACACCGTGCGCGCCGGTGTCCGTTGGACCTTCGACGCTCGCCGAGTGGTGGGCGGTCGGGTCGAAAGCCGGATGATCCTTACCAACACGGACACGGGCCACGCCTTCCCCACCTACGTCGTGCCCGAAGTCTGGATGAGGATCGAGCTGATTGCCGGCGGCGGCGTGAGCCGGGTCGTTGCCGAACGGCTGATCGCGCGACGGGTCAGCTTCGCGAACGGCCAGTGGACCCAGCAGAGCGACACGCGGCTCAGTCAGGACGAATCCGCCACGCTCGACTACAGCGGCGTCCTTCCTCCCGGGGCAATCGCCGTCGTCGGCACCGTGGTGGTCCGCCCCGATGCCTTCCACGTAGAGAGTCTCGCATCCCGCCTCCGCGACACCCGTTCTCCGGCGTCCCGGCGGTCCTACGAGCGCGCGCTGGCCGAAATGCGGAGCTCCGACTACGTGCTCTTCCGCATGGAGCGACCGCTGGCCCCCTGAGGCCGGGGGGAGCGGCGGGGTTGGGGGGGTGTCAGGGTTTCCTGATCTGCGGCAGCAGGGCCCTCACAGCTTGCCCGGCATGTCAGCCAGGACGTAGGCCATTACCGAGAGCGTCGCGATGCACCTGCGGAAGTCCTGCGGGTCCACCTTGTCGAGCGTGTCGGCGTTGGTGTGATGCCAGTCGAAGTAGTGCTCGCCGATAGTCCTGAGCCCGAGGCCCGGAACCCCGTCGCGCATCAACGGCTGGATGTCGGCCCCGCCACCGCCGGGCTCGATCGTGTTCGCCCCGATCGCCTCGAGCAGGCGGGCCACCGCTCGCAGCGAGGCCAGACCCGCGGTGACGCGGGGGCTGTCGCTTGCGGCCCCGGTGATGGAGAAACCGAACCCGACCGGCTGTTCGGCCCCACCATCCATTTCAATGGCCGCCACGTGGCGGCCGACGGTGGCTCCGAGCCCCTCACGATACGCGCGTCCGCCGCGCCCGCCGTTCTCTTCGTTGACCCACGCCACGGCCCGCACGGTCCGGCGCGGCTTCAAGCCGAGCTGCTTCATCAGCGCGACCGCCTGCCATGCCGCCATCATCCCGCTCCCATCGTCCTGGGCTCCCTGTCCGACGTCCCACGAGTCGATGTGTCCGCCGAGCACGACGACCTCGTCTGGAAACTCGCGACCGACGATCTCGCCCATGACGTTCGCCGAGTCCGCGTCGGGGCGCGTCTCGGCCTCCATCACGAGCTGGACCTTGACCTCCTGGCCCATCGCCGTCATCTGGCGCAGCCACGCGGCGTCCTCGACGGTGATGGCCGCCGTCGGAATCTTCTCCGGCACCGCCGGGTTGTAATTCATGCCGCCCGTGTGCGGCGTGTAGAGGCTGTGGCCGGTCATCGAACGCACCAATGCCGCCACGGCTCCGAGCTTCGCGGCGCGCGAGGCCCCACCCGACCGGTATTGCACTGTCTGCCCGTATCCCTTCCACGGCACGTCGTACACGACGATCCGGCCCTTCACCTTGTCGGGGCCGAGTTGCTCGAGCTCGTCGAAGCTTCCGACCACCACCACCGGGGCCGTCAAGCCCTCGGGCGGCGTGGCGACGCTGCCACCCAGGCCGAGCATGTTGAGATTGCGCTGCACGGGCTCGACGACGCGGGCCGACTCGCGGCCGCGAACCCAGTAGGGCACCTTCACCGGCTCGGTCCGGACGTTCTCCAGGCCGTCGGCCTTCATCTGCTCGGCGGTCCAGGCGATGGCGCGCTCGAGCCCAGGTGAACCGCTCAGACGGTTCCCGATGCGCGTCGTGAGATACGTCAGCTTCCGCCACCCTCCGGTGTCCACCAGGGCGGCGCCGATCAGGCGCCCCGCCACCTCCCGGTACTCCACATCCAGCGGGCGCGGCGTCTGGGCAGGCGCGATCGTTCCCGCGATCGCGATGGCCGCCACCAGAACGAGTCCGATCTTCATTCGCATCGCGTGTCCTTTAGAACAGGATCTTTGCCGCCAGTTGCACGTTGAACGGCTCGCCGGCCCCGATGCCCGGGGCGCCGCCGGCGTTGCGCGTGTTGGTGATCACGCCAAAGCTCGTCGAGCTAGACATCGAGAGGCCGGGGTTCGCCCAGTTGATGGTGTTGAACAGATTGAAGATCTCACAGCGCAGTTGCAGCGACGCGCCGCCGCGCAGCTTGGTCGTCTTGAACACCGACAGGTCCACGGTATTGAAGCCGGGACCGTACAGCGCATTGCGCGCCAGATCCCCGTAGGTGCCGAGCGCCGGCAGGGCGAACGCCGCCGGGTTGAAATACTGGACCGACCGCGGCGTCGCGGCCTGGGGCACGTTGGCGTACGGATCGCCGACGAGATTGGGTCGGTCCCTCAGGGCACCCGTGCCGCTGCGATCGGTCCCGGTCGTGATGTTGAGGGGGCGGCCGCTCTGGAGCGTCACGATGGTATTGACCTGCCAGCCCTCCCCGAGTCGCCCCATCCCCAGCTCGGGAACGTTGTAGGTGAAGCCGGCGGTCATGATGTGGCGGATGTCGAAATCGGCATTGCCCCAGTCGGCGTCGATGTCCAGCGAATTGAGCGGCAGGGTGTTTCGCGCCTCGGAGCCGTTGTCCCGTGCGTGCGAGTACGTGTAGTTCAAGCGGCCCGAGAGACCGTGCCAG
Organism: Acidobacteriota bacterium; assembly: GCA_020851835.1. GTDB lineage: Bacteria > Acidobacteriota > Vicinamibacteria > Vicinamibacterales > UBA2999 > VFZN01. The sequence goes on from JADZBZ010000142.1 coordinate 8,360, forward strand.
GCGCTCTGAACGAGCGACAGTTGCAGCGAGTCGTACTTGGAGCGGCCAATCGACTCGAGCTGGTTGATGGACGCCAGCTCCGGATACTGCGTGGCGAAGGGCCGGCGCGCCTGCGACAGGCCGGCGGCGCTCGGCGTCGGCGCGTTGATATCGCGCATGAGCGCCAGGCGATGGCCTCTCGACCCGACGTAGCCGACCTGCGCGATGATCGAAGAGCTGAGTTGCTGCTCGACGTTCACGTTGAAGTTGATGACGTAGGGCAGCTTCAAGTCCTGGCTCACGGCAAAGGCGCCGTACGGCGGCACAGGAGTCGTCCCGAAAATCGGCACGCCATCCGCGACCGTCTGGCCGCGCTGCGTGATCGAGAACACGGGCGTCTCACCCCCGGGGTTGTTCCCGACCCCGAGCGCCCCGCCGTTGGCAAAGCCGGTGTTCGCCGTGAAGAACGCGACGGCGAGCATGTCGTAGAAGAGGCCGTAGCTGCCGCGAATCACCGTCTTGCGGCTCTCCGTTGGCACCCAGCTGACGCCCACGCGCGGCGAAAACGCGTCCTTCTGCGACGGATACAAACTGTCGGTGGACACCATGCCCTGGTCGGGCAGAAAATTCGTCAGCTTGCCATCGCTGGCGCCCAGGACTCCAGGCAGCGTGTACCGCGCCCCGAAGTTGACCGTCAGATTCGGAGTGACCGTCCACGCGTCCTGGAAGAACAGGTCGGCCGAGTTCTGGGTGTAGTTGTGGTGCGTGTTCCCGCGCACGACAATGCCCGTGAAGTAGCTGCCCGCCATGAAATCGGCCAGCGACTTCAGCGCCGCGCTCGCCTGCGATGCCGGCAGCGACGCCCACGGACCCACCGTGCCGTTGTAGGAGAACGTGCCGCGTTTGTTGCTGTCGTAGAAGACGTTCACGGCCCCAAAACGCACTTCACCACCGAACTTGAGCTGGTGCGCGCCGCGAGCGTACGACATGGTGTTCGTGAAGTGCAGCGTCTTGTCGATGCGTCCCAGCGGCTGCGTCCCGCCCACCGCGGCGAACCCGCTGATCGTGATGTTCGGCGGGCCGGCCAGCACCGGATCCGAGACGCCGGTGTTGAACCCCATCGCGATCGGATCCGCCGAGATGTCGTACGAATTGAACGTCTGTTTGAAGTAGTTGTAGCCGACCACGAGTTGGTTCACGAGGTGCGACGAGAACACGGAGGTCGAAACCAGCGAGACGTTGTGCATGAGGCTCGGCACGGCCTGGAAGTACGCGAGGTACGGCGAGCCGGTGGTGGCCACCTGGTCGCCGCCGCCGCCGAAGTACCGCGTCGACAGGCTGTACTTGTCGGTGAACTGCTGGTCCACCTTGATGATCCCGTTGGCGCTGTCGTACGTGTTCTCGTCGGTGCTCACGAAGTTCTGGGCGGCCGCCGGACCGGTGCGGCTCGCGGCCGGCCAGAGAGCGAGAAGCCGCGTGGCTACGGGGTTGACGGGCACCCCGAACCGGCCCAGCAACTGGGTTGCGCTCGCCACCCACGCTTCCGACGGCGCCGTGGTCGGAATCGTGTTACCGGCCGTCAGCTTCTGGATCTCGAGGGTCGAGAAGAAAAACGCTTTGTTGCGGAGGATCGGGCCGCCCAGCGAGAAGCCGTACTGGTTGTTGCGGATCGGCCGCTTCGGCGTGCCCGGCGCCGCCACCGGCGAGGTCGCCGACAGCTTCTCGTTCCGGTTGAAGTAGTAACCCGAGCCGTGGAAATTGTTGGTGCCGGACTTGATGACCAGGTTCACCGTGGAGCCCGCGTTGCGCCCCGTCTCCGCCTGCCCGCCGGACTGTACCGAGAACTGATCGATCGCCTCGATGGGAAGCAGCGTCCCGGCAATCCCGGACACGCCGCCCTGGTTGACGGCGGCAGTGTTCTGGAACGCGTCATTGTTGTCGGCGCCGTCGATCTGGTAGTTGTTGCCGCGGGACCGGACGCCGTTCACCGA
>JADZBZ010000143.1 GCA_020851835.1 Acidobacteriota bacterium
GTTGTCCTGCGGTCCGTAGAGATTGGTGGGCATCGCGGAGATGAAGTCGCAGCCGTATTGCCGGCGATACGCCTGGCAGAGCTTGATGCCCGCGATCTTGGCGATGGCGTAGGGCTCGTTGGTGGGCCCGACAGCAGCGCTTCCTCGGCCATCGGCTGGACACACTCCCTCGGATAGATGCACGAGCTGCCCAGGTAGAGGAGCTCCTTCGCGCCGAAGGTGTGCGCCGAGTGCACGACCGTGGCGTGGATCATCATGTTGTCGTAGATGAACTCCGCCGGACGAGTGGCGTTGGCCAGAATGCCGCCCACGGTGCCAGCCACGAGGAAGACGTATTCCGGACGATTGGCCCGGAACCAGTAGTTGACCGCCGCCTGGTCGCGCAGATCGAGTTGTTCGCGTGTGGCCGTGAGGATGTGATGGTGCCCGAGGTCGCCGAGGCGCCTGAGGACGGCGGACCCTACCAGCCCGCGGTGGCCCGCGACGTAGATCCGCGACCCGGGCAGCATCCCCGCCATCAGGGCCGGCCCGCCAGCGCGGTTTCGATCGGCGGTACGTCTGCCAGGAAGAACACCTCGATCGTCTCGCGGAGCTGGCTGAGCGACAGGGCGGCATTGACCCTCGTGCGCAGCTGCGATCCGCCGTCGAGGCCCTTCGTGTACCAACTGCAGAGGGCCCGCACCTTGTTGATGACCCACCGATCGCGGCTGCGCGCCGGCGCCGCCTCGGAAGCCGCCTGCCCCGGCGCCACGTGGCGGAAGCCGTCGGCTTCGAGATCGGGGTCGTCGAGTAGCAGCTCGATGTAGTCGAGGAGAAAGCGTCCGCGCTCGGCGAGCGACACGGGCACGGGGGGCCGTCCCTCCATCACGTCCCGCGCCTGCGCGAGAATCCACGGATTGCGCAGGACGCCGCGGCCGACGAAGACGCCGCTCACGCCGCTTCGAAGCCGCGCCACGACCTCCTCGGGCTCGATGCAGTCGCCCGATCCGAACACCGGGATGCGAACCGCGCCGGCCACGCCGGCCACGAACTCCCAGTCGGCGTGTCCGCTGTAGGACTGCTTGGCCGTGCGGCCGTGGATGGCGATGGCCGACGCGCCGGCCTCCTCGACGCGGCGGGCCACGTCGGGCGCGTTCAGGTCGGTGTCGTCCCAACCCTTGCGCATCTTCACGGTGACCGGAATGCGAACGGCCTTCACCATGGCGCCAATGATAGCCGCCGCGTGCCCGGGCTCGCGCATCAGGCTGCAGCCGGCGTGGTGCCTGGCGATTTTCGGCACCGGGCACCCCATGTTCACGTCCACGATGTCGGCGCCCATCCCTTCCACGACACGGGCCGCCTCGGCCATGCGCTCGGGGTCGCCGCCGAAGATCTGGATCGAGACCGGGCGCTCCTCTTCGGTGTACTCCGCGTAGTCGAGGGTGCGGTCGATGCCGCGCACCAGGCCCTCGCTGCTGACCATCTCGGACACGACGAGGCCACAGCCGCCTTTACGTTTCACCAGACGCCGGAACGCCGTGTCGGTCATCCCCGCCATGGGAGACACCACGAAGGGTGAGGGGAGCTCAACGGAGCCGATCTTCATGGTGACACTGGGTTCCGTTCCGGAGGCCTCGGCCGGACGTCTGAGATTCAGTAGGGCCGCACGTCCGCGGCGTCCACTTCCACGCTGACGGCCTGGCCGATCAGGTCTACCGACAGCACCAGCCGTGCGTGCGCGCCTTTGCGCATCAGCCGGCCAATCACACCTTTGAGCGGACCCGAGACGACCTTGACCATCTGCCCCTCCTTCACGAGGGGGCAGGGGTCGTAGGACAGCTCGCTCTCGACGAGCTGGCGAATCCCCTCGACCTCGACGGCCGGAATCGGTGAGGGCATCCCGTCGGTTCCCACGATCTGGACCACGCCGTCGCACTTGAGCACCGGCAGACGGTCGAGCGCGTCAAAGCGTGCGAAGCAGTAACCGGGGAAAAGGGGCCAGTCAATGCGCTTCTTGCGATCCTTCCAGCGGCTCCACTTCGCAATGGTCGGAAGAAACACCTCGATGGCCTTCTGCTCGAGCTGGTCGCGCACGATCTTCTCGTGCCGGGAGCGGGTCCAGATCGCATACCACTGCGCTGCCGCCTCGTCTCCCTCGATCGTCACGGCTGGCTCGGCACGCCCTGGACGGCCACCTGTTTCAGGCCGAGCTCCCATGCCTTCTTGATCTCGTCGTTCTTCCAGTCGATGATCGCCTGCGCGCGAAGCTTTTCGAGGAACTTCGTGAATTCTCCGCGGCGCTTCTCGCTCGCGATGCGGTCCGCGATCTCGTCCCGGGACGCATCGAAGGGCTTGATGGTCGCCGTCTCCAGGGCCTCGACTTTCACGACTTGAAACCCGCGCGTGGTGCGCAGCACCGGCGTGAGATCCCCGGCCTCGAGGCCCTGCAGGGCCTGCTGCAGATCGGGCGCCAGCACGTCGAGCGTGATGGGACCAACCAGACCGCCGTTGGCCTTGGACGGCGAGTCGGACAGGTCGGCGGCGAGACGCGCAAACGGCTCGCCGGCCACGAGACGCTTACGGATGTCTTCGGCCCTGGCCATGGCCTCCTCTTCCTGGCCGACATTGACGCTGCGGTCGGACGTGGGCACGGCCACCAGAATCTCGCGGAGCGTGATCTGCGGCTTCGTGGTGAAGCTGTCCTTGTGGCTGTCGTAGTACATCTTCAGCTCGGCGTCGGTCACCTGCAGTTTGCTCATGACTTCGACCTGCTGCACGCGCTGAATGATCATGGTGCGCTCGAGTTGCTTGCGGAGGTCGGCCATCGTCAGGCCCTCCTGCTTCAGCGCCGCCTGGAACTGCTCTTCGTCCTCGAGCTTGTTCTCTTTCTTGATGTTGTCGACGATGCTGTTGAACTGGTCGGTCGACATCGAATAGCCCAGCTCGCGGCCGCGCTGAACGATGAGCAGTTCGTCCACGGCATCGACAATCACCCCTGGCGTGATCTCGGCGAGCGCCTGCTGCAGGGCGGCCTCGTTGTCGGACCGGAGATTCGGATTCTTCTGGCGGAGCGCCGCCACCTGCCGCTGCTCCAGGTCGGTCTTGGTGATGATGTCGCCGTTGACCTTCACCAGCACCTGCTCGAGGATGTCGGCTGCTGGCACGGCCACGGCCATCGCCACCAGCGCCGCCGAAATTGCCCACGCGCGCATCTTCATCTCCGTAACATCCTGTAATCTCACAGTTTACTGCTCGTCCAGCAACACCAGCAACAATCCCGTCACCCGATCGATGACTCCGCCGGGGGCGCGGGCGTCTTCGGCCGGCGCCTTCAGGATCTCGGACTTCGAGAACCCGGGGGCCACTTCACCTGACGTGGCCCGGGCCGCCCACCACGCGGGCTTCCGCGCCGGGCGGGGGATGCGGGTGCCGCCGGGGCTGAAGCCCCGGCGCTCCGTACCTGGGCGGTACGCCGGACCTGGGCGGTGGGCCGGACCTGGGCGGTGGGCCAACGGGTCCGTGCGGAGCGCCGGGGCCGCCGTGCGGAGCGCCGGGGCTTCAGCCCCGGCGGCAGTCGTACGGAGCGCCGGGACTTCAGTCCCGGTACGGAGCGCCGGGGCTTCAGCCCCGGCGACATCTGCCGACAGGTCCATCTTCAACGTCGCCGGAGGGAACAGGCGCAGGTCTCCGCGCTCCTGCACCAGGTTGATGAGCCGCACGGGATCCACCGTGGCCTTTTTCTCCCTGATCTTCAAGACGACGGCCGAGCCCTCCCGGTCGAGGGACTCCAGCCCGAGCCGGTCGGCCAGCACCCGGATCCGGGCGTAGTCGGCGAGGTTGAGCAGCGCCGTCGGCGGCGCGCCGTAGCGGTCGCGCACCTCGTCCACGATGGCGGCGATGTCGTCTTCGGACCGCGCTCCCGCCACGCGGCGGTAGATGGTGAGGCGCTGGTTCATGTCGGGGACGTAGGAATCGTCGAGGCGGAAGTCCACCTTCAGGTTCACCACCGCCCGCACGTCGTCTTCGAGGTCTTCGCCCTTGAGTTCCCGGATGGTCTCTTCGAGCAGCTTGGTGTACATCTCGAAGCCCACCGCCTCGATGTGCCCGCTTTGCTCGCCTCCGAGCAGGTTGCCAGCGCCGCGGATTTCCAGGTCGAGCGCCGCCACGCGGAATCCGCTGCCCAGGTCGCTGAACTCCTTAATCGCGGCCAGGCGCTTGCGAGCCACCGGCGAGAGTGACTGCTCGGGCGGGATGAGCAGGTAGGCGAAGGCGGGACGGTCGCTGCGGCCCACGCGCCCGCGCAACTGATAGAGCTGCGACAGCCCGTACCGATCCGCCCGGTTGATGATGATGGTGTTGGCGTTCGGGATGTCGAGGCCGTTTTCGACGATGGTCGTGGCCAGCAGGACGTCGAAGCGATGCGCCATGAAGTCGAGCATGGCACGCTCCAGCACGTCCTCGCCCATCTGGCCGTGGCCGGTGACGACCCGCGCCTCCGGTACGAGCCGCTGGAGGAGGTTGCCCATCGAGAAGATGGACTCCACCCGGTTGTGCACGAAGTAGACCTGGCCGCCGCGCGCGATCTCGGCACGAATGGCCCGGGTAATCACGTCGGCGTCGAACTTGACCACGTTGGTCTGAATCGCCAGCCTGTCGCGCGGGGGCGTTTCGATGACCGACATGTCGCGGATGCCCACGAGCGACATGTTGAGCGTTCGAGGAATCGGGGTGGCCGTCATCGTGAGCACGTCCACCTTCTTGCGCATCTGCTTGATGCGTTCTTTGTGCGTCACGCCGAAGCGCTGCTCCTCGTCCACGACCAGCAGACCGAGGTCCTTGAACTGGACATCCTTCGACAGCAGCCGATGAGTGCCCACAATCACGTCCACCCGGCCGGCGGCCAGGTCCGCGAGCGTGGCGCCGATCTCCTGCCTGCTGCGGAACCGGCTCACCATGTCGATGCGCGTGGGGAAGGCCGCGAAGCGTTCCCCGAGCGTCGTGAGGTGCTGGAATGCCAGCACCGTGGTCGGAGCGAGGACGGCCACCTGCTTGCCGTCCATCACGGCCTTGAACGCGGCGCGCATGGCCACCTCGGTCTTGCCGTAGCCCACATCGCCGCACAGCAGTCGATCCATCGGGACGGCCGATTCCATGTCGCGCTTGATATCCGCAATGGCCGAGGCCTGGTCCACCGTCAGCTCGTAGGGAAAGGTGCCTTCGAACTCCTCCTGCCAGTGCGTGTCGGCATGGAAGGCGTGGCCGGCGACGGCGCGGCGCGCGGCGTAGAGCTTGAGCAACTCTTCGGCCATGTCGCGCATGGCCTTCTTGACGCGCGTCTTCGCGCGCTCCCAGGTGGTGCCGCCCAGACGGTCGAGCGGCGGGCGGGCGCCGCCACCGTACTTCTGGATGAGATCGAGCCGCTCGACCGGGACGAACAACTTGTCTTCGCCGTGGTAGCGAAGCTCCAAGAACTCCTTCAGATCCTCTCCCACGGCAATCCGCTTGAGGCCCACGTACTGCCCGATGCCGTGGTCCACGTGCACGATGAGATCGCCGACCTTCAGGTCGCGAAGGTCCGACAGGAAGGCCGCGGTTGCCGACCGCCGCGACGAGGTCTCCTGAGTACGGCGGCGTTCTTCGTCGAACACGTCGGCCGCCGCGTATACCTGCACGGCGGCGTCGGCCAGGCGGAAGCCCCGCGACAGATGCCCGTCGACCACGATGACGGCTCCCGAACCGTGTTGCTCGTCGGTGTGGCCGGCCCAGGTGGCCCGCACGTCGTAATCGCGAAGCAGCTCGACGGTCCGCTCCGCCCTCCCCCGGGTGCCGGCGACGAAGAGCACGGTATCGCCGCGCCCCAGCGCCTGCCGGATCTCGGCAACCCACTCCGGAATGCGGCCCTTGAACTCGTGGGGCGGCTGATAGGCCACCGCCAGCGCCGTGTCCGGCGCCGCCGTGTCCAAGCCCAGCTCTTCGAGCAGCACGGCCCGGCCCAGCGGCGCGGCGAGGTCGTCCCACCCGACCATCAACGCCTCCGGGGCGCGGGTAGTGCCGGCCGCTGATTCGGGCACGCGCTCGGCAAACGACGCGCGGACCGACGCCCACGTCTGCTCGACCTGCACCCGAGCGTCCTCGGGCTCGGCCACGACCAGCTGGGCCTCCAACAGGTAGTCGGCGATCGATACACCGGGGCTAAGGTCTGGCCCTGACGCCGGCACGCTGAAATCGCGCACGGGCACCACCGCGAACTGATCCACTGTCTCGATTGATCGCTGTGTCGCCGGATCGAAGCGCCGAATCGACTCGACGGTGTCGCCCACGAACTCGAGGCGCACCGGCACGGCGTCGCCGGCCGCGAACACATCGAGGATGCCGCCCCTCAGGCAGAACTCGCCGTGCTCGTCCACCGGATCCTGGCGCTCGTATCCGCCCTCGGCCAGCATATCGATGAGGGCGTCGGGGGCGATCTCCTGGCCTGGCCGGACGATGGCCGAGAGCCGGCGCACCTCGTCGGGCGGCGCCAGTCGCGACAGCAGCGCCGGGGCCGAGGCCACGACCATCCGCGCCCGTCCGGCGACGAGGGCGTGCAGCGCCTGTGCCCGGGCCGAGGTGGCCCGGAAATGCGGCTGCAGGCCGCGGTATGGATCCACCTGCAGCGACGGCAGCGGCAGCACGGCGCGTCCAACCGCCTGGTCGGAGAGCCCCTCGAGTCCCTGCAGCAGGAACCGGACGTCGTCTACGGCCTCGTCGATGGCCGAGTCAGCCGGCACCACGAATACCACGGGCCGCGGACGCAGCCGGTGGGCGGCCGCCGCGGCGGCCAGCGCCCGGGCCGAGCCGCCCAGACCCGTGATCCGCAACTGCGGTCGCGCAAGGCCAGCCCGGGCCACGATGTCGAGCAGGAGCGATTGCAGCGTCAGGGATGTCGTGGTGGTCATGCCGTACAGACACGTATCCCGCGCCCGTGCGCGGGCCCGGGGGGATTGCGCCTCGCCATTGTCCCACGGTCCGGTCCCGCCTCGCCGTGTCAGCGCGGACGCAGGCGGTCCAGAATCGACGACGTCGAGTGCCCGTCCGCCACGGGTACCCGCACGACCTTTCCTCCGCGAGCCTCGACGACCTCACGGCCGACGATGGCATCGTGGGCCCAGTCCGCGCCCTTGACCAGGACGTCCGGCTGCAGGGCCGCAATCACGTCTAGCGGCGTGTCTTCGTCGAAGACCACCACGGCATCGACCGCCGACAGCGCGGCCAGCACTTCGGCTCGCTCCAGTTCGGGGTTGACCGGGCGGGCCGGTCCCTTGAGCCGCCGTACCGAGGCGTCGGAGTTGAGGCCGACAATCAACACATCGCCGTGCCGGCGCGCCTCGGAAAGGTATCGCACGTGTCCCGGGTGCAGCACGTCGAATACGCCGTTGGTAACGACAACCGTTCGGCCCTGGTGCCTCAGGCGCTCCACCAGGGCCACGGCGTCGCTCAGCGGGAGGATGCGGCTCACGGCGTTCAGGCTGGGCCCTCAGCGGCCCGGCTCGTCCTTGGGCGGCTTGAACCGGATGGCCGGCGTGAACGACCACTGGTGGTCCGGCCGATAGATGCCGACGTCCTTCGTGCGGGACTTGACGCGGAACGAATAGAGGAGCCGGTGGTAGTCGTACGGGTAGCCATCGAGCTTGTGCGCCGCCAGGTCGAGGCGGTAGGTGCCTTCGACGAGCTTGAGGCTGTCGATCTCGAAGGTCACCAGGCCGTCGCCCGAAATGGCCTCGGGTTCGAGCTCTTCGAGGTTGGTGTTGGTGCCGTAGCAGCACACCCCGTCGGCGTTGAAGATGCCGAAGCCGAAGACGAAGTCGTTCAGTGGCTGGTGTGCGCGCACCTGCATCTGCACGCGGACGCTCTCGCCGCACTGGAAGACATGGCCCGGCCTGCCGTCGGCGCCGAGGATCGACACGCCCGTAATCTCGATCTCGCGTGTGCCCCACCGCCCCTCGGTGGCCTTGAACATGTCGGCCGGGGCTTCGCCGGTGTCCACCGGGTCGGCCGGCATCGCGTCGCCAGACGGGAGCGCGGGTGAGGCGGTGGCCGCCAGGCGCGCCGATTCGGCCTTCGACAACTCCTGCTCCTCGGTCCGCTCGACATCGATGATGTACGAGGCCACCACGCGCTTGGTCTCGCCCTCGGCCTTGGTCTGGCCCTTGTCGAGCCAGAGAGCGAGGTCGCAGAACTTCTCCACGAGGTTCAGCGAGTGGGTGACCAGCAGAATCGTCTTGTTGCGGCGGCGCAACTCCGAGAACTTGTCGAGGCACTTCAGTGTAAAGCCCTGGTCACCGACGGCGAGCACTTCGTCGATGAGCAGGACCTCGGGATCCACGTGGATGGCCACGGCGAACCCGAGCCGCATGTACATTCCGGACGAGTAGGTCTTGACCGGTGCATCGATGAAGTCACGCAGCTCGGCGAACTCGACGATCTCGTCGAAGCGGCGCTGCACCTCCTTCTTCGACAGGCCCAGCATGATGCCGTTGATGAAGATGTTCTCGCGTCCGGAGATCTCGGGGTGGAAGCCGGCGCCGAGTTCGATGAGGGCCGAGATGCGCCCGTCGACCGTGATGCTGCCGGTGTTGGGCCGCGAGATGCCGGCGACGCACTTGAGCAGGGTCGACTTGCCGGAGCCGTTGCGTCCGATGACGCCGTAGGTGCAGCCCTTGGGCACCTGGAACGACACGCCTCGGAGCGCCGGGAACGTCTCGTCGGGCTGGAGATCGCGGATGAGGCTTCCGCTCAGCAGCGCCGACTTGAGGGTGGCGAACTGCTTCTGCCGGGTGAAGCGCCGGTACACCTTGGAGACGTTGACGACGTCGATGGCGGGCGTGCTCATACTTCTTCCGCGAACGAGTCCCTCAGTCTATCGAAGACGAAGTACCCCACCAGGAACACGACCACCGATTCCGCACCGAGAGCGACGAGCCACCGCCAGTGCCCGTGCGGCCCGATGTAGAAGAGCACCTCCTGGTACGAGATGGCCAGGTGCGCCATCGGATTGAGGTTGAGTGCCCACCGGATATTCTGTGGCGCCTCCTGCATCGGGTAGATGATGGGCGTCGCGAAAAACCAGAGGGTCAGCAGGTTTCCGAGCAGGTCCTTCAAGTCGCGGAAGTGCACCGTGAGCGCCGATACCAGCAGCGCCAGGCCCGTTGTCAGCACGAGCTGTACGAACACGATGACGGGGAACCAGAGGAGCTCGAGCGGATCCAGCGGGCGCCGGTAGTAGATGAGGAAGGCCGCCAGGATGGGGAGCCCGAAGAAGAAGTGGACCATGTTCGCCAGCACGGTGACGATGGGCAGTACTTCTGCCGGAAAGAGAACCTTCTTGATGAGGTTGCCGCCCGAGATGAGCGTACCGGACGCCTCGAGCACCGACGAGGAGAACCA
>JADZBZ010000144.1 GCA_020851835.1 Acidobacteriota bacterium
CCCGCCGCCGCGAGCGCCGGGACTGGGTGCTCGAGATGGCGAACCTGACCGATCAACGAACGCGGCTGACCGGTGAGCTGTCGCTCGGATGGAAGCAGCGCCTCGCGTTGGGCTGTGCGGTGCTGCACGAGCCGCCGGTGCTCTTTCTCGATGAGCCGACCTCGGGCGTGGATCCCATCTCGCGCCGCAACTTCTGGGACCTCATCTACTCGATGACCGCCCAGGGGACGACCGTGTTCGTCAGCACGCACTACATGGAGGAGGCGGACTACTGTCATCGACTGGCCCTGATGAACCGCGGGCGAATCATCGCGCTGGACACGCCGATGGGGCTTCGTGCCGCCGTGACCCAGCCGCTGCTCGAGGTGCAGACCGACGACAGCGTCAAGGCGGTCGGCGTGCTTCGCGACGTCCCCGGCGTCATGGAGGTAGCGCTCTTCGGGCGAGACCTCCACGTGACCCTCGAGGACGCGTCGGTGCAAGAGACCCTTCGGCCGACACTCGAGGCGCACCAGGTGGCGGTCCAGGGTGTCCGCGCCGTCGCACCCTCGCTCGAAGACGTCTTCATCTCGCTGGTGCAGGCCGCGGGCGGCGCGCCGGTCGACTGAGCACGCATCATGATGAGTGTGACTCGGCTGCTGGCGGTCTCGCGCAAGGAGCTTCTCCAGTTGCGGCGCGACTCGCGCAGCCTGACGCTGGCCTTCGCCCTGCCGCTCATCCTGCTCGTGCTCTTCGGCTACGCCATCTCGTGGGACATCACCAACATCAACACCGCCATCCTCGACGACGACGAGTCGGCCCGGAGCCGCGAACTCGTCGACGCGCTCCAGTCCTCGGGCTACTTCCGCCTCGTCCGACGACTCGACCGGGCGGCCGACACCGCCACCCTCTTCGACGATGGCCGCGTCATGGTCGCCCTGGTCATCCCGCCGGACTTCGCCGCCGACCTCGACGGCGGCCGCCAGGCGCGCGTGCAAGCGCTGGTCGATGGCAGTGACGCCAACACGGCGACCGTCGCGCTCGCCTACCTGCAGGCCGTCGTGCAGACCTACTCGACCCGCGTCCAGGCACAGGGCAGGCTGCGTCCGCCGATCCTCGTCGAGAGCCGGGTCTGGTACAACGAGGCGCTGGCCAGCCGCAACATGATCGTGCCCGGCCTCGTGGCGGTGATCATGATGATCATCGCCGCGATTCTGACGTCGCTCACCATCGCCCGAGAATGGGAGCGCGGCACGATGGAGCAGCTCGCGGCGACGCCGGTGACGCGCGTCGAGGTGGTGCTCGGCAAGCTCCTGCCCTACCTGGGGATCGGCCTCGTGGATGTCGTCCTGAGCTCGGTGCTGGGCGTGCTGCTGTTTCAGGTGCCGTTTCGGGGGAGTCCCGCGCTGCTGATGGCTCTGTCGACCCTGTTCCTCCTGGGGGCTCTCGGACTGGGTATCTTCATCTCCGTCATCGCCCGATCGCAACTGCTGGCGACGCAGATTGCCATGGTCGCCACGTTCCTGCCAGCGTTTCTGCTCTCGGGGTTCATGTTCGCCATCGAGGTGATGCCCGACGCCCTTCGCGCCGTGACCTACGCCGTCCCCGCCCGGTACTTCCTCGTGGTCACACGCGGGATCTTCCTGAAAGGCGTCGGGGTCGAGGTCCTCCGGGTGCAAGGTTGGCTCATGATCGGGTTCGCCATCGTCGGTCTGACACTCGCGATTGTGACGTTCAGGAAGGAGCTCGACTGATGGGCGCCGTCGAACGTACCGTCGAGTTGATCCGCAAAGAATTTCGGCAGATTTTCAGAGACCCCCGCCTGCGCATGATCATCTTCGTGGCCCCGGTCATCCAGCTCGTGGTGTTCGGCTACGCCGTCTCCACGGACATCCGCAACACGACGACGTTCATCGTGGACCACGACCAGACGGCGACGTCGCGAGCGCTCGTCGAGGCGTTGACCTCGTCGGGCTATTTTCAGATTGTGGGACGCTCCGACCGTCCAACGGATCTGTCGCGGGCGTTGGACCGCGGCGACGCCGTGGTGGGACTGCAGATTCCAGCCGGGTTCTCCTCTGACCTGGCCGCCGGTCGGGGTGCCCGGGTGCAGGTGCTGCTCGATGGCACGAACTCGAACATTGCGACCGTGGCACGAGGATACGTCGAGCGCATCGTGCAGGCATTCGCGCTCGACACCGTCCGCGTCCGCCCCCCCGGCCTCGTCGATCTGCGCGAGCGCGCCTGGTTCAATCCCGACCTGGACAGCCGCGACTACAATGTGCCGGCGGTGGTGGGCGCCATCATCCTGCTCGTGGCCCTGCTGCTGACTTCACTCGCCATCGTGCGGGAGCGCGAGATGGGCACGCTGGAGCAACTCATGGTCAGTCCGCTGCGCCCGATCGAGCTGATTGCCGGCAAGACCATTCCATTCGCGATCATCGGACTGATCGATCTCGGCATCGTGTTCGGGATCGCCCTGCTCTGGTTTGGCATCCCGTTCGAGGGGAGCGTCTGGCTGCTACTGTTGGCGAGCGTCCTCTATTTGCTCTCCGCGCTGGGGATAGGGCTGTTCATCTCCACGATCTCCAGGACGCAGCAGGAGGCGTTCATGGCGAGCTTCCTGATCTTCATGCCGACGATTCTCTTGTCCGGCTTCATGTTTCCCGTGAGCAGCATGCCGGAGATCTTCCAGTGGCTGACGCTGCTCAATCCGACGCGGCACTATCTCGAGATCGTACGCGG
>JADZBZ010000145.1 GCA_020851835.1 Acidobacteriota bacterium
CCGCGCTGAGCCCGCAGCGTGCGCCCGCCCGCCGGGCTTTCGGATAGGATCCCCGGATGGTGCTGCCAGCCTCCACGCAGATGGTGCTGCGTGAAGGCCACTCGGAGTTCAACTTCGGCCAGCCAGACCCCGACCTGCTGCCCCTCGACGCCATGCGCCGCGCGCCGTCGGCCGCGCTCGACACCTTCGGGGCCGACATGCTCGGCTACGGTGCGCCCGAGGGCGCCTGGCCGCTGCTGGCGTGGATCCAGGCGCGGGTCGGTTCGCGCGAGCACATCGACGTGGGCCTCGACGAGTGCATCGGCACGGCCGGCAACTCCGACGCCATCGATCAGGTGTGCACGCTTTTCACCGAGCCGGGCGACGTCGTCCTGGTGGAGTCGCCGACCTACCATCTCGGCCTTCGCATCCTCCAGGATCATGGCCTCGCGCTCGAAGCCGTGCCCGTCGATGCCGATGGGCTCAGTATCGAGGCGCTCGAGGCGAGGCTGGCCGATCTTGGCCGCTCGGGCCGATCGCCCCGCCTGCTCTACACCATTCCCACCTTTCACAACCCGACGGGCGTCAGCCTGTCGCCCGAGCGGCGGCGCACGCTCATCGATCTGGCGGTCCGCCACGGCTTCCTGATCCTCGAAGACGACGTGTATCGGGAGCTGGCCTACGACGGTCCGGCACCGCCCTCGCTTTTTTCGCTCGCGCCGCGCGGCGTGGTGCTGCGGATGGGGTCGTTCGCCAAGGCGCTGGCGCCAGGGCTGCGGCTCGGGTGGCTCAACTGCAGCGCCGAGCAGGCGCGCCGCTTCGCCGACGGCGGCCTGCGCGACAGCGGCGGCGCTCCGAACTTCACCGCGGCGATGATGGTCGCGGCCCTCTGCCAGTCGGGCGATTTCGACCGCCATGTCGCGCGGCTGCGCCAGGCCTACCGCGAGCGTCGCGACGCGCTGGCGGGAGCTCTGGCCGCGCACCTGCCGCCGGGCTGCACCTTCACGACTCCCCGCGGCGGATACTTCATCTGGATCGAGTTGCCGTCGCACGTCGACGGCGACCTACTGCTCGACCGCGCCGGCTCGCACCGCGTTTCGTTCGTCCCCGGAGGCCGGGTCTGCATCGACGGGCGAAGTCGTCACTGCGTGCGGCTGGCCTTCAGTCTGATGAAGCCCGATGCGCTGGCCGAGGGAGCCCGTCGGCTGGCGGCCGCCATCGGCGACGCCACGTGACCGTCACGGCTCCCGCCCTCGCCCCGCTCGCCGCGCACGCCTTCTCTCTTCGGCTGATCCTGCTGCGCTACTTCTGAGCGCCGGGCAGCCAACCGGAACGAAGAGCACGAGTGGGCGTCATCTCGGAACAACACGACTTCGTATTTAGGTGATTTCGGTCTATTTGACCATTGAATACAGCCGATATAGAGTGCTGCGCAGATCATGCTCCCCTCCGCGCACCTCCATCCACTACGGGGCCTCGCCTTCGCGCTGCTGGTGGCGTTGTCGTCTGCCGGGCCCGCCCACGCCGCGCAAGTGGCGGGCGGCGCCATCGCCGGCATCGTCCGCGACCCCGGCGGCGCGCCACTCCCAGGCGCCAGCCTCCTGCTCCGGGCGTCCGAAACCGGCCTCGGGCAACTGGCAGCCTCGAATCAGGAGGGCCGCTTCCTGTTCGCGGCGCTCGGCCCGGGCCGCTACGACCTGTCGATCACGCTCGACGGATTCCGCCAGGCGCATCATCCGGACCTTCGCGTGGTGACCGGCCAGACGCTCGCGCTCGACGTCGCGCTGGAACTGGGCCCGGTGGTCGAGGCGGTGGTCGTGACCGCCGTGCCGTCGAGCATCAGCGGTCAGGCTGGCGGTCTGGGACAGGTGGTTGGCGAACAACAGGTGCAGCGGCTGCCGCTGAACGGACGCACGTTCATCTCGCTGGCTGCGCTCGCCCCGGGCGTGGCGCTGCCGCCCGGCTCGCTGCTGCCGCGCATCAACGGCGGCCGGCCGCGCACCAACGAGTACCTCTTCGACGGCATCTCGGTACTGCAGCCCGAACCGGGCCAGGTCGCGTTCTTCCCGGTCATCGATGCGATCCAGGAATTCGCCATCGCCAGCAACAGCCCGCCCGCGGAGTTCGGCCGTTTCAACGGCGGTGTCGTCAACCTGACGACCCGGGCCGGTACCAACGTGCTGTCTGGTCGGGTCTTCGAGTTCCTGCGCCATGACGCGCTCAATGCCCGCCCGCCTTTCGCCCCTCCGGACGCCGCGCGGACGTTCAGGCGGCATCAGTTCGGCGGCGTGACCGGGGGCCCTGTGGTCCGCGGCCGCACCTTCTTCTTTGCCGACTATCAGAGCCAGCGGCAGACCATCGCGCGCACGCTCATCTCGACGGTGCCGACGGCCCGGCAGCGGCAGGGCATCTTCACTGAGCCCATCGGAGGCCGCGTCCCCGCCATTTTCGATCCGGCCACGACCACGACCGCGGATGGCGCCGCCCGGCGGCTGCCGTTCGCTGACGGCATCGTGCCGGCCTCGCGCATCGATCCCGTGGCCCGCGCCCTGCTGTCGCGCTATCCTCTGCCGACGCGTGACGGCCCGGCCAACAACTACGCTCGCACGGACGACGAGGTCGTCAACCAGGACCAGGTGGGCGTACGATTCGACCACCGCATCACGGATCGGGGCGACCGCGCGTTCGTCCGGCTGTCCGGCTTTCGCGAGACGTTCCTGCCGGTTGCATCCCTGCCCGACGGCAGCGGCGCCTCGTCTGGGACGCTCGGCCCGCAGCACACCCGCGCCTCGTCGCTGGCCTCGGCCTGGCAGTGGCCGGTGTCGAACACGCTGTTGACGGAAGTACGGGCGGGAGACACGCGCCGGCGCGTGTCGCGGACGGCGGTTCAACTCCCCACCGGACCCGCGGCGGACCTGGGTCTGCCGGGCCTGCCCGTCACCTCGCGTTTCCCGGCGACGCTGCCGACGTTCCAGGTGGCCGGCTATCAATCGCTCGGTTCCGCACCCAATGCCGCCAGCGAGTTCGGGACCAGCGTGACGCAGGCGGTCGGTACGCTGACGTGGCTGCGCGGCCAACACGTGGTGAAGGCGGGCGCGGACCTGCGATGGTCGCGCCTGAACGTGGTGCAACCGCCCTCGCCCTCAGGCTCGTTCCAGTTCAGCAGTCTGTTCACCGACCTGCCCGGGACGCCCGGCACCGGGCACCCTCTGGCGAGCTTCCTGCTCGGGCAGGTGCAGGCCTTCTCGATCGATCTCCAGCAGGATGCGATCCGGAATCGCGCGCACGTGCAGGAGTACTTCGTGCAGGACGACTGGCGCGTGTCGGATCGGATCACCGTCAACGCCGGGCTGCGCTACACGCTCAACTTCCCGTCGGTCGAAGCCAACAACCAGGCGGCGGTATTCGACCTCGAGTCCCGGCACATCGTGCTCCTCGGCCGCGACGGCCGCTCCCGCTCCGCGCGACGGCTACACAAGCTGGACTTCGGCCCCCGCCTGGGCCTGTCCGCGCGCCTGACGCCTCAGAGCGTCGTGCGTGCCGGCTACGGCCTTATCAGGATCGAGCAGGCCGGCATCACGACGCCCTTCACGACGCCGGCATTCCCCTTCCTGCAAACCGTCTCCGAGCGCACGCTCGACACGCTGGCGCCGGCCTTCGTCCTGGCTGACGGACCGACGCTGGCGCCGGTCGGATCGACACCCGATGCCGGTCTCGGCCAGGGCGTCTTCGCCGTGAACCGCGATCTGGGCTCGGGGTACGCGCAGCAATGGCACGCGGGATGGCAGCAGGAGCTAGGGCACCACCTGCGATTGGAGGTGTCGTACGTCGGCTCGCGGATCGGTCGCGTGGGTGTGCCGGATGCCAACCTCAACCAGCTCACCGTCGAACAGCTCTCGGTGGGACCGCCGCTGCTCGAGCGCGTGCCCAATCCGTTCTACGGCCGCATTCCGGCCGCATCCTCGCTGGGCGGGCCCACCGTGACACGGGCGCAGCTGCTCAAACCGTTTCCGGAATACACCGCCGTCAGCCTCTATCGCAACAACATCGGCACGACCCGCTACCACGGCGTGGAGGTTTGGCTCGAGAGACGCTTCTCGGGCGGTCTGTCGCTCTCCACCAGTTACACCCGCTCGCGGCTGGTGGACGACGCCTCGTCCGTGTTCGACGCCTCGATTCTCACCGGGCCGGTGGCCAACGCACCCGTGGCCGATGCGTTCGACCGCTCGCGCGATCGGGACGTCTCGTCCGGCGACATCCCCCATGTGCTGGCCGCGTCGGCGGTTGCCGATCTGCCATGGGGATCGGGGCGCCGGTGGCGACCCGGCGGGGTCGTCGGCGCGATTGCGCGAGACTGGGCGGTGACCGGCATCCTGCGCGTGCAATCGGGCACGCCCGTTGCCGTCACGCAGGCCACCAACTTCAATGCCTTCGCCGGGTTCGGCGTTCAGCGGCCGAATCTGGTGGCCGACCCCGCGCTGCCGTCCGGCGAGCGATCGACCGCGCGCTGGTTCAACCCGGCCGCCTTCACCGGCGCCCCGCAGTTCGTGCTCGGCACGAGCTCGCGCAACCCTGTGCGGGGACCGGCGTCCCGGAATCTCGACGTCGCGATCGTGCGCACGCTGCCGCTCGGGCACGGGCTGGGTCTCGAGCTTCGGGTCGAGGTCTTCAACGCCACCAACACGCCGGCCCTCGGGAACCCGAACGGCGTGCTCGGC
>JADZBZ010000146.1 GCA_020851835.1 Acidobacteriota bacterium
ACTCGCGGCGCAGCTCCTGCGCGGTGAAGTCGGGCGACAGCCGCGTGCCGAAGGCGTTCAGCGCGTCGAGGGCCTGCTGCTGTGCCGGGGTCAGGGCCCGTGCCGGCCGCCGAATCTCCACCGGGGCGGGTGCGCTCACGGGCCGGGCTGAAGGCCGGTCGGCTGGCGGGCTCACCGGCCTGGCCGGCGCGCGGTTGGCGGGCCGCGCGTGGCCGGAGTCGGACAGCCTGAAGAACAGGAATGGGTCTCGCGGCGGCAGGGTGAACACGTCGGCGGGCCTCGCCCACGCGGGGGGCGAGACCGCCGCGTTCAGCACGTCGTCGAGCACATCGGCGAAGGCACGGCCAACCACGGAGGCATAATCGACCCAGAGGTGCGCGACTTGAGCGATGGTCGACACGATGGTGGACGGCGCCCTGGTGGACGGCGCTTGACACGGCGCTGGTCGGAGTGTATTCAGCTTCGACCCCGTTGAAGAGGACATCATGGGCTTGCTGAACGACTTCCGCTTCGCCGCACGCTCGCTCGCCCGCGTGAAGGGCCTCACGCTCACCGTGGTGCTGACCCTGGCGCTCGGCATTGGCGCCAACGCGGCCATCTTCACCGTGGTGCAGGGCGTGCTGTTCAAGCCGCTGGTCAACCGCGACGAAGGCCGCCTCGTCTACATCCGGCAGAGCGCGCCGGGCATCGGCGTCGACAACACCAACTTCTCGGTACCCGAGCTGCGCGACCTGCAGTCCCGCGTCCGCTCGCTGACGGCCTTCGGCGACTTCTCGACCATCGAGTTCACCATGGTCGGACTGGGCGAGCCCCGCGTGGTCCGGGCGGGCGTGGTCGGCGGGTCGTACTTCGAAGTGATGGGACTGCGCCCTGCGCTCGGCCGCCTCATCGACGCCACCGACGATGGGCCGCAGGCGGCGGGCGTGGCGGTGCTGACCCATCGGTTCTGGAGCACGACGCTTGGCAGCGACCCGACGCTCGTCGGCAAGACCATCCGGCTTGGCGACCGGGCCGCCACCATCATCGGCGTACTGGAGCCGTCGACCCCCTACCCGGCAGAAACCGAGATCATCGCCAACGTCGTCACCAGTCCGCATCACCTGGACGCCACGATGGTAGAGGGCCGTGTGCACCGGATGACGGAGCTCTTCGGCCGGCTCGCGCCGGGCGCCACGGTCGAGCAGGCCGTCGCGGAGCTGCGGACGGCGCATGGCGCGATCAGGGCCGCCCACGCCGAAGCCTACCCGGCCGCCGCCGACTTCCGAATCAATGCCGTGCCGCTGCGCGATCAGATCACGTCGCCGGCGCGCACCGTCCTGCTCGTGCTGCTCGCCGCCGCGGCGCTGGTCTTCGTCATCGCGTGCTCGAACGTGGCCAACCTGATTCTCGCGCGCTCGGTGCGGCGCGAGGGCGAGCTGGCCGTACGCGCGGCGCTCGGGGCCGGCACCGGCGCACTGCGGCGGACGCTGCTGGCCGAAAGCCTGCTGCTCTGCGGCGGCGGCGCGTTGCTGGGCGTGCTCGTCGCGCGGCCGGCCGTGGCCGTGCTGGCGCAGTACGCCTCGCGCTTCTCGGTGCGCGCGCTCGACCTCACGATCGATGCCAGCCTGCTCTGGGTGGGCACCGGCCTGGCGCTGCTGGCGGCGGTACTGCTGGCCTTCGTCCCGCGGCTACCCTCGGCCGAGTCGGCGCACGGCCTGGGCTTGTCGAGCGGCAGCGCGCGCATGACCTCGGGCACCAACCGCCGGCTGCGCGTCTTCGCCATCACGCAGATTGCTGCATCCTTCGTGCTGCTGGCCGGCGCGGGCATGCTCATGACCACGCTCTTCCGCCTGCAGGCTGCCGACACCGGCTTCAACCTCACCAACGTGCTGGCGGTGCACGTGCCGGTGTCGTTCGAGCGCCCGCCGGCCCAGGCGGCCGCGTTCTACCGCGAGGTCATGCGGCGCGTGTCGGAGCTGCCGGGCGTCGAGCGCGTGGCCATCGGCACGGCCGTGCCCTGGCGCGACGCGGGCGTGTTCGGACCGGGTTTCCAGTTCTCGGCCGAGGGCTACGCCAGGGCCGACGGCGAGGAGGATCCGCGCGCGCGGTTCCGCACCGTGTCGCCGGGCTTCTTCGCGGCGCTCGGCGTGCCCATCATCGCGGGCCGCGATTTCAATGACGACGACCGCAAGGACGCCGAGCCAGTGGTGATCGTCAGCCAGAGCGTGGCCCGTCGGCTGTTCCCGACGCAGGAGGCGCTCAACCGCCACGTCATGTGGACCGATCCGGTGATGAAGTTCATCGGCGTCGACAGCGGCGGCCGCCGCATCGTCGGCGTGGCTGCGGACGTGGACGACGAGAACGTCGTCCCCGGACCGGCCATGACGGTGTACCACCCGCTCGAGCAGGAGTTCGGCGGCGGGCGGCTGTTCATCCACGCGCGGTCGGACCCGTACGCGCTGGTGCCGACCGTCACGCGCATCATCAGGGACCTCGCACCGGACCAGCCCGTGGAGCGCGCGGCCACGCTCGAGGACGTGCGCGCCGAGGTGCTCGCGCCAGACCGGTTGAACGCGCTCGTCTTCGGCGGCTTCGCCGGCGTGGCGCTGATGATTGCGGTGGTCGGTGTGGCGGGCGTCCTGGCGTTCTCGGTGAGCGCGCGCACGCGCGAATTCGGCGTCCGCCTCGCCATCGGTTCCGAGCCGAAGCACTTGCTGATGGGCGTTCTCCGCGAGGGCACCGTCATCGCCGCGGCAGGTATCGCCAGCGGCGTTGTCGGCGGCCTGGTGCTGACGCGGGTGGCCGGCGGGTTCCTGCCGGACCTGCGCGTTCCCGGCGCGGCCGCGGTCATCGGCGCCGCGACGGTGCTGGTGAGTGCCGCGATAGTGGCCTCGCTGGTGCCGGCAGCCCGTGCGTCGAAGGTGGACGTGATGCGGGCGCTGAGAGACGAGTAGGCGGCGCCCCGCTCTTTGTTCGGCCGGGCGGACTACTGCATGATGCGCACCACTTCGCCGTTTCCGGCAGACGCGCTGTTGGTCGTGACGTAGATGCTGTTATCGGACCCGATCGCCAACTTCCCGGGGGCGACCAGCATCCCGGCGGCCAGCTCGGTGCGGAATCCGAACGGGCCGATCTTGATGAGCCGTCCGGTGTCTCCCGGGTCCAGGAGGCCGTTGGCATCGTGCTCGAGGACGTAGGCCGCGCCGTCGGGACCGATTGCGATGTCGATGATGTTGGTGAAGCCTTCGGCCACCACTTCCGGCGTGCCGCCCGAGGCCGGCACGCGGTAGACGCGCGCGCCGCCTACGGGGAACGGGAACCCGGTCAGCTCACCGGCATACAGGCTGCCGTCGGGGCCTTCCGCAATGGACGTCGGCACGCTCTCCATCGGGACCATCCCGCCCGGTCCGGGGACCATCCGCGTGGGAAACGTTGCCAGCGTCGACACCGCGAGAGACGTATC
>JADZBZ010000147.1 GCA_020851835.1 Acidobacteriota bacterium
CGGCCGATGGCGTGTCGCTCAAGGAGGTGACCTCCGCCTACGAGCGTCAGTGGATCGAGTCGGCTCTCGAGGCCGCGGGAGGCGTGCAGAAGCGAGCCGCCGAGATGCTCCGCATCAAGCCCACCACACTCAACGAGATGATCAAGCGCTACGATATCCGTCCGCGACGGAAGAAGGCTTCGGCCGCACCGTCACTCGACGCCGGCGCGCCGGCGCCGGACGGGGACGGCGACGAGCTCGAGCCGGTCGGATCCGAGACCGAGTAACGCCCGTCCGGCCGCGGCTAGCTCTTCAGCGCCGCCAGTAGCCGATCGTATTTCTGCATGATGGCGTCCCACCGGTAGTTGCGGCGCACGTAGTCGCGGCCGTTGCGCCCCATGCGCTCGCGCAGCCGGTCGTCGGCGAGCAGCAGGTTCGTGCACTCGATGAACTCATCGCGATCCTGGTAGTACAGGCCGGCGTTGCTCTGGTGGCAGTGATCCACCAGCACGTCGGACCGCGCGTTGCACAGGACCGGTGTGCCCACCGCCATGGCCTCCAGGGCGAGCAGCGACAGGCTCTCGAAGGGCGAGGGCACGACCACGATGGTCGCGGCTTCGAGGGCCTGCAGGCGCTCGCGCTCCGACAGAAGGCCGGCGAATCTAACCCACGGTACCTCCGGCAGCTGCATCAGCTTGACGCCCATGAGCGCCAGCGTGGCCTCGCCGCCCAGCTCCTTGTAGCTGGTGAAGTACTCGATGAGCTCCTCGCAGCCCTTGCCCGCGTCGATGCGGCCGCCGTACAGGAGGAACTGACCGTGCAGGCGGTGCCGGCGACGAAACTGCGTTCCCCGGGCGCGCAGGTGGGCCGGGAGCGCCTTGTGGGCTTCCTCCTCGTCTTCCGGCTCCTCGTACGCCTGCAACGGCTCGTCCTGCAGCAGGTCCACGCCACATCCGACGGTTTCTTCAGCGGCCAGGCGCATGTCGAACGTCGTCTTGAGAAAGTGCTTCTCGACCTCGGTGTTGAACGCCACGACGGACGCCTGTGCGAACAGGTCGCGGTACAGACCCAGTTGAATGGCGGGCTCGTCGTGGGCGGTGGGCACCAGGATGCTGCGACGCGGGTCGATGCCCAGGCCGAGCACCGTCGGCGCGTACAGGTAGGTGAAGAAGATCAACCCGTCGTAGGACCGGTGGTGCTGTTCGAGATGGTCGAGCAGGGCCGGACACCACGGCCCCTGTTCCTGGAGCCACCGCATCTCGTCCTCACGCGAATGCTCGTTGTGGAAGATCCAATCCGAGTACTGGTTGAAGCGCTGGATGTCGCGGGTCCGGGCATTGGCGAATCGCCTGACGGTGACGCCGCGGATGCGGTCGGGGCCCTCGGGGTATTCGTTCTTCCACGTGATGTAGTCGCGTGCGCAGGTGGTCAGCACCTCGACTTCGTGCCTGGCGGCCATGCGCTCGGCGATTAGCCGGCAGTGATACTCGGAGCCGCCCAGGATTTCGGCACCGTAGCGCTGAATGACGAATGCGATCTTCACGATGGGTTCTCCGGTGCGTGCCCGGATCCGGCCCGCGCCAGCAGGCGGCCGAGCTCGTGCGTGATGCGCGAGTCTCCGAAATCCTCGAGGCGGCGCCGCTGGCCGGCGACGACCCGAGACCGCAGGGGATCGTTGTAGGCCAGCTCGCCGAGCAGTTCGGCGGCGAACTCCAGGTCCTTGGGCTCGAAGAGCACGCCCGCGCCGCCCAGGGTGTCCGGAACAGCCGTGGATGCGTACGCCAGCACCGGTACGTCAGCCACCATGGCCTCGAGCAGCGGCACGCAGAAGCCCTCGTGCTCGGAGAGCGACACGTACACGCTCGCCGTCCGGTAGTAGGCGGCGAGATCTTCGTCCGGCACCGGGCCGGTGAACACGAAGCGATCGGCCGGCATCTGAAACTCGGCGATGAGCGCCCTCACCGTGTTGTAGTAGCGCGGAAGCCCGTCGGTGCGGCCGACGAAGATGAAGCGATAGTGCTCGTCCACATATCGCTTGTAGAACTCCGCCAGGCGGATATGGTCCTCGATCTTCTTGTTGGGCGCGATGCGGCCGACGAACAGGAAGTTGTGTAGGCCATCGTCGAGAACCGCCTCGAGCGCCGGACGCGGCGGGGCATAGCGGATGCGATCGACGTCGATGGCAATGGGGAAGACACCCGTGTTGGTGAAGCCCATCGACTCGAGCTCCCGGCGGTTGTACGACGAGTCGCCGAGCGCAACGTCGGTGCGGCCGGCGAGCGAGCGGATGTCCTCGCGGCTCAGGGTCGCCAGCCTGAACACCGACGCATCGTAGGGCGCGAAGAAGTGGGCGGGTGTGACGTTGTGGTACTGCAGCACGCGTCCGCCCGGCAGGTGGCCGAACGCGTCGGTCATGGCCGACACGAGTGCGAAATGGAAGATCGTCAGGTCGCCGCGCCCGGCATCGGGATCGGCGAACGGGCGGACCTCGCCGCGCAGGTCGTCGTCGATGGTCATCGCGAAGAGGTCGGACTGGTGCCCCATGCCGCGAAGCAGGTCGCGAACGCGGCGTGCCGAGTCTCCAATGGCATCGCCCCGATGCGCCGCGGGAACCCATTGGTTCACGATCATGGCGCCGGCGTGTCCGGTTCCTTCGGCAGCGCCAGGAAGGCTCCCGGCCGGAAGGGCCGGAGCTCGGCCAGCGATTCGGATTCGGTGACCTGTTCCCAGAAGTCGAAGGCTACCGGCGGATGCGGACGCGGCGGCGCCTGCCGCATCTGCTCGACGAACCGCAGGAGGGTGCCGGCGAAGTCCTTGCGGTGCAGCCGGTCGAGCGCCGCGTCCTGCGAGGCCACGATCCGTTCGGCCAGGCGGCGGTCGGTGGCCACCTGATCGATCAGTGCGGCCACGCGGACGGGATCCCTGTCGTGATAGAGGATCCCCGCCCCGTCCATCGTTGCCGGTATCGCCGTGGCCGCGTACGCGAGGACAGGGACGCCCATGTGAAACGACTCGACCAGGGGCACGCAGAACCCCTCGTGCTCGCTGGCACAGAGGAACACGTCCGCCAGTTCGTAGTACGCCGTCAGCTCGGCGTTACTGACGTGGCCGAG
Organism: Acidobacteriota bacterium; assembly: GCA_020851835.1. Taxonomy (GTDB): domain Bacteria; phylum Acidobacteriota; class Vicinamibacteria; order Vicinamibacterales; family UBA2999; genus VFZN01. The sequence goes on from JADZBZ010000147.1 coordinate 3,093, forward strand.
AAAGTGCACGTCAGGCACGCTCAGCCGATCGATCAGGTTCTGCAGCATCGCGACGTAGCGTTCGAATCCGCTGTGCGCGCCGACGAGCAGCAGGCGCGATCGCGGATTGAACCAGCGGTTGTAGGCGTGGAAGAACCGGATGAGGTCGTCGATCTTCTTGTTGGGAATCATCCGGCCCACGAACAGCACGTTCACCCAGGCGTCGTCGAACAGGCCCGCCTGCATGTAGTTGGCCGGCCCGCCGAGGTGCGAGAAGTCGGGCACCACGGGCAGCACGTCGGTCCGTGGAAAGCCCAGCGCCTCGAGTTCCTGCCGGTTGTACTCAGAGTCGCCCAGGCCGAGCTCGCAGCGAGTGGCGTACAGGCCGAGCTCCCGTCGCCCGAGGTAGCAGAGCTGCACGAGCCGCGGGTGCACGTCCACGAAGTACTCGGGCGGCGTGATGTTGTGGTAGATGAGCGCCATCCGGTCCGGCAGGGCATATGCCAGCCTCGACGCGCGCGAGCCGAGCGAAAAGTGATGCAGGAGGATGTTGTCCGGGTGGCTGGCCTCGGGCAGGTCGCGGTA
>JADZBZ010000148.1 GCA_020851835.1 Acidobacteriota bacterium
CGTTCCGCTCGAACGTCGTGCTTCGCTGGGAGTGGCGGCCGGGGAGCACGCTGTTCGTGGTGTGGCAGCAGAGCCTGTCCGGCGCCGAGATGGCTGGGGACTACGTGGGCCTGCGCGACATGTTCCGATCGGTCACCGCGCCGGGGCCGAACTTCTTCGTCGTGAAGACCACGTTCTGGCTGCCGATCAGGTAAGGGCGGGCGCGGCAGGCGCGACACGCGCGGTGGGCGTGGTCGGGGTGCGGGCGGGTCTGCCGTATCGAATCCTGCGGGTAGCTGGCGCGCGGCGGCAGGACCGCCGGGATTCTGTCGGCAAGGAAATCCACTCCTGCGAGGGCCGTCCAACTTCCCAGCAATTCCGGCGGCGGGCGTTGGCAGGAACTTTGTAACGAGGGTTTGCCGTGCGGTTCACCAATCGACACGAGGCGGCCGGCCAGCTCGCCGAAGAGCTGCTCCGGTTCAAGGACAGCCGGCCGCTGATACTGGGCGTGCCCCGTGGCGGAGTTCCGATGGCCATGGTCATCGCCGACCGCCTCGGATGCGACTTCGACATCGTCCTGGTGCGCAAGCTGCGAACGCCGGAGCAGCCCGAGCTCGCGATGGGCGCGGTGGACGAGGCGGGCGATGTCTACCAAGACGGGGCGAGGGTGGCGGTGAGCCCGGAGCAGTATGCCGAGGAGGTGGCTACCCAGATCGCCGAGATCAAGCGCCGCCGCCGGCTCTACTCCAGCGTCCGGCCCGCCATTTCTCCAGCGGGTCATACCGCCATCATCGTGGACGATGGCATCGCCACCGGCGCGTCGATGGTGGCCGCGATCCGCGCGGTTCGTGCCCAGCGCCCGCTTCGCATCGTTGTCGCGGTGCCAGTGGCGGCCAGGAGCTCACTGGATCTGGCGCAGTCGTATGCCGACGAAGTGGTGTGCCTGCACAGTCCGCGGATGTTCTTCGCGGTGGGCGACTTCTACGAGGACTTCGATCCCGTGACCGATTCGACGGTAGTCGAGATCCTGGAGGGGCGCACGCGGCCCGGGAAGGGAGCGTGATGCGAGGTCGGGAGTCGCCGGGACTGAAGTCCCGGCGCTCCGACGGCGGCAGTCCCGGCGCTCCTCCGACGGCGGACGTCCCGGCGCCGCCCATCCAGGCTGGTCCGACTGTCCCGCGAGACTACTTACCGAGGCGGTAGGCAATCAGCTCCCCGGCGACACCCGGTGCACTGACCGACACCGTGATGTACTGCTCGCCGTTCAGCCGGTAGGTCATCGGCGAACCGGTCTGGGGCGCCGGCATGTAGACGGCCCCCACCTCGTCGCCCGTGGCCTTGTTGTAGGCGCGCAGCATCGCGCCGCGTCCCTGCGGCGTGCTGTTCACGCCGCCCTCACCGGCAATCACCAGCGTCTTGGTCGTCAGCACCCCGATGCGGCCCTGACGCCCGGTGCGCGGGAGGTTCAGGCCCTTGAGCGCCGGATGGTTCTTGATGACGTCGGGCGTCTCGCCGTGAGCGATTTGCCAGGCCATGGTGCCCTCGTTCAGATCGAGCGCGGTGATCCGGCCGTAGGGCGGCTTGATGAGCGGTAGCCCCTGTACGTTGGTGTTCGGGAAGGCTGGCCGCCCGCTCTTGTCGGTGGGGTCGCTCGCAAAGCCGCGCACGAAGAGCATGTCGGACTTCACCCCGTCGCCCGGCGCGAGGCCCAGAGCCGTGGGGTTCGTGTTCGAGAAGATATAGAGATAGTTCGTCTCCGGATCGAGCGATCCGCCCTGCCAGTTGGCGCCCCCGGTCGCGTTGGGCAGCATCAGTGTCGCCCGCGGGCCTTCCCACTTACTCACCACCGGCGGGGTGAAGAGCGGCCCGATCTTGTACTGCTGCACCAGCTTCACGGCCTCGGCCCGCAGTTCCGGCGTGAAGTCGATCAGGTCGTCGATCGAGACGCCCTGCCGGTCGAATGGCGGCGGCTTGGTGACGAAAGGCTGCGTCGGTGCGTACTGCTCCCCCGGGACGTCGCCCTTCTCGACGGGCCGCTCTTCGATGGGCCACACTGGCTGGCCCGTGAGACGGTCGAAGACGTAGACCCAGCCCTGCTTGGTCGGCTGCGCCACCGCCTTGATCGTCCTGCCGTCAACGCTGAGGTCGGCCAGGATGGGCGCGCACGGGATGTCGAAGTCCCAGATCCCGTGGTGTACGAGCTGGTAGTGCCACTTGCGCTTGCCGGTGTTGAGGTCCACCGCAACCAGGCTCTCGCCGAAGAGCGTGTCGCCCGGCCGATGCCCGCCGTAGTAGTCGCCCGTTGGCAACTCCACGGGCATGAACAGCGTGTTCGATTCCTCGTCGATGGTCATCTGGGCCCACACGCCGGCATTCCCCGTGTAAGTCCAGGAATCCTTTTCCCACGTCTCGTTACCGAACTCGCCCTTCATCGGGATCGTGTGGAAGATCCAGAGCCGCTTGCCCGTCCGCGCGTCGTAACCGCGCACGAAGCCCTTCTGGTTCGTCTTGCTCTTCGGGGCGCCGCCTTCGACGTGCGCCGCCCCGACAACGATGGTGTTGCCGGATACGATTGGGGCGGCGTGCAGCCCGGCCTCGCCGGTGACCAGGTCCATCTCCTGGTCCATCTCGAGCTTCAGGTCGACGATCCCCCCCTTGCCGAAGCCGGGTACGCGATCGCCGGTGGCGGCATCCAGCGCGATGAGCTGGTACCCCGGTGTGACGTAGAGGACCCGCTCCTCCGTGCCGTCGGTCCAGTAGGCCAGGCCGCGGCCCGAGAGCCGGCGAGGCGCCGCCCGTCCGCGATCCCCCTCATCGATGCTGTGCATCCACTTCATCTCGCCCGTGGCCGCGTCGATGGCCACGGCGGCCCGCCGGGATCCCGCGGTGATGTAGAGCGTGCCCTTCACCATGAGCGGCGTGGACTGGTACTGGAACTCCGGAGTCGGTCCCAGGTTCTCGGTCTTGAAGCGCCAGGCGATCTCGAGCTTGTTGAAGTTCGTCGCGTTGATCTGGTCCAGCGGAGAGTAGCGACGGCTGGCGAGATCGCCGCCGTAGGTCGGCCACTCACCGTCCAGCGTCCCCCGCGAGATCGGGTTGGGACCCTGGCCGGCCAGGGGCAAGGCGGCCGCCACGAAGAACAGAGCTAGGAGGCCGCCCTGGACAGCCGTGGAGCGTGAGATCAGCTTCATGGCGACACACTCTAGCAGGTTGGTGAAACCTCCGCTAACCGACGCTTGACAGCCCCCGCCAGTTGACGATGATTGCCGCATGCGATTCGCGTATCCCGCGTGCGGCGTGGCCGCTGCCCTGGCGACGGCCGTCTCCCTGGCGGGCGCGCCCGCCGCCGGCCCGGTTCGGTGGACGCCTCACGACATCGACGCCGGCTTCCGGGGCGGGTACGCCGTGGCCGTGGCCGAC
>JADZBZ010000149.1 GCA_020851835.1 Acidobacteriota bacterium
CGGAACATGTCGCGCAGGCCCACGTAGTCCCCAGCCATCTCGGCGCCGGACAGGCTCTGCTGCCACACCACGAACAGCGTGCTCCCCGGCCGCCACTCCCAGCGAAGCACGACGTTCGAGCGGAACGACAACGTGTTGAAGTCCCGGTTGCGAAGCGTGAACGTCGTCCCGTCGGCCGTCACGGTCTGGCTGCCGTCCGGGTTGACCACCAGTGCCGTACCGGCCGTGCCGTACTCCAGGCGCAGGCGGCTCTGGGACTCGAGCAGCTCGCCGTACTTGTAGTAACGACCGGAAGCCGCGAACGGCTCGGCGTACACGTCGAGGTTCATATCGGGTTTCACGGTGTACCCCAGCCGGAAGCGCGTGGACACCGTGCTGCGATCGATGAAGGCGAAGACGTACCGCGAACCGAAGGTGTCGGGCCTGCCCCCCGCCAGCGTGGAAACGTATTGCTGGGGCTCGGTGACACGATCGAATAGGGGTTCGGCCGAGAGCTGCCACCGCGGCCCCGGCCGGAACGACACGCTGCCGGTGATGCGCTTCACTGACGCCCCGTCGTCGTTGCCACTGATGGTGCCGGTGGCGGTAACGCGCGTCTGCGACGCCGAGCGGTTGCCGATGCTGGCCTGGGTGGTCCATCCCGGTCCGCGAGCCATCAGCGGCCCGCCGCGGGTCAGCGACACGCTCATCTGGGGCAGCAGGCGGCTCACCGAGACGTTGGTGGTCCAGAAGTTCGCCCACGTGAGACTGGCTTGCGCGCGCACGCTGCCGTCCTGACGCAGCCATCGCAGTGTCGCGTCGTTGGATGCGTTGACCGTGAAGGCATATCCACGCAGGACGCGCCCCGGCTGCGTCTCCCGATAGGTCAGGTTGCCCGATATCAGCAGACCATCGGCGCCGGTCAGAATGGCGAGGTCATTGGTCTCGAAATTCTCGGAGTCCACTTTGGTACTGCCGCCGAAGAGCCAGTGGCGGCCGCCAGTGCGGTCGAGGTTGGCCTGGATGCTCCAGCCCGGCAGTGACGTGAGGGTGGGGTCGAGCCGTGAGTATTCTCGGTCCGGACGCTGGGCGAAGTGGGCGCTCGACCGCTGGACCCGCTCGATGGCCTTCTCGCTTCCGTTCACGAACGAGCCGCCACCGGAGGCCCGGAACTCGTACTCGCCGCCCTTGAAGCGAAGCAGCGTGTTGCCGGCGACCGCCAGCGCGTTGCGGGCATAGAGGCCGGCCAGTGGATCGGCACCCTCGAAGTCGCGGTGCACCCAGCTGGCGAACACGCCAGCGGTGGACGCGTTCGGGCCGAACTCCTGCAGCACGCGCGCCACGCCGTAGTAGGCGCGCGGCGCCACGCGAACCCGGCGGGTCTCGCCCGGTTCCGCGCTCGCCAGACCGGCCGACTCCGCCGACGTCGCCGCGGCGAGAAAGCCAAGCGAGGTCTTCGACGGCAGCCGCCCGGTCAGCTTGGCCGCGCCCAGAATGGTGGTGGAAGAGGGGTAGTCCACGAAGTCATCGACGGCGGGCCCGATGGGCCGCGTGCCGATGCGCCGTGAGTAGTAAAAATTGGGATGACCGATGTTGAAGAGCGCGGCGCCTTCGAGGAAGAACGGCCGCCGTTCGGTGAAGCGGGTCTCGAAGGCCGTCAGGTTGACCTCGGCGGGGTCAGCCTCCACCTGGCCGAAATCCGGATTGATCGTCGCATCGAGCGTCAGGTTGGGTCCGAGGCCCACCTTCATGTCGGCGCCGACGCGCGAGCCGAGATTGGCGCCCTGAAGAAAGGGATTGGCGCCCGCCGACTCACCATAGAGCGTCGAGGCGCCGGCGACGTAGGGCAGCAGCTCGATACGGCGCGCGGGCCGCACGTCCGACACCCCGTCGAGGTTGCCGAAGCGCGACGCCCAGGCGCGCACCGTGCGCGGGATCAGCACCCAGGTGTCTTCCTCGTTGATTGTCGGGCGGAACCGCTGCACGTTGAGCCCCCAGGTGAGCGCATTCTCCGGATTGAAGCGCAGCTGCGTGAACGGGATCCACAGCTCCGCCGTCCAGCCCTGGTCGTCGATGGCCGTGCGCGCACCCCAGACCAGGTCGTAGCCGGCGTCGAAGCTGTCCTCGTTGTCGGTGCTGTGAAAGCGGTCGAGCCGCACGCCCGCCGCCGTCACCCCCAGCACCACGGAGGTCCGCCGGTCGAGAAAGGTATCGAGTGCAATCAGGATGTGCTCGGCCTGATCGGCGACGTCGCGCCGCCCGAGCGGCGCCTGGATGAGGGTAGCGTTCCGTGCCCACATGCGGGCGCCCACGTAGAACGCCCTGCCGTCGTAGGCAAAGCGCACCTCCATCTCGTCGGTGGGGACGGCGCCCTGCTCGGGCTCTTTCTGGATGAAGTCGGTGATGGCCGGCGCGCGCAGCCACACGGCCTCGTCCAGCCGACCGTCGACGCGAATGGCATCGTCTGCCACACGCGTGGCCGTGGCGTGCTTGCGCTCATCGACGGCAGGCCGCTGCTGCGCGGTCACGCCCGGTACGGGCGCCGGCTCCTGACCCGCGTTCGCCAGGACGGGCGGCAGCAGGGCGGCAGCGAGGACAAGGGCGAGCGGGCGCAGCATCCCGGCGCTGACCAGCCTACTTCTCCGGCAGCTCGAAGACGTAAGAGGTGTGCCCGTAGGGCGGGGGCTGGATCTCCAGCGCGAAGGTCTGCGGGAGCAGTACCCGCGCCACCACGCTCCCCGCGCGAATGCCTCGACGATTCACTTGGGGAATTCTAGACGATTATGTTCGTCCCGGGGCAACCGGGACGCCGGGACTGAAGTTCCCGGCGCTCCAACACGACCGATCCGGGACGCCGGGACTGAAGTTCCCGGCGCTCCACACTTCAGTACGGAGCGCCGGGACTTCAGTCCCGGCGTCCTCTACTCCGCAGCGGGCACCGCCCGGGCGAGGAACTCCACGCCAGGGATGCACACGATCTGAAGGCAGGCGCGGCTCGCGGGGCCGCCGTGTTGGAGGCTATTGGCCCTGGATCTCGCGGGCCACGCGCTGGACCTCGTCCATCACCCGGAGCAGGTTCCCGCTCCAGATCTTGCCGATCTGCTCCTCGGTATAGCCGCGGCGCACCAGTTCCAGCGTGACGTTGAAGGCC
>JADZBZ010000150.1 GCA_020851835.1 Acidobacteriota bacterium
CTGGCCCCGCTTGCCGCGCAGACGCGGGCCAAGGCCACCAACGTACCGGTCATTCCCCACGAAGCCGTGCCCAACTTCTTCAAGAACGCCCCCGGCATCTACACCGGCGAGAACATGGGCATTGCGACCAACTCGAAGGGGAATATCTACATTTATCACCGGGCCAACGAGACGCGCCTGTTCGAATACAACCCGCAAGGCCAGTTCGTTCGCGAGATTGGACGTAGCAATTACGGCTTCGCCTTCGCGCACTCGGTGCGCGTGGACGCGGACGACAACATCTGGGCCGTGGACGAGGGCACCGACATGCTCGTCAAATTCAGCCCAGAGGGCCGGGTGCTGATGGTGATGGGCCGGCGAGAAGACCCGGTCGCCTCGCTGCTGAACATGCCGGGCGCGGGCTCGTTCCACGGCCGCAACGAGAAGTACCGCTTCGGCCGTCAGACCGACGTCGCCTTCGACCAGCAGGGCAACATCTTCGTCTCGGACGGCTACTTCGATGCGCGCGTCGTGAAGTACGACAAGTACGGGCGCTTCATCAAGGCCGTCGGCACGCGCGGGAACGGCAACCTCCAGTTCAACACGCCGCATTCCATCGCCACCGACTTCCAGGGCAACGTGTATGTCGGCGACCGCGGCAACGCGCGCGTACAGGTGCTCGACAACGACCTCAACTGGAAGGCCAACTACGACCAGGTCGGCAATCCCTGGGCGGTGTGCGTATCGGGCGGGCCGGGACCGAAGAACCCCGGCAGGCAGTACCTCTACTCGTCCAACTCGTGGCAGGACAGCGCGCCGGCGGCCGGCGCCGAGTTCACCGGCGAGGTCTACAAGATGGAGCTCGACGGCACCATCGTCGGCAGGTTCGGACGTGCCGGCAAGGCCGCCGGCGAGTTCGCGACCATCCATCAGATGGATTGCCGCGACCCGGACACGATTTTTACGGCTGAGATCAACAACTGGCGGTCGCAGAAGATCCTGCTCAAGCCGGCCATCACCACGAGCGCCCAGTAGGAGACCAACCATGAGACGCACACTGAAGGCGCTGACGCTCGCCGTGGCTGTGGCCGGCGCGACCGTGGCCGCGCAGAGCGCGGTCCCCGAAATTGCATTCGACACCAACGCCGACCTGCTCCGCACCCCGGCCGACGTGTTCGTCGGCGAGGTGGGGGGCGTGGGCGTCAACTCGAAGGGCATGATCTTCGTGTACACGCGCACGGGCCATCCCTACGCGACGCTGGGCGACAACCGAACGTTCTACCGCAACGGCTCGAAGCTGTTCCAGTTCGATGCCGCGGGCAAGTTCGTGCGCGAGCTGGGGCAGGATGTCTACGGTTTCAACGCCGCGATCGGCCTGCGCGTCGACCCGCAGGACAACGTGTGGACCATCGACGAGGGTGCCAGCCAGGTGGTGAAGTTCGACACGGAGGGTCGCGTCGCACTGGTCCTCGGACGAAAGCCCGAAGTCATCAACGTGCGTCCACGCGCGGCAGGGCCGGGCGGACCAGGGGGCGGGCCGGGCGCCGGACCCGGAGGCCCGGGCGGCGCGGCCGCCAACCGCCGGCCCGGTGAGGGTGTGCCGGGATCGTCCTTCAACCGCCCGACCGACGTGGCGTGGGACAAGGCCGGCAATATCTACGTCGCCGACGGCATCGGCGCGAACAACCGTATCGCGAAGTTCGACAAGGAGGGCCGCTTCATCAGGCACTGGGGGTCTACCGGGTCGGAGCCCGGTCAGTTCAATGGCGTGAAGGCACTGGCCATCGATGCGGCCGGCAACGTCTACGCCGCCGATGTCGGCAACAAGCGCATCGAGGTGTTCGACGCCGACGGCACGTTCAAGAGCCAGTTCGCCAACATCGGCACGCCGCTGGCGATGTGCATCACACCGGGCGCCACGCAGTACCTGTACGTGTCGCACTCGGGTGATCCCGATGGAATGGAGGATGCCGCCATCTACAAGGTGCGGCTGGACGGCACCGTTGTCGGCAGGTTCGGCGCGGCCGGGAAGCGGCCAAAGGAGTTCGGGCTGGCCAACTCGCTCGACTGCCGCAGCGAGACGGAACTGCTCGTGGGCGAGATGACCAACTGGCGCGTGCAGAAGGTCACGTTGAAGGCAACCGCGGCCGCCCGCTGACACCGCCCTTGCGCCCCGGGCCCTGGCGCGGCCACAGCCGTTCCCTGGGTCCGGGGCGCCCCGTCCCACTGCCTACTTCGCGGCGGCCGCCTGCACCGATACGATCACCTTCACCTCGTCGCCCACCAGGAACCCGCCCGTTTCGAGCGCCGCGTTCCAGTTGAGTCCGTAGTCCTTGCGGTTCAGCGTCACCTCACCCTCGAAGGCCAGCTTCTCATTGCCCCACGGATCCACGGCCTTCCCCAGGTAGCTCACCGGGATCACGATGGGCCGCGTCACTCCGCGCATCGTCAGGTTGCCGGCCACGTCGTAGAGGTTGTTGCCGAGCGGCCTGATCTCACTGCTCGCAAACGTGATCGTCGGGTACTTCTCGACGGCAAAGAAGTCGTCCGAGCGCAGATGCGCGTCGCGGTCGGGAGTGCCGGTGTCGAGGCTCGCGGCCTGCACCGTGAAAGCCACCGTCGAGCGCTCGGGATGCTCGTCGTCGAAGTCGATGGCTCCAGTGAAATCTCTGAATCGCCCCCGCACCTTCGTGAGGAGATGCCGAACCTGGAAGGCAGCCTCGGAATGGGTCTTGTCGATCTGGAACAGGCGGGTCAGGACGGGGTTGCTCATGGAATCGTGCTCCTTGTATGAAGACCGAGCTCGTGAGTGTTCACATGCTCAGTGTTATAACAACTATTGACGCCGAAAAACGCGGAAGTTTCACTCCCCTCCGTTCCGTACCTCGGCCAGGGTCTCCACCAGGGTCCGCAGCCGCGCCGGATCCACGCCGGCGAGCCGCTCCCGATGGAAGGCCCGAACCGGCTCGTCCAGTTCGGCCAGCAACTCGAGGCCTCGTGGCGTGATATGCGTGCGGACGAACCGCCGGTCGGCATCGGTACGCTGCCGGCCGATCAGCTTCATCCCGGTCATGCGGTCCAGCAACCGGGTCACATCGGGCACGGCCCTCAGTAAACGCGCGCCGATCTCGTTGCGGCACAGACCGCCCGGGCCCGCACCGCGCAGAATACGCAGCACGTTGTACTGGGTCGGCGTCAGGCCGTAGGCTTTGAGCATCTGCGCGATCGCATGCTCGAGGCGAGCCGCGGTCAGGACGATGCTCAGGTGGGCCTCCTCTTCGAACAGATCAAAGGGCCTGACCAACTTGAGATTCTCGCGGAGCGTGGGAGGCACGAAGTAGATAATATATGTTTAAACACGTATATGTCAAGCGATCCATTGGCGCGCCGGCCTCGACATGAGACGATGGGAGTGGCCCGCCTGCCTGTTGGAATCGGCTGTCGCCCGTCCCCGCGCCAGCTGCGTGGAAGGAACTGGCCATGTCGCATCGTTGTCGGCTCACGGGACTCATCCTGACGCTGGCCCTGGCGCTCGCCCTCCCAACCGTGCTTGCCGCACAAGGGCGCGGCAATCGTCGTCCTCCCCCTCGACCGCGGCCAACGGTGGTGCTCCGCGGACAAGTGTTCGTCGGCGGCTACTTCTACGACCCGCGGTTTGGGCCGTACCCGTGGTGGCCTGCCGCCGCCTATCCGTGGTACGCGCCGATCTACGACCACCGCGCTGAACTCCGCGTGCTCGTCAGCCCGAGGGAGGCGGCTGTCTACGTCGACGGCTACTACGCCGGTATCGTGGACGACTTCGACGGCCTCTTCCAGAGCCTGCCCCTGGCGCCGGGCGGACACATCGTGGTGCTATACCTGGAAGCCTACCGGACGGCGAGTTTCAATCTCTATCTGAGGCCCGGCTCGACGATGAAGCTGCGGCACACCATGGAACCGCTGCCGCCGGGCAGGCGAAGCATGCCGCCCAACGTGGCGCCGTCCATTCCACCCCCGCCTCCCGGCTCGTACCTACCGCCCAGGACGCCCGTTCCCCTGCCCCTGCCCGCCCCACCGCCGGCACAAGCTTCCGCCGCGGCGGCCGTTGGGCTCGGCATGCTCGATCTGCGTGTGCAGCCTCCGGCGGCCGACGTCACCATCGATGGTGCACCGTGGATGAGCTCCGATCCCGGCCACTTCGTGGTGCGGCTGCCTGGAGGCCGGCACGTCGTGGAGGTTTTCGGTGAGGGATACCGGCGCTTCTCGACCGAGGTGGAAGTGCGGGACGGCGAAACGACGCCGCTCAACGTGAGTCTGTCATCCGAGCGGTGAGGGCGCCCGGGAGCCCCCGGGGTCAGCGGCCCGGCATCGCCCCTGCGGTGCCCAGGTTGCCCGGTTCGGGCCCCGGCACACCGTCCGGCCCCGCCGGCGCCAGCAGCGTGGCGAGCAGACGGCGTACGGCCTTGTGATCGGGCACGTGGAAGCGGGCGCGGGAGGGCCGCTGGCCGACCGCGATGGTGACGCTGTCGGGCTGGAGGGCGGCAAACAGGTCTTCGTCCGTCCGGTCGTCGCCAATGGCGATGACCGGAGCGCCGGCCCCGGCCTCTTCCTGGATACGGTGCGCCACCAGCGCCTTGCTGACGCCGCGTGGCCTGACATCGATCACCTTCTTGCCCTCGATCACCTCGAAGGGCTGGTTGCTGAGGGCCTCGCTCAGCATCAGGCGCAGTTCCTGCGCCTGCCGCGCACCGAACTCCTTCTGCGCGCGCCGGTAATGCCAGGTGAGAGACGCGCTCTTGGTCTCGATGAGCGATCCGGGGGTGCGCGCGGTGAAGTGCTGCAGGATGGGAAGGATGCGGCTCGCCCAGTCGGGGTCCACCCGGACAGCCGCGTCCCACGAGTCGGCGCTCGCCGGCCGATGCCAGAAGCCATGCTCGGCCCACAGCGAGATCGGCAGGTGACCGAGCCAGGCTTCGAGCGTGGGTCGCGGCCGGCCGCTCACGATGTCGAGCTCCAGGCCCGGCACCTCCGCGAGCGACCCGATCAGGCGCAGCAGCTCGTCGTCGGGAGCGGCGAGATCGGGCGAGCGGGCGATGGGCACGAGCGTGCCGTCGTAGTCGAGCAGCAGCCGCAGGTGCGGTCCCTGCCGTACCTGGCCCAATGCCTCGGCGAGGCTCGGCGTCTGGCCGGCCGCCTCTCCGTCGCGGGCGCGCCGCACGGTCTGCAGCTCGGTCAGGAATCCGCGGGCCCAGGCATGGATGTCGTGCTCGGCGACGCGGCGACGCAGCGACGTCATGCGGGCGCGGCGCTCGCCGACCGGCATGGCGAGGGCCTGCCGGATGGTCTCGGCCACGCCGTCCACGTCGTAGGGATTCACCACCATCGCACCGTCCAGCTCCGCCGCGGCACCCGCGAACTCGCTGAGGACGAGCACGCCGTCCTCGTCGACGCGGGAGGCGACAAACTCCTTGGCGACCAGGTTCATCCCGTCGCGCAGGGGCGTGAC
>JADZBZ010000151.1 GCA_020851835.1 Acidobacteriota bacterium
GATCGACCAGGATCGGCGAGAGCCCGGTCTTGATGACGTGAGCGCCGAGTCCCCAGATGATCGCCCGCCCCGACCGGCGCGCCTGCAGCACGTCGGCCACGACGTGGCAGAAGTCGCCAGCGGCCAGCAGACGCGGAAGGCGCGCGAAGAAGCCGGCCAGGCCATCGCCCACGCGGTGGGGCCGGGCGCACTGCGACACGCTCACCTTGCCAGGGCGCGACGCCAGCGGATAGGTGCGAACCCTGGACAGGTCGAATTCTTCGTAGGGTAGCTTCATGGAAGGCGTCGGGCTGTGGTTTCAGTCACGGGGCTTACAACGTCCTAAAGCCTAGAGCCTGCAGCTTAGAGCCTACAAGATCACCATCGCGTCGCCGTAGCTGTAGAACCGGTACCGGTGTGCGACCGCTTCCCGGTACGCTGCCAGGACGTGCTCGCGGCCGGCGAAAGCCGATACCAGCATCAACAACGATGACCTCGGCAGGTGGAAGTTCGTGATGAGGCCGGAGACGATTCGGAACCGGTGGCCCGGGTGAATGAAGAGACCGGTTTCGCCCGACTGCGGCGCCACGTGTCCGCCTTCAGAGACGGCCAACGACTCGAGCGTCCGGGTGGTCGTTGTCCCGACGGCAACGATCCGGCGGCCCGCGCCAAGGGCACGGGATAGGGCCGCCGCGGCCGGGGCCGTCACGCCGAAGTGCTCGGGCTCCACCGAGTGCTGCTCGACCTCCTCGGCGCGCACGGGCTGGAACGTGCCGTATCCCACGTGCAGCGTGATGGTCGTCCGTTCGATTCCGCGCGCGTCGAGAGCGTCGACGAGGGCAGGCGTGAAGTGCAGGCCGGCCGTCGGCGCGGCAATGCTGCCCTCGGCCCGGGCGAAGATGGTCTGGTACCGGTCGCGGTCCGACGGCAGGTCCTCCCGCTTCACGTACGGCGGCAGCGGCATGTGCCCGACTGCGTGAATCGCCTCGCGGACCGCGCCCCCGCCCATGGCCGCCAGGCGCACGACGCGGCGCCCGTGGAAGTGGCGGCTGAGCACCTCGGCCTCCAGCGCCACGCCCTCGCGCTCGAACACCATTCGCGATCCCGGCTTGAGGCGCTGCCCGGGATGCACGAGCGCGACCCAGGTGTCCGGCTCCTCGGCCGGGCGAATCAGCAGGCACTCTGAAAGGCCGCCTCCCGGCAGCCTCCGCCCGATGAGCCGTGCCGGGAAGACGCGCGTGTCGTTGACGACAAGGAGATCGCCGGGCCCAAGCAGCGTGGGAAGGTCGGCAAACGTCCGGTGCGCGATCGCCCCGTCCGGCCGAGACAACCCGAGCAGACGCGACGCCCCGCGGTCGGTCGGCGGCATCTGGGCGATGAGATCCGAAGGCAGGTCGAAATCGAACTCGGCGACGCGCACTCGCTGAGTGTATCGCCCGACAGGCGGCGGGATGGCCTCGTCCGGCAGGCGGCGGGCAATCGGAACAGATGACGAGGGAAACGTGCGCGGAGAGGCTAGTGAACGACCGGTGGACGACCGCGGCGCTGCAGGTGCCAGTCTTCGGCCAGGATGGACCAGAGCACCTGGTCCAGGAACTGCCCGCCTCGCTTGAACGAACGGCGCAACACGCCTTCCTGCACCGCACCCACCTTGCGAAGGGCGCCATTGCCCCGGCCGTTCATCACCGCGGCCCGTGCCTCGAGACGGAGAGCGCCAATCGTCTCGAAGGCGAACTCGAGCACGCGCCGGGCGCAGCCCAGAAACAGTCCGGTGCCCCAGTAGTCCGAACCCAGCACGAAGCCCCACTCCGCGGTCACGAAGCCGGTTTCGAGCGCCCGCACTTGAAACAGGCCGACCACGTGATCGCAGCCGGCTGGCACCACGCCATAACAGGCGCACGCGCCGGCCTCGCGCTCGCGGTGTGTCCACGTGATGAAGCGTTCGAAGCCCTGGACCGTCGTGGGCGGCGGCGAGATGAACCGCGCCACTTCGGCGGTGCCCAAGTAGGCGAGCATCGAGGGTGCATCGTCCGGGCGCAGCTCGCGAAGCGTGAACTTCTCAGAAGCCAGGACCGGAAGGCCGCGCCGCCAGTCGGCCGCGATCGCGCCAGCCACGCCCGCCGCGCTTGTCGGCGCCGGGCGTTCGGGCTTGGCGTGAAACGGCGTCTTCTCCATCTGTCAACCCCGCTCAGTCGGTCTCGGTCTCGACTGCGAACCAGTGTTCGTTTCGGCGCGGTGCCTGTGGACACTAGTGCAGGATGAACGGAATTCGTCTCGCTCTCGCCTGACGCCAATCGTCCGCGAGGATCGACCACAAGGCCTGATCCATCACCCGGCCGTCTTTGTGGAACGCCCGCCGCAGTACGCCTTCGTGCACGGCGCCCACCTTGCGGAGCGCGCCGTTGCCGCGGCCGTTGGCCACCGCCGATCTGGCTTCGAGCCGGTGCACACCCAGCGTGTCGACCGCGAAGTCCACGACCATGCGGGCGGCTTCCACGAAGCAGCCCGTGCCCCAATGCGCCGACGCGATGGCAAAACCCCACTCAGCGGTCTCGAAGCTGCCATCGACCCGCCGAACCTGAAACAGCCCGATCGCCTCGTCGCCCCCGTCGGGCACGACGGCGAAGCAGAGCGCGCTCCCCTGGCGGCGCTCCTGGCCCGACCAGGCGACAAAGCGCTCGAAGCCTCGGATGGTGCCGGGGGGCGTGGTGATGAACCGTGCCACGGCCTCGGCCGTCATGGTTGCCAGCAGGCATGGCGCGTCCGAGAGCCGCAGCTCCCGGAGCGTCAGAGCGGTGCCGACCAAGGTCGGGAGTTCGGCGCGCCAATCAGAGGTGCCGGGCGCAACCAGGGGCGACGGCAGCAGGGCCAGCGGAGCCTGATGAGGGGTGGAAGGCGCGGCTGGCGCGCTTTGTCCACCATTGACCACCGAGGCCATGACTAGAACACTCCCCCACGCGTCTGGCTGGTGCCGATGCTCCTGCCGCTTTCGGGCTCGATGACGTTCAGCCCGGTCGAGTAGGCGGGCGGCAGTCCCGGATCTTCGCCGCCGTCAACGTTCTCGCCCCAGACGATGTTCTCTCCCCACACGATGTTTTCGCCCCACACGATGTTCTGACCGTCCACCGTCGAACTGGGGGTGACGCCCTGCGTGAGCCACCAGCCACCGGTCGGCACGGTCGGATTGAGCACCGAGGCCAGCTGGGCCGCGCCCGTCACATTGAGCGACCCGGCACCCTGGGTGAGCCGGTCGTACGGCGAGCCGTTGGCGTCGGTCATCAGGAAGGCTGTGTGCTGCAGCATCGCCTTTACGGCGTTGGGCGTGTGCTTGACACCGAAGGTGCTCTCCGATGACTCCAGCACCAGCGCCACCGCTCCGCTGACCACGCCGGCGGCCATGCTGGTGCCGCTCAGCATGAGCGACACGTTCTGGCTGAACAGCGGACCGTGCAACGACGGGTAGGTCGTGTAAAGCGTCTGCCCCGGCAGGGCCAGCGAAACCATGTGATGACCGGGCGCGACCAGGTCGGGCTTGCCGTAGCCGTCCATCCACGTCGGTCCGCGCGAGCTGTAGTCGGCGATGAGATCGTCGGTCCGCGAGGTCGTGTCGAGCGTCTTCACCGCACCCACGGAAATAGCCGACGGCGCATTGCCCGGCGAGGTGACGCCCGCGTAGCCGACCTGGCCCGTCACGGGGTTCTTGCCAACGTTGCCGGCTGAGACGACGACGACGATGCCGGCCCGGACGGCTGATTCGACGGCCTGCACGAGCGGATCGCTGGCCGCCGATTCGAAAATCGGGTGGCCGAGCGAGAGATTCAGCACGTCGATGCCGTAGGTCTGCCGGTAGGCGACGGCCCACTGGATGGCGTTGAGCACGTTGCTGGTCGAACCGGCGCCCGTGGCATCGAGAACACGAAGGCTGACGAAGCTCACATCGGGGGCGACCCCCGCCATCTCACCCATGCTGCCGCCGGCCAGTCCGGCGACGTGCGTGCCGTGGCCGTAGGGATCTGCCGCCAACGTTTGGGGCGGGTTCGGGTTGCCCGACGTGAAGTCGCGCGAGGTCTTGATGCGCGCCTGGCTGCCCGCCAACTGCAGGCCCGAGTCGATAACGGCAATCGTCACGCCCGCTCCAGTCAGGTTCGTGGTCTGCACCGGCGCCCGGTAGGTCACCGTCAGCAAAGGACGGTTGGCGACGGACCAATCCTCGGAGGTCGCCACGCGGAACGCACTGGACGTGTTCTGGAAGAGCACCCAGCCGTGGTTGGCCTCGCCGTTCACCCAGGCTTGCACGGCGCTAGTCAGGCCGGCGCCCGACAGGGTCCGGTGGCCGGTGGCGCTCAGCACGCTGACCGAGGCGTCGGCCGAACTGCCCGCCTCGACATCGTCGAACTGAAGGCCGGGGCCGGAGGTGGCAACGCTCATCCACGAATCGCTTGCGGACCACGGCACCAGCATGCGGTGGGCGGAGAGCTCAGCGGCCGGCGAGCCACCCGACTTCTGTGTCACCTGCAATGTCACAGAGGTGATGGTGGCGCCCGGAGGAATCTGCGAGGACCCCGTGCCGACCAGGCCGTCGAACCGGAGTAGCATCCCCGAGGGAAACAGGCCGTAGCCTTCGACCCACACGGACGAAGCCGTGGGATAGGCCGACAGTGGGCTGTAGAAGTCGGTGCTGCCGTCCACCGTGCCGGTGTAGCCGGAGGATCCCTGCCGGTAGCTCGTGGTGGTGGTGGTCGAGCTCGAGGCTTCCAGGCCCAACGTGCGGCGCAGCGAGTATCCGCCGTTCTCGGCCGCGCCGGTGACCTC
Organism: Acidobacteriota bacterium; assembly: GCA_020851835.1. GTDB lineage: Bacteria > Acidobacteriota > Vicinamibacteria > Vicinamibacterales > UBA2999 > VFZN01. Next base: position 4,792 of record JADZBZ010000151.1, read on the forward strand.
GCTCGCCAAACCACTTGAGCGCACCACGGCGTCGGTGGAGATCGAGAGGACGTCGCGATCCCGCGAAAGCTGCCGCAACATGCGCCGAGGTAGCCGCGTCGCCACCGCCTCGATCACGGCCAGGTCGGCCGTGACGGCGGCGCCCTGCGCGCGGAGCCGCCGGATGATGCCTCGTCGAGCCCCGGGACGGAGCCGGACGATGACCTTCTCGGGGGCCTCCTCATTTCGGCTGGTGGCGACGCGGTGCCGGAGTTGCCGGTCGAGCTTGAGGTCGTCGGAGCCGGCCGACCGCCCCTGGGCACCAATCGGTGCGGAGACGGCGACCAGGACGGCCAGCACCCAGGCCAACGTCGCGCGACCCCAGACGCACTTCGCTCGAATGCCCGAACTCTCGTTGACGCAAGGTTTCACGTTGTTCTCCTCGTTGTCTGCCCCCAATTCACGGGGACGGCCATTGCGGTTCCCGCTAACGCAAGTTCGATTCCAGTCTTGTTATCGGTCAGCAAGTCGTTCTACTTCAATTACTTACGCTTTCGCATCGTTCGGAAATGACGTCGGATCCGACCCGTGTTGTTTATAGAATGAACAGACACAGAACGACTGAGAGGTGCATTTACTGCATCACTGGCAGAATCGTTAGGATTTCAAGGCTGTTGGCGTCTTGCTTCGATCTGAGACACACGACTCAGGATCGGACAGACGCGCGGGCTCCTGCACAGCTCTGCTCGCCCGTGCAAGCGCGGCTGTCGTCTGGAACACCGGAAGCGGGAGGAAAGGGAAGGATGCGGCGCACGCTGCCGGGCGTGCACCGCTAGGTTCAGGAGAGACCGGGGGCCGGGGGCGGGGCCTGGTGTGTCAGATACCCCAGCGAACCAGCACCGAACCGACGGTGAAGCCGGCGCCGACCGAGGTGAGCAGGATCAGATCGCCCTTCCTCAGCCGTCCGCTGGAGACGGCATCGTTCAATGCCAGCGGGATGGTCGCGGCCGTGGTGTTGCCGAAGCGGTCGATGTTGATGATGACCTTGTCCTCGGGCATGCCAATCCGTTCGGCAACCGACATGATGATGC
>JADZBZ010000152.1 GCA_020851835.1 Acidobacteriota bacterium
ATGACGCCGCCGCCGGTCGCCGTCGACGTGTCGATGAGGGGCGCCGCGCCCGTCACCGTAATCGTCTCCTGCAACTGGCCGACTTCCAGCGTGACGTCCACCGTGGCGAACTGCTGCGCCGCGATGCGTAGCGCCTTCTGCTCGTAGGTCTTGAAGCCCGCGAGTTCCGCCTTCACGGTGTAGGTGCCCGGGGGCACCGCCGCAAAGTTGTACTGACCTTGATCGTTCGACACCGCTTCGCGCGATGCGCCGGTGTTTTCGTTCAACAGCGTGACCGTCACGCCAGGAATGACGCCATTGGCGTCCCGCACCGCACCACGCAAACCACCCGTGAAGGTTTGCGCTACCGCCGTGCCCGCCATCGCGAGCACCGCCAAGACAACGACCAGGTATCTCGAGGGGATTCTCATTCTTCGTCCTCCACCAGCGTCCGTGCCGGCGCTCGAGCCGACACGGCAAATCGACTCGCCCGACCGCACGGCGGACAGCCGTCCCTGGGCGAATCGCAGACACCGCGTGCAGTGCAACGTAGGGGTGGGAGACTACGACTAAGACGCTGTGCGTGGCAAGGAGAAAAACTCAACCACAGTCAATTCAATCAGTTGGATCGGTCACCGCGCCCAGGCTCGCCGATCCGACCAGTCGGGCATACTTCGCCAGTACCCCCCGCCGATACCGCGGCCTCGGCTTCCGCCAGCGCTTGCGGCGCGAGGCCAGCTCGCGAGCGGGAACCTCGAGCGAGACGCACCGCTCCACCGCGTCGATGACGATGCGGTCGCCGTTACGAACGAGGGCGAGGGGCCCTCCGAGCGCCGCCTCGGGTGTGACGTGGCCCACCACGAATCCGTGCGTCCCCCCACTGAAGCGTCCGTCGGTGATGAGGGCCACGTCCGAGCCGAGACCGCGGCCCATGATGGCGCTGGTTGGCGCCAGCATCTCGCGCATGCCGGGCCCGCCTTGCGGGCCTTCGTACCGGATCACGACCACGTCGCCTTTGCGGATACGTCCGGCCAGAATGGCCTCGAGCGCGCGCTCCTCGCGATCGAACACCCTGGCCCGTCCCTCGAAGCGCTCCCCTTCCTGGCCGCTGATCTTGGCCACGGCGCCATCCGGCGCCAGGTTGCCGCGCAGGATGACCAGGTGACTTTCGGGCTTGATCGGCCGGTCGAAGCCCATCACGACCGCCTGGCCCTCCGGGTAGTCGGCCACCCCCGCGAGGTTCTCGGCCAGCGTTCGTCCGGTGACCGTCATCTCGCCGCCGTGCAGCAGCCCGCGATCGAGCAGGCGCTTGAGCAACGGGGTCAACCCGCCGATGCGGACAAGTTCCGCCATGCTGTAACGTCCGCTCGGCTTGAGATCCGCCAGCACGGGCACCTTGCGCCCGATGCGCGTGAAGTCGTCGATGGTCAGCCGGACACCCGCAGCGTGCGCCATGGCCAGCAGGTGCAGCACGGCGTTGGTGGAACCGCCGAGCGCGACGACGGTGGTGACGGCGTTCTCGAAGGCGCGCCGCGTGAGGATGTCGCTGGGACGGAGGTTCTGCGCCACCAGCGCCACCACGGCCGCGCCGGCGCGCTCGGCGTCCGCGCACTTGTCGTCCGACACAGCCGCCTGCGCGGAGCTGTTGGGCAGGCTCAGTCCCAGCGCCTCGATGGCCGAGGCCATGGTGTTGGCGGTGTACATCCCGCCGCACGACCCGGCGCCGGGGCAGGCGTGCTGTTCGAGATCCGCCAGCTCGGCATCCGAGAGGCGACCCGCCGCATGTTGCCCCACCGCCTCGAACACCGACACGATGTCCACGGGCTGGCCGTGCCAGATGCCCGGCAGGATGGTGCCGCCGTACACGAAGACGGACGGGCGATTGAGGCGCGCCATGCCGATGACGGCCGCCGGCATGTTCTTGTCGCAGCCGCCGATGGCGACCAGGCCGTCGAAGCCTTCGGCGCCCACGACGGTTTCAATGGAGTCGGCGATGACCTCGCGCGACACCAGCGAGTACTTCATGCCTTCGGTGCCCATCGAGATGCCATCCGACACCGTGATGGTATTGAACAGCAGGGGCTTGCCGCCGGCCGCGGCTACGCCGGCCGACGCCCGCGCCCCGAGCACGTCGAGGTGCATGTTGCAGGGCGTCACCTGGCTCCAGGCCGTGCACACGCCAATCTGGGGCTTGGCGAAGTCCTCGCGCGTGAACCCCACGGCGTGCAGCATCGCGCGGCCAGGCGCGCGCGAGGGACCGTCGAGAACGGTGGAGGAATAGGGCCGGTTTGTCTGGGGTGATGGCCGTCGTCGCGCGCGGGTAGGCATGGTCGTCGAAGTCCGGAGTTGGAGTGTCCTGAGCCTGGAGCTTGGAACGAAAGCTCCAAGTCTTAAGCCTAAAGTCTAAAGCTTGAAGCCCCAAAGCCCAAAGTCCAGAGTCCGGAGCCACTCGACCCGATTTCGGCATAAACTGTCGCTCGTCCGCGAGCACGTGCTCGTTACGGAGGCTGGCATGATTGCGCTCACGCACGTACTGGTGCCCACCGACTTCAGCGAAACGTCCGATGCGGCGCTCGCCTACGGCAAGGCCTTCGCGAGCGCGTTCGGCGCGACGCTGCACGTCATTCACATCATCGAAGAGCCCTACGGGCAGCCCTGGGCCGTGGAAGCCTATGGCTTCTCCCTTTCGGCCCTGCAGGACGAGTGGGTGAAGGAAGCCGGAACCCGGATGGCCCAGATTCTCACCGACGACGAGCGGGCCTCGCTCAAGGCCGTCACCTCGACGGTGCTCGGTCATCCGGTGATGGAAATTCTCCGCTACGCCCAGGAGCACGCCGTCGACCTCATCGTCATGGGCACGCACGGCCGCGGGCCGCTCGGGCACATGGTGATGGGCAGCGTCGCCGAGCGCATCGTGCGGAAGGCCTCGTGCCCCGTGCTGACCGTGCACGCCAAGGGACCGAAGCCAAGCTAAGACGACAGTCGGCCGCCGCCAGCGCAGCTATTCCTTGCCGGTGAGCCGGCGCCGCGCGCGCCGCTGGTCACGGGTGGGACGCCCCGTCGCCGCCGACACGGCCCGAAAGTGCCGCTCCATCCGGCGCATCTCCACTTCCTCGGCCGTGGGCGGAGGTGTCCGGTCCTCGTACATCTGCCGCGCCTCGGCCTTGGCGACGTGCGTGTCGGCCAGGCCGAGTACCACCAACGTCTGGCGGCGTCCCAGCGGCCGCGAGATGACCAGCCGGTCGCCGGCGCGCAGTTCACGGTTGGGCTTGGCGGTCACGCCGTTCACGCTGATCTTGCCGAGCCGGCAGGCCCGCTGCGCTTCGGACCGCGTCTTGTAGAGGCAGGCCACATCGAGCCAGATGTCGAGCCGGACGGTCACCATCGAAGTATAGAACTCCCCTGGGGGCGCACCAGGTGTGCGGGCCGCGTGCCGCCGGCTCGTCCGTGCTTGCCGTCTGAGGTTTCTGAGGCATGATCGCTCTATGCCTTCCCCCCTCTCCACCCGTGTCCGGCACCGTTTCGTGCTCATCGCCCTGGCGGGGCTGGTTCTCTTCGTGCTGCCGGCCGGGCTGTCGCTCCTGGCCGACTGGTACTGGTTCGGCGAGGTGGGCCATCGCCAGGTCCTGACCTTCTCGGTGACCGCGCAGGCGCTGGTGTGGGTGCTGGCCTTCGGGGCGGCGGCGGCCTGGCTGATGCTGCACCTGCGAATCGCGTGGCAGTCGGTCGCCGAAGAGCCCGTGTCGTTCACGACACGCGACGGCTTCACCGTGGCTCTACCGAGCCGGGCGCAGTTGCGCCCCCTGGCAATCCTGGCGGCCGCGGGCGGCGCGTTCCTGGTGGCCTCCTACGCGTCGAACCAGTGGCTCACGCTGGTCGAGTGGTGGCAGCAAGTCTCCTTCGGCACGCCCGATCCCATCCTGGGTCACGACCCGGCCTTCTACATCTTCACGCTGCCGGTGCTGGAGCTGGTCCGCAACCTCGCGATCGCGCTAGTCGCGCTGGCCGCGGTGGGGAGCGCCGCGCTCTACGCGATGGCCGGGCAACTGGCCATGACGCCCTTCGGTCCCCGCCTGGGCCACCGCGTGTGGGACCACCTGTCGTGGCTGGCGGTGGCGCTCTTTGTCGTGCTCGCGCTCGGGGCCTGGTTGAGCCGCGCAAACTACCTCGTGCTGCCGTCGGGCATCATCCAGGGCGCCAGCTATGCCGACGTGCAGGCCCGGATGCCCGCCGCGCTGGTGCTGGCCCTGGCCGCCCTGGTCGGCGCAGCCCTGTCGGCGGCCTCGGCGCTGATGGGACGCCGCTCGCTGCTCGCGGTCGCCGCGGTCCTCTACGGCGTGGTGCTCGTCGGCGGGCAGGTCTATGCCGGCGCCATCCAGCGCTTCGTCGTTTCACCCAACGAACAGGCGCGCGAGGCGCCCTTCATCGCGTACAACATCGAGGCCACTCGGCGGGCGTTCGGCCTGGACCGCGTGGAAGAGCGCGAGCTGTCGGGCGACGCGGAGCTGACGCGGCAGGACATCGCCCGCAATCGCCAGACGCTCGAAAACGTGCGGCTCTGGGATCACCAGCCGCTGCTCGAGACCTTCGGGCAGATCCAGGAGATTCGCACCTACTACGACTTCATCTCGGTGGACAACGACCGCTACGAGATCGACGGCCAGATGCGCCAGGTGATGCTCTCGGCGCGCGAACTCAACCCGGCGGCACTCCCCAACCGCACCTGGGTCAACGAGCGGCTCGTCTTCACCCACGGGCACGGCCTGACCCTGGGTCCGGTCAACCAGGTGACCGTCGAAGGGCTGCCGGTGCTCTTCGTCAAGGACCTGCCGCCGGTATCGACCGTCGACATCCAGGTGACCGAGCCGAGTCTCTATTTCGGCGAGTTGTCGAACGAGTACGTGATTGCCCGCACGCGCGCCCGCGAGTTCCACTACCCCCGCGGCGACGACAACGTGTTCATCGACTACGCCGGCACGGGCGGGGTGGTGCTCGACTCGTTCTTCAAGAAGCTGATCTTCGCCACCTACTTCCGCTCGTATCAAATCCTGCTGAGCGACGACATCACCAGCGAGAGCCGCCTCATCTTCGATCGCCAAATCCGCCGGCGCATCTCGAAGATCGCGCCGTTCCTGATGCTCGACGAAGACCCCTACCTCGTGGTCAGCGAGGGACGGCTCTTCTGGATTCAGGATGCCTACACGGTCACCAGCCGCTATCCCTACTCCACCGAGGCCGCCAGGGACGTCAACTACATCCGCAACTCGGTGAAGGTGGTCGTGGACGCCTATCACGGCACGACGACGTTCTACCTGGCCGAGCCCGCCGATCCGCTGGTGCGGACCCTCCAGCGCATCTTCCCGGGCCTGTTCCAGCCGATCGACCAGATGTCGGCGGACCTGCGCCGGCACGTCCGCTACCCCGAAGGCATCTTCAACGTGCAGGCCTCGGTCTACTCCACGTACCACATGACGACCCCGGCCATCTTCTACAACAAGGAAGACCAGTGGGAGGTGCCCTCGATCGACAGCGGGTCCGAATCGGTGCGGATGCAGCCCTACTACACGCTGATGCGGCTGCCGGGCGAGAGCGAGACCGAGTTCATCCAGATGCTGCCCTTCACGCCACGCCGCCGCGACAATCTCGCGTCGTGGATGGTGGCCCGAAGCGACGGCGAGCACTACGGCCAGCTCGCGGTGTTCCAGTTCCCGAAGCAGAAGCTCATCTTCGGTCCGCGCCAGGTCGTGGGCCGCATCAACCAGGACCAGGTCATCTCGCCCCAGATCACGCTGTGGTCCCAGCAGGGCTCCGACGTCATGCTCGGCACGCTGATGGTGATTCCCATCGAGGAATCGCTCATCTACGTGCGGCCGCTCTACCTGCGCGCCTCGTCCGGACGCATCCCGGAACTGACGCGGGTCATCGTCGCCTACAACAACCGCATCGTCATGGACCGCACGCTCGACGCCGCGATCGCGCAACTGTTCGGTACCGACGGCACGCCGGCCGCGGCGCCCCCCGCCGCTGTCGCCGCGCCTGGGCCCGACGCCGCGCCAGCCAGCCCGCCGGTGCCGCCCTCGCTGGTGCAGCTGTCCGAGAATGCGCGCCAGACCTACGAACGCGCGCTGGCCGCTCAGCGGGCCGGCGACTGGGCCAAGTACGGCGAGGAGATTGCGCGACTGGGGGAACTGCTGAAGCAGATGCGCCAGTAGGTGGACACTACTATCCGGGAAGCCATCCGTTATGATGGAGTCGATGTCGATTGCCGACGTGCACGGCCGGCCACTCAGGAACCTCCGCCTGTCGGTGACCGATCGGTGCAACCTGCGCTGCCAGTACTGCATGCCCGAGGCCGATTACCTGTGGCTGCCGAGGGAGGACCTCCTGCAGTTCGAGGAAATCGAGCAGCTGGTGGATCACTTCCTCGACCTCGGCGTCGAGAAGGTTCGTCTCACTGGCGGCGAGCCACTCCTGCGCCGCGATCTGCCCGACCTGGTGGCGCGTCTTGCGCCACGGACGCGGATCCGCGATCTCGCCATGACCACCAACGGCGTCCTGCTCGCCGGCGCGGCCGCCGACCTCAAGCGGGCCGGGCTACACCGTGTGACGGTGAGCCTCGACACGCTGCGGCACGACCGCTTCCAGCAGCTCGCGCGCGTCGCCGAGCTGGAGCGCGTGCGCCGCGGCCTCGACGTGGCCGCCGAGGTGTTTCCCGGTTTCAAGATGGACACCGTCGTCATTCGAGGGAAGAACGACGACGAGATGGTGGATCTGCTGGAGTTTGCAGGTGAGCGCGGGGCCGAGCTGCGATTCATCGAGTACATGGACGTGGGCGGCGCCACGCACTGGAGCCTCTCGCAAGTGGTGCCGCGCGCCGAGATGCTGGCGCGACTCTCCGCCCACTACGGCCCCATCACTCCGATCGAGAGCGACCGCTCGGCCCCGGCGGATCGCTTCCGCCTGCCCGACGGCCGGGTCTTCGGCATCGTCGCCTCCACCACGGCCCCGTTCTGCGAAGACTGCGACCGGAGCCGCCTGACGGCAGATGGCCTGTGGTATCTGTGCCTGTACGCGGCGCGCGGCATCGACCTGCGCGGTCCGCTGCGCGGCGGGGCCAGCCCCGCCACGCTGAGGGAACTGCTGACGGGCGTCTGGCACGCCCGCACGGACCGCGGCGCCGAGAACCGCCTCGCCACGCGCGAACGCTCTCCGCTCATCCCGATTGCGGCGCTCAAGCGCGACCCGCACCTCGAGATGCACACACGCGGCGGCTGAGGCGCCACGACGACCGCCCCCGACCGGCCTTACGCGCAGAACTGGGCGTAAGCCGCCTGCAGCTTCGCCGCGATGGCGGTGGCACCCTGGTTCTCGATCTCGCGGCGCTCCATCATGTAGACGAGCTTGCCGTCCTTCACGAGGGCGATGGACGGCGACGACGGAGGATACGGCGCAAACAGCGTGCGCGCCCGGTCGGTGGCCTCCACATCGGCCCCGGCAAACACGGTCGTCAGACGGTCCGGCCGTGCGCCGTCCCGCAGCGATAACGCAATGCCAGGCCGGGCCTGGCCCGCCGCGCAGCCACACACCGAGTTGACCACGATCATCGTCGTGCCGGGCTGCGCCGCCGTCTCGTCCACCTCTTCGGGCGTCCGCAGTTCGTCGAAGCCAAGGCGGGTGAGCTCGGCGCGCATCGGTGCGATGAACGCCTCGGGGTATCGCTGAGCAATCATGTCTGTCTCCTTCGATGTCGAGTCCACCTTCGATTCTACATGGTTCCCGACATCCGGTTCCGCTCCCGTGGTGGTGACCGGCGACTGCCCGTGTCAGCCTGAACGCGCCGAGCGAGCCGCGCCAGGCTCAGGCCATCAGCTCGCGGATCGCGACGCGCACGCGTTCGGCCTCGTGCTTCAGGGCCACCGTGGTCGCGCGGACCTGCTGGAGCTGGCCGGCGCGGGCCGCGTCTTCCAGACGCTTGCAC
>JADZBZ010000153.1 GCA_020851835.1 Acidobacteriota bacterium
GAGCCCGACAGCGACGACGGGCTGGCGACGTGGAATCTGGTCGAGGAGGGGCTGGCGCCCGGCCAGGCTTTCCCGATTTATCGGCTCCGCTGAGCGGCCCGCGACGATTTGCCGCATCGCCAGAAGCTGACCGCGTCCATAAACTGTCTGGATCGTGTCCCCGAACTGGCTCCGATCCCAAACCCGCCTGCTGGTCCACGCTCTTGGCGCGCTCGTGCTCTGCACAGCGACGGCGGTGCCCGTCCACGCCCAGGAGATGCTGAATTACGCGAGCGTCACCGGGCGTGTGAGCGACGCGCAGGGCGGCGCGATCGCCGGCGCGACGGTGAGCGCCAAGCAACGGGAAACCGGGGTCACCTCATCGGCCACCACGGACACGTCCGGGCGCTTTCGGTTTCCCTATCTCAGGATTGGTCCCTACGACATCACGGTGATCCGGGAGGGATTCGCCCCCTCGAGCCGGGCACTGGTCCTGACGGTCGGCAGCGCCTTCGACATCCCGATCGTGCTGACCCTTGTCGGCGTGGAGGCGTCCGTGACGGTGACGGCCGACGCCCCCGTCCTGGAGTCGGCGCGCAGCCAGATGGCGGCGACCGTCTCGGAGCAGGAGGTGCGGAACCTGCCGCTCAACGGCCGCGACTTCCTCGACCTGGCGCTGCTGGTTCCGGCGGTGGCGCCTCCCAACATCAACAGCACGCAGCTGTTCGCCGAGACCTCGGCCGTGCCCGGTGTCGGGCTCTCGGTGGGGGGCCAGCGGAACCTCTCGAACGGCTTCATCGTGGACGGCCTGTCGGCCAATGACGATGCGGCGGGTCTGAGTGGAATGCCGTATGGAGTGGACGCGGTGGAGCAGGTGCAGGTAGTGACCTCGGGCGGACAGGCCGAGTTGGGCCGCGCGCTGGGCGGCTACGTCAACGTGGTGACCCGCAGCGGCACGAACCAGATGCGCGGGACGGCCTACGGGTACTTCCGCGACGACCGGTTCAACTCGGCGAACGCGCTGTCTGGCACGACGCTGCCGATGTCGCAGAAGCAGTACGGCGCGAGCCTCGGCGGACCGCTGGTCAGAGGCCGCACGTTCTACTTCGCGAACGCCGAACATCGGCTGCTCGATCAAACGGGCCTGACGACCATCAGCAGCGCCGATGTCGCCGCGGTCAATTCGCGGCTTGCGGTAGCGGGGTACCCTGGCGCGGCCATCACCACGGGCTTGTACGACAGCCCGGTTCGGTCGGTAAATCTGCTCGGCAAGATCGACCATGACTTCAGCGGCCGGGATCAACTGAGTGTTCGATACGCTCTGTACGACGTATCGTCGGACCGCTCGCGCGGGGCTGGCGGACTCAGCGCGCCGTCGGCGTCGGCGGGCCTGGCCAATCGCGACCAGGCCGTGGCGTTCAGCAACACGCTCACGTTGGGCTCGCGCACGGTGAACGAAACGCGGGTGCAATTCACCAACAGCGACCTCGCCTCGCCGCCAACCGACCCGGTCGGGCCCGCCGTTAGCATCGCCGGTGTGGCGTCGTTCGGCACGCTGTCCTTCAGCCCCCAGGGTCGGCTGAACCGGATGTTCCAGGCCGTGAACACGCTGTCGCAGCAGCGCGGCAGCCACTCGCTGCGGGCTGGCGTGGACGTGCTCTACAACGACGATCGGATCGGCTTCCCCCGCGCGGTGAGAGGCTCGTACTCGTTCTCGTCGCTCGCCAACTTCCTCAGCGGCACCTACAACAACGCCGGCTTCTCGCAGACCTTCGGCGCCACCGACGTGACCCAGCACAATCCCAGCGTCGGGATGTTCGCGCAGGACGAGTGGAGCGCGGCGCCGGGCCTGACGCTGAACCTGGGGCTGCGCTACGACCTGCAGTTCCTCGACACGATCGACCCCGACACGAACAACGTGTCGCCGCGCGTCGGCTTCGCGTGGACGCCCTTCGACTCGCGCGCCGTCGTCATCCGCGGCGGCGCGGGCCTCTACTTCGACCGCACGCCCCTGCGGGCACTGGCCAATGCGCTGCTGTCGGCCGGCAACACCACCGACATCGCGAGACTCCGGCAGGTCGGGCTGAGCCTGTCGCCCGGTCAGGCCGGGGCGCCGGTGTTTCCCGACATCCTCGCGGCGCCCGTGCCGAGCGTGACGCTGGCGAACCTGAGCACCATGCAGCGCGACCTGCAGGACGCGTACTCGCGGCAGGCCAGCCTCGAGGTCGAGCGGCAACTGGGCCGGCTGGCCACGTTGAGTATCGGCTACTCGTACCTGAGAGGCCAGGGGCTGCTGATGTCGATCAACCAGAACGTCCCGTCGTGCGTGCCGTCCGGCACGAACAACGGATGCCGTCCCAAACCCGAGTACGCGAACAACAGCCAGTACTCGTCGGCCGGCCGGTCCGCCTACCATGGGCTGCTGGTGTCCTTCACCCGGCGTCCATCGGCGTGGGGCTACTACCGGGCCAGCTACACGCTGTCGAAGTCGATGAACAACGTCGGCGAGTTCTTCTTCAGCGGTCCCATCGATCCATTCGACCTGTCTAAGGACTGGGGCCGGGCCGACAGCGACCGTCGCCACCTGTTCGTCTTCTCCGGCGGCGTGAACACCTCGATGGCACCGGCCACCACGGCATGGGAGCGGCTCAGCCACGGCTTTCAGCTGAGTACGTTCCTGCAGGCCTATTCGGCGGCGCCCTTCAACATCACGTCCGGCGTCACGACGCTACAGGGCACGGCCGGCCGGCCGATGGTGGACGGCGCGTTCATCCCGCGCAACTCGGGCGTCGGAGACGGGTTCTTCAGCCTGAGCCTACGAATCAGCCGGACCCTGCCTGTCGGCTCCACGTCACGGCTGGAGGCCGTGGCCGAGGTCTTCAATCTGACTAATGCCGTCAACGAGGTGGCGCGTAACACCAACTTCGGCAGCGGCCCTTATCCCGCCAACCCGTCACCGTCGTTCAACCAGGTGACCGCCGTCGGGGATCCACGAAGCTGGCAGTTCGCCCTGCGCGTGCGGTTCTAGGGTCTCCGGCTGCCGGGACTACGGGGCCACCAGGACGTAGCCCTGCTGCTGCAGCGCGATGATGGTGGTGAGCGCCCAGAGATCGAGTTGGATCTCGGGCTGGATGTCCTTGGGATCGATCTTCCGCCCGAGCGCGGCCTGACCGCAGACGCGGAGGTCTACGCCGGCTTTTTTCAACGCCTGGATCATCGGCAGGTTGGGGTTGTCCTGGCCCTCGTGCCGCGCCTTGTAGGCGTCGTTCTTCATGATGTAGTCGGTTGAGCCCTGGTGGAAGACCAGCGCGATCTTGCGATTGCTGGCCGGCACGCCGGTCTTGGCCAGCGTGTTCACATAGCGCGCCACGGCCTGCAGCATCGGGTGTACGTCGGCGCCCTTCGGGTTGGCGGTGGCCATGTCGAACACGACCTTGTGCACGATTGTCGGATCGGGCATCTCGTGCGCGCCCGGCACATCGCGGGCGGGTTCCACGCCCGGTACGGGAAGCGCCTGCGCCCCCGCCACGCTCGCGCTCCCGAGGAGCAGAGCCACCACCGCCACCACTCCCGCCGCTGAACGTGTCATCGTCGCCTCCTTGCCATTCACCCGCGCGGCATCCGAGCCGCGTGCGAGATCCGCGTGCCAGAGAGATTACACCTAACTGAGCCGCCGATGCCCTCCGGCGCGCGGCGATGCCGGCGACTGTGTGGGGCGGGCTATACTCACTCCAGCGAACTGTCGGTCCCGAAAGCGAGGCCCTGTCATGAAAGTTTCGCGACGCGATCTGCTCGCCGGCGCCGCCGGCGCGGTGGCGGTGGGCGCCACGGCCCGGGGCCAGGCGCCGGCCGATCCGAGCAAGGTCCGCGGCAAGCCGCCACGCGCCACGGGCCAGCGGGCGTCGGCCGAGAAGGTGCAGCGCATCGTGCGGGGCGCCACCTCTTCGGGTACGCCCCACCAGGATCTGATGGGCATCATCACGCCGTCCGATCTGCACTTCGAGCGCCACCACGGCGGCGTGCCCGACATCGATCCGGCCGCCTACTCGCTGCTCATCCACGGCATGGTCGATCGGCCCACCGTGTTCACGCTGGCCGATCTCAAGCGCTTTCCCTCCGTGTCTCGCATTCATTTCCTCGAGTGCTCGGGCAACCTGGGCCGCACCGCGGGACCGAAAACCACACCCGGGCAGCTTGCCGGGCTGACGAGCACCAGCGAGTGGACGGGTGTGCCGCTGGCAACCCTGCTGACGGAAGTGGGCGCGCAAGCCTCCGCGACGTGGCTGCTGGCCGAGGGCACCGACGCCGCCGTGCTGACCCGCAGCGTGCCCATGTCGAAGGCGCTCGACGATGCGCTGATTGCCTACGGGCAGAACGGCGAACCGATCCGTCCCGAACAGGGCTACCCGGCACGGTTGTTCCTGCCGGGGTGGGAGGGCAACACCAGCGTCAAGTGGCTGCGGCGCATCGAGGTGTCCGACAAGCCTTTCATGACGCGCGAAGAAACCTCCAAGTATACCGAGCCGTTCGCCAACGGCACGTCGCGCATGTTCAGCTTCCGGATGGACGCGCGGTCGCTCATCACCTATCCCGCCTACCCCGTCACGCTCGAGCACGGCTGGGTGGAGATCAACGGCATCGCGTGGTCTGGTGCCGGGAAAATCCAGCGCGTGGACGTCAGCACCGACGGCGGTAAGACATGGTCGGCCGCCCGGCTGCAGGAGCCCGTTCTGTCCCTCGCGCACACGCGTTTCAGACACCTCTGGAACTGGACCGGCGGCGAAGCCGTGATCATGAGCCGGGCGGTGGACGAAACCGGCTACGTGCAGCCGACGCGAGCGGCGCTGCTCGAGCAGCGCGGTCCGGGTACGACCGGCTATCACCTCAATCCCATCACCGGGTGGATCGTGCAGGCCAGTGGTGCCGTGATCTACAAGGAGGAAGCATGGGGATGACCCGGCCCCGCCTCGTCTGCCAACTCGCGGCGCTCCTCGTCTTCGTGCTGACAGGCGCAGTCTCCGCTCAGGCACCGGCGCGGTTCGGCATCGGCCGGCCGGCGACGCCCCAGGAAATTGCCAGGCTCGACATCGACGTCATGCCCGACGGCACAGGACTGCCGCCCGGCCGCGGCACCCCCGCCGAGGGCGCTGCCATCTATGCGTCGAAGTGCGCGGCGTGTCATGGGAAGACGGGCCGGGAAGGCCCCAACGACGTCCTGGTCGGCCGCGAACCGAGAGAGGGTTTTCCGTTCGCGCAGAATCCGAGGCTGGCGCACACCATCGGCAACTACTGGCCGTACGCCACGACGGTGTTCGATTACGTCCGCCGCGCGATGCCGCCGATGGCACCGGGTTCGCTTACCGACGACGAGGTCTACGCCCTGACGGCGTTTCTGCTCAACGCCAACGAACTCGTGGCGAATGACGCGGTGGTGGACCGCTCGACGCTGCCGGCCGTGAAGATGCCGGCCCGCGAACACTTCGTACCGGACACGAGGGATCAGACCGCGCGCAAGCCCAGGCCCTAACCGCACCGCGCCCGGCGTCGCCGCGTACGGAGCGCCGGTACGGAGCGCCGGCGCCGGGAGTACGGAGCGCCGGGGCCGGGAGTACGGAGCGCCGGCGCCGGGAGTACGGAGCGCCGGGGCTTCAGCCCCGGCGTCCCTCGGGCCCCGGCGTCCCTCGCTCAGCGGTGGAGCGCGATGAGGTCGCCCACCTCGACGGCTTCGCTCGCCCGCTCGATGCGAATCGTCGCCGACTGCGGACGGCAAACGACCACCACGCCCTCGCCAACGCGGACCACCGGGCCCGGGCTGTCGGCGGCGCGGCGGAAGATAGTGAGCCGCTGGCCGCGCTCGACGCCCTGGAAGCCGCCGCGATCGATCACCATGAGCTGCCGCGGCGAGCCGAGCTGCTGCCCGAAGGCCCCGAACACCACGCGAGCGGGGTCGTCGAACGCCGGTTCGCCCGCGGCCAGGGCGGTCACGGCCGGCAGCGGGTCGAAGGGCTCCACCGAGTCGCCCGCCATCAGCTCGCCGCACACGTACACGACCACCGCCACCGAGGTGGCCGGCGTGGCTTCCACCACCTGGATGAGACCGGCCGTGTGCTGGCCGAAGGTCGCGTGCTTGAGGGGCGCGCCCTTGTCCCCGTACCGGAACCTCCGCCGCACCACGAAGTTCTCGCCCGCCTTCATCCCCATGTCCGCGCCCACGTCGAGCACGAGGACGTCGCCGTTTCC
>JADZBZ010000154.1 GCA_020851835.1 Acidobacteriota bacterium
AAGACGGTGTACTTGCCGTCGAGCGCGGTGGCCCGCGCGGTGACGATGAAGAACGACGAGGTGGCGCTGTCGGCGTCGTCGGTGCGCGCCATCGACAGCGTTCCCAGTTCGTGTGGCCGATCGCTGAACTCGGCCTCGAGCGGCCGGATGAACGACTGCTGCCGCTCGTTCAACGGCTCGCGCCGCGTGGGCAGGTGGCCGGTCTGGATGACGAAGCCCTTGACGACACGGTGAAAGCCCATCCCGTCGTACACGCCGGCCTCGGCCAGGCGCAGGAAGTTACGGACGTGGTTGGGCGCCACCTCCGGCGCAAACGACACGGTGATGTTGCCGGCCGACGTCTCGAGCACGGCGCGATAGCGGGCCAGCGCCTCGACCGGCTCGGTCGAGAACGGTTCGGGCGTCGGCGGCGGCTTGTCGCGGACGGTCACCCTGGTGATCACGACGCGCTCGGCCGCCAGGCCGGCGGCGTCCACGGGGGTCTCCGAGATTCGCGCGGCGACGAGAATGCCCTCTACGACACGGGCGAACACGGTGTACTTGCCGTCGAGCGCGGGCTGCGGGCTGACGCACACGAAGAACTGCGTGCCACCCGTATCGGGCTTGCCCGGCACCTGCACGGCGGCAACCGCACCCCGCGTCAAGCTCTCGTCGCTGATCTCCGGCGCGAGCGTCCCAAGGCCGCCGGAACCGTACTGGTCGCGCGCGTCGACATCGCGCGTCAGCGGGTCGCCACCCTGCACGATACCGCGCGGCACCATCCGATGGAACGCCGATCCGTCCAGGGCGCCGGATTGGATGGTCTTGATGAACAACGCGACGTGGTTGGGCGCCTTGTCGCCGAGCAGGTCCCACACCATGGTTCCGGCGGAGGTCTCGAACACCGCCTGCTGTGGGGCGGTCTGGGTCATGGCCGGCGCGGGCGCCAGCGCGAGGCCAATCAGCAGCAGCCGGGCACGCATGGCGGCATTATCCACGGAAAGCCCGTCCGGCCGTTCGTCTCCTCGTTCTCGCCCCGCCCACGAACCGTGGCTCAGCGGCTGCGATCCTTCTGCATGTGCTTGAGCGCCTTGCCCATGATCTTCGATCGGCGCTTCTCGTCGATCAGCGCGCGCTGGTCGCGCCGGGCGTCGAGCATGGCCATCTCGGCGTGGAGCTTCACGTAGCTGGCCAGCCGGGCCTCGGGGAAGCGGCCGTCGGCCACGGCCTGTTTGACGGCGCATCGCGGCTCGTCACGGTGCCGGCAGTCGGTAAAGTGGCAGCCGACAGCCAGTGCCTCGACATCCTCGAACGCGTCTCGCGACGCCTCCGCAACACCCCACAACTGCAACTCACGCATCCCGGGCGTATCGATGAGCAGGCCGCGGCCCGGGAGGACAATCAATTGCCGATGGCGCGTCGTGTGACGCCCGCGAGAGTCGGATGGCCGCACCTCCTGCGTGCGCAGCCGCTCCTCACCCACCAGCGCGTTGATGAGCGTGGACTTGCCGGCGCCGGAGGAACCGAGCAGCGCCCCGGTACGGCCCCGCCCCAGATGGGCCGGCACCTGTTCCAGGCCCGTACCGTCCACCACGCTGATCGCGTGCACCGGCGTGCCGCGCGCGATGGGGGCGATGTCGGCCTGGACGGCCGCCAGGTCGGTCGCCAGATCGGACTTGCTCAGGAGGACCACAGGACGCGCGCCGCTCTCGTGAGCCAGCAGCAGGTAGCGCTCGAGGCGACGGGGATTGTAGTCGAGGTCGAGGCCCATCATCAGGAACACGGTGTCGATGTTGGCCGCCACCACCTGTTCCTCGGTCAGCTCGCCGGCCACCTTGCGCGAAAACCGGCTGCGCCGTGGCAGCACGGCTTCCATCGTGCCCGCCCCTTCGTTGGGGGTGCGGCGCACCGCCACCCAGTCACCCACCGCCGCCAGCTCGCTGCGCGCCACGGCGCGGTGTTTGAAACGGCCCGCATGCTGCAGCGCGAGTTCACCGGCCTCCGAAAACGCCCGGAACATGTGGTTGTACTCGATGGCTACGCGCGCGGGCACCAGGCCCTGTGCCCTGTGCGGCGCAAAGCACTGCTCCCATCCGGCGTCCCACCCGAGTTCCTGGAGATCCTCAGACACGCGAGCCACTAGGATAAGGCCATGAGTCGCGTCTGCAGGCTCATCACGCCCTCGCCGTAATCCCGTCTAGGAATCGCCCTGCCCGATCGGTGAAAGAAGGGTGCCGCTCGTGGCCGCCCGCAAACACGTGTTCCGTCACCGGAACCCCTGCCGCCCGCAGGTGGCCGATATCAGCCCGAGCCTTCTCGGCGGTGGACCAGGTTTCCTCCGTGCCCCGGCCGAGCAGGATCGGCGGCAGGCTCGCCGCGTGGGGCACGACGTCTGGCGAGAGGTCTCCGGACAGGATGATGAGTCCGTGGCAGCGATGGCGGCCGAAGGCCGCGGACCGGTACGCCATGGCCGTGCCCTGCGAGAAGCCGGCGTAAACCAGAAGGGCGGCCGGGCGCCCGAGGCCGGACTGCACCTCGGCGACCACCGCGCCCACGTAGGCCAGGTTATCGGCGATGGTCGCCTCTCGGTCTTCAGAGGTCATCCACGCGGCCACGATATCGCCGCGTCGAGTGTAGTAGCGGTTCAGGGCCTGAGCGCTGACCAGCATCCATGACCGCTCCCCTCGAATCGCCTCGAGGTGCGCCATCTGGATAGCTGCTGTTTCGGCCTGGCCGTGAAATCCGACGAGCAGGCCGGTGAGCTCCCCCGACGGCGCGGGCGAGGTCAAGTAACGTCCGTGGGTGGTCGTGGCGATGAGGTGCGCATCCATGGTGGGCCCCACACGCGCGACGCCGCGTCCTAGCGCAGCACGTCGAACATCCGGGAAAACTTGATCGCCAGCGAGCGGTCGGTCCGTTCGGGCCGGTCCGGAAACAGGTCGTACAGGCCACGCGTGTCGTTGTAGACGACGAACAAACCGGTGTTGGCAGCCTGGAGCCAGCCGAACCGCAGGTTCACGGACCACACGTCGGCGCGGTCGTTGTACTGGACCAGCGACTGCACGAACGCCCGCGGGGAGAACGAATACGAGACACGGGTCCGGATCAGGTTGGTGACAAAGTCGCCCTCGCGCAGGCTGACGTCGTTGCGCGAGTAGGTCAGCTCCATCGTGAAGACTTCCGAGGGGCGCAGCCGGACGGTCGGGTTCAGCGTGACGCGGCTGCCCGAGAAGAACCCGCCGAGGAAGGTCTGCAGAGTCACGCTGACGGGCGCGCCCTGGTTGGTCCTCATCACGAGCTGCGCTTCCTGGTTGTCGTAGGTTCCGGGCGGGACGACGATGTCCGGGAAGATCTCGAAGGGCGTGCGCACGCCTTCGCGCGTGAGGTTCATGCCCGTGTCAATCTCCCAGCTGTTCCTGAACTGCCAGTGGTTGTCCAGGTGCACGTAGCCGGTCTCCTGAAAGCCGTCGAGGCCCCAGAAGCCGCGGAAGGTGGCGTGGGGCCGCACTTCCTGCAGCTTGAGAAAGTCCCGGGGCCGAAAGCGCGTCATGACGCGGACGTCGGGCTTCCGATAGCCGCGGCGCGCCAGGAACCCGACTTCGGGATTGAACTGGTCGGCGACCTCCTGGTATCCGGCGTCGAGGTCCCATCGCGGGTACAGCACCCGAGTCCGCAGGTTGTACGCGTAGTTGTCGCTCGACACGCCGGGAGTGTCGGTACGGGCCACGAAGCCGGACACCAGGGAGTTGCGCCCAATCCCCCACTTGCCGTCGACGGCGTAGGTGCGATTGTGGTCGTCGTCTCCAGCCAGATTGCCGACACCCTGGCGATTGACGAAGATGCCGCCCACGGCCGAGCGGTTCGGCAGTTCCCGGCTCACACGAACCACGCCGAAGTTGTTACCGGGGGTGCTGCCCCCTTCGGCGGTCTGCATGTTGAGCAGGCCGACGTCCCAGAGGCCGACCTTGCCCGACACGCGGCCGCCGCCCACAATCGGGATGGCCTCGCCACCCGAGCTGATGCCGATGCGGCGGCTGAAGAACAAGTCCACTTCCCCGGGGTTGCCGACGGAGAAGAAGCCCGCGTTCTCCAGGAAGAACGGCCGCTTCTCGGGAAAGAACAGCGTGAATCGATCCAGGTTTACCTGCTCGTCGTCCACTTCGACCTGCGCGAAGTCGGTGTTGTAGGTGGCGTCGAGGGTGAGACCGGGCGTGAGGTTGTACTTCGCATCGATGCCCACGTCGCCAAGCGCTACGCTGCCCACGGGGTTGACGCCGGTCTTCTTGACCTGGCCGAGCGTGTACGGAATCAGCTTGAAGTTGCGGAAGACAGGTGGCTCCAGGCCCGCCACCGTCCCGGCGATCGAGACGCGGTACAGGTTGTACTGCCGCGGAATGGGCGCCCAGTAGGCTTGCTCGTTCTTGCGGCGGATGTTGCGCTGGAAGTTCACGCCCCAGACCTGATCGGCCGTGCCCGGGTAGCGGAGCGTCTTGAACGGAATGGCGAACTCGGCCATCCATCCCTGGTCGGTAATCCGCGCCCGCACGTTCCAGGCGCCGTCCCAGTTCAGATTGAAGCCGCTCCCCGATCCCGACTGCTGCATCTGGGCGCCGGCGAGGCCGCCGCCGCCCTGCCCCTCGTTGGTCACCTGGCCGTCGTATTCGAG
>JADZBZ010000155.1 GCA_020851835.1 Acidobacteriota bacterium
CCTGCAAGCGGCTGAACCTGTTCCTGCGCTGGATGGTGCGCATCGACCGCGTGGACCTCGGCATCTGGTCTCGCGTGCGGCCGGGGCAACTCGTCGTGCCCCTCGACACGCACGTCATCCGGGTGGGCCGCTGCCTGCGGCTGACGACGTTGACGAGTCCTGGCTGGCGGATGGCGGCCGACATCACCCGGTCGCTGCGCGCCCTCGATCCACGGGACCCCGTCAGGTACGACTTCTCGCTCTGTCACCTCGGGATGATGGGCGGGTGCGGATTCGGCACGCCGCAGAAGGACAGCCAGTGCCCGCTGAAAGGCTGCTGCCGCCCGCGGGCGCGCGCGTGACAGCCGGGCTGGACCCCACCGGCGGCCCCGGGCCGAGTGATACCTGGCTCGAACCAGAAGTCCGGCGGTGTATCCTCGCACCGGAGTCCGGCCTCGTGGCTATCCTCGAACACCCCAACGTCTCGGCGGCGTGCGACGGCGGCGCCTCGGGCGGCGGCGAGCGCGGGGCGGGCGTCGCCATCATGATGAACGGAGCCCGGCGCCGATGCTGATCAACTGCGTCGCGTACCAGAACGGCGAGCGGGTCGCCGACATCCCACTCCAGCAGATCCGCTCGCACCTGACGGACCAGGCGTCGTTTGTCTGGGTGGCGCTGAAGGATCCCGACGACGCCGAGCTTCAGGTGGTCGAGGCCGAATTCGGTCTGCACGAGCTGGCCGTGGAGGACGCGCGGCACGGACACCAGCGGCCGAAGCTCGACGAGTACGGGTCGTCGCTCTTCGTGGTCATGCACGTCGTGGAGCACGGCCACGACGAGCTCGCGCAGGGCGAGATCGCCATTTTCGTCGGGCCAGGCTACATCGTCTCGGTACGGCGGAACACCGAGATGGGCTTCGCCGACGTGCGACGCCGCTGCGAGCTGGAGCCCGAGTTGCTGCGCCGCGGTCCCGGCTACGTCCTCTACGCGCTGATGGACGCCGTCGTGGACCGGTACTTCCCCACGCTCGAAGCCATTGCCGAGGAGGCCGAACAGATCGAGGAGCGTATCTTCAGCGGCCAGAACACGCGCGCCCAGATCGAGGCGCTCTACGGCCTGAAGCGGAAGCTCGTGCTGCTCGATCGCGCCACTGGACCGTTGCTGGAGGTGGCCGGCAAGTTCCACGGCGGTCGCGTGCCGCCCATCTGTGCCGGGCTGCACGACTACTTCCGTGACGTGTACGACCACCTGCTTCGCCTGAAGCAGTCGATCGACAACCTGCGCGACATGGCGACGACCGTGATGTCGGTGAACCTGTCCCTGATCACGATCCAGGAAAACGAGGTCACCAAGCGTCTTGCCGCCTACGCTGCCCTCGTCGCCGTCCCGACCATGATTGCCGGCGTCTACGGCATGAACTTCACGCACATGCCCGAGCTCAGCTGGGTCTGGGGCTATCCGGTGGCGCTGGGCTCCATGCTGACGATCGACGCCTACTTCGTTTACCGTTTCAAGAAGGCGGGATGGCTCTGACGATTCGTCGGGCCGGGGACGCCGACCACGACGCCATCTGGCGCATCTTCCACGAGGTTGTATCGGCCGGAGACACGTATCCGTATCCGCTCGACACGACCCGCGACCAGGCGTTGGCCCTGTGGTTCCCGCCGCGTGGCTGGACCTATGTGGCCGAGGCCGACGGCGAGGTGCTGGCGACCTTCGTGATGAAGGCCAACCAGCCTGGCCAGGGCAGCCACGTCGCCAACTGCGGCTACATGGTGGCGCGCGCGGCATCGGGTCGCGGCATTGGCGAAGCGCTCTGCCGGCATTCGCTCGACGAGGCCCGCCGCCTCGGATTCAGGGCGATGCAGTTCAACTTCGTCGTGTCCACCAATACGCGTGCCGTCGACCTGTGGCGGAAGTGTGGGTTCGCAATCATCGGCACCGTGCCGCAGGCCTTCCGGCACCCCACGCTGGGTTTCGTGGATACGTATGTGATGCACCGGTTCCTGTGAAGCGATAGGCGCGGAATCGTTCAGGGCACGAGACCGCGGTACACCGCCAGCGTGCCTTCCACCAGCTTGTCCACGCCGAAGTGTTGCTCGACACGCGTTCGTCCCGCCTGGCCGAACCGTGCGCGGCGCAGGGGGTCGTTCAGCAGCTCCACGACTGCCGCCGCCAGCGCTTTCGGCTCACCGGGCGGAACCAGCAGCCCGGTGGTGCCGTGAATCACCGCTTCGGGAATGCCGCCGGCGCGCGTGCCGACGACCGCCAGACCCATGGCCATGGCGTCGAGGACGGCGGAGCCGAGACCCTCGGTGATCGAGCTCATCACGAAGAGATCCGCCGACTTGGTGAGCGCCAGGACGTCCTCACGGAAGCCGGGGAGGCGGACGACCCTCTCCAGGTGCAGCTCCTTGACCTGACGCTCGAGCGGAACCCGAAGCTCGCCCTCGCCCATGATGACCAGGTGGACGTCGGGCAGCTCGCGCATCACGAGCGGCATCGCATCGAGCAGGTGCTGGTGGCCCTTGTGCCCGACCAGCGCGCCGACATTGACGATGACCGGCACGCCGTGGGGCAGCCAGAACTCGACATGCAGGTCGAGGGTCGGCAGCGCCTGTACCTTCCCCACGTCGATGCCATCGTGTACCACGTCGACACGCGATGCGGGCACGCCGTCCTGTACCAGGATGTCGCGGATGGCGTCCGAGGCGGCGATGAAGCGCCGCACCTGCCGGTATTTCCACCGGGAGAACGAGTTGCCACCCAGGTGAAAGTCCACGCGGCGCGACGCCACCAGCGGCGGCGCCGGCGACGAGGCGCCGAACGAGAGGGCCGTGGCTGCGGCGGAGACGGCATGGGGATCGTGGGCATGAACGATGGCTGGCGCGTATTGGCGGATGACGCGGGAGAGCTTCCACGCGGCGGCCAGGTCGATCTCGCTGCGCGGCGCGAGCCCCACCAGGTCGGGGCCTTCGGACGCGCGTGTGAACAGCTCGCCCTGCGGGTGGGCGACGAGCACCGCGCGGTGCCCGCGTTCGCGCAGCCCGAGCACGGTCAGCAGCGCTTGCTGCTGTCCGCCGCGCCAGGTGCGGGCCGTGTCGATGTGGAGGCTGAGCACAGTTCCCAGAGTTTGGCGAGCTTCAAGCCGACGTAGCGCGCGTTCATCGCCGACACGATGAGCCCTGGTACGCCGTCGCGGAAGCCGCCGCGCAGGAAGTAGTTGCGGGCGAAGGCCGCTGGCGGGTGCAGGGCCAGGTCCCACCAGGCGGCGCGGCGGCCGTCTTCGAACATCTGGCGTGCCGCCAGCGTGCTGTAGCGATCCATCGACTGGAGGTGATGCGAGAGGTCGCGGTACGCGTAGTGCAGCAGTTCTCCGTTCAGGTGTTCCACCGGACCGTCGGCGCGCACCGATTCGTGTACGAGCCGGCCGGTCCAGCGCGCGCGCCGGCGATCGTAGAGCCGCAACTGGTAGTCGGGATACCAGTCGGTGGAGCGCAGCCATCGGCCGAGATGGAACGTCACGCGCGGGATGCGGTATCCCGCGATGCCCTCGGCGGCCGCAGCGGCGCGGACCTCGTCGGCCAGCGGTCCGGAGACGCGCTCGTCGGCGTCGAGCGAGAAGATCCAGTCGTGGCGGGCCTGCTCGGCCGCGAAGTTCTTCTGGGCGACGTAGCCAGGCCAGGGTCGTACAATCACCTTCACGCGGTCCGAACACGCCTTCGCGCGCGCCACCGTGTCGTCGGTGCTCTCGCTGTCCACGACGATGATCTCGTCGGCAAAGGCGAGAGAGGCGAGGGCCGCCTCGATGTGGGCGGCCTCGTTGAAGGTAATGACGGTGGCCGTGACGGCGGTCACGGCCTAGAGTCTAGCAGGGGTTGCGGGGGTGACACCGGCGCTGCACCGGCGGGTGTTGGCTCACTGCGGCTGTTGCTGCTGCTGTGAGCCGACTGTCCCCGTTCCGGCGGACAGGCCCGTCGTGCCGATCGAGCCGGTCAGGGGAGCTTCCTGCGCGGCCTGATAGTCCACGACCGACTTGTTGTAGTCGAGCAGGGCCTGCAGTGCGTTGTTGCGGGCCTGGTTCAGGTCGCGCTGTGCCTGGAACACGAGGAAGCTGGTCGTCATGCCGGCCTGGAACTTCTTTTCCTCGGCCTCGAGTCGGCGCTCGGCGAGCGTGCGCGAGGCGCCGGTCGCCTCCACCCGTTTGGCGTTGGTCTGGACCTGCCGCGCGTAGTCGCGAATCTGCGACGCCACCTGCAGCTCCTGGCTCTGCAACTGCTTGCGCGACTGCTGGTCCTGGAGGCGGGCACGCGCGAGCGATGCCTCGGGATTGGAGTAGCCGATTGGATAGCTCACCTGCATGGAGAACGTCCACGTCGGGAAGTCGCCGGCGAACATCGTCTTCAGCGTGGAGGCATAGCTCTTCTGAGTCTGGCCGATGACGGGTCCCGGGAAGCCGGCGCCGCGGATGAATGACGTGCCACCAATCGCCTGCGAGAAGTAGGTAACCGACGCGCTCATGTCCGGCAGCGCCTGGTTCTTGAAGTACCGGATGTTGACGTCGTTCGATTCGAGCTGTTTGCGTGACGTCGTCAGGTCCGTGCGCTGACGCAGGGCGTTGTCCACCGCGCTGCCGGCATCCACGGCGATGGGTCGGAACTGGACGGTATCGGTGGGCTCGATCCGGAGCTGCCAGAAATCCGGCGCCGACGGGCTGAAGACGAGCGTGCGCAGCCGGTCCTCGGCACGCGAAATGGCCGCTTCGGCGACAATCACCGACTCTTCGCGCTGCGCCACTTCGGCCTCCGCCTCGACGATGTCGATGGGCGCCATCGTGCCGATCTCTACCCGCGCGCGGTTGTCCTTGAGCGACCGCTCGGCCAGCTCCAGCGACTGGCGCTGCACCTCGAGATTGCCGATGGCGAACATCAGGTCGTAGTACGCGTTCTTGACGTTCCGGGCGGTGAGCGCAATGGACTGCTGCAGCTGCACGTCGGAGATTTCGCGGTTCTTCTGCGACACCAGCAACTGCTGCCGGGTGCCGTCGATGGTGAAGTTGCGCAGCAGGGGCTGCGTGTAGCCGAGGCTGACGTTCGCGCTAAGGCTCGGATTGAAGTTCGTGAAGATGTTGTTCGACGTCGTGCGGTTGTTGTTGAACGACGCGTTGTAGGTGCCGCCCCACTTGTTGAGCGCCCCGACGCCGAAGTCGTAGCGGCCGGTGTTGGTGTTGATCTGGGTGGCGTTGCCCGCCAGCAGGCTCGCCGGCGGCTGCGTCTGCTTGTTGAAGTCGATGCTGCTGTTGAACGTCGGAACGTAGCTGGTCCGGACCTGCGAGACGCTCAAGTCCTGAAGCTGGGGGGTGAGGCGGCTCACCTGCAGGTCCAGGTTGTTCTCGAGGGCCAGCGCCAGGGCATCGTCGATGCTGATGCGGCGGATCTGCTCCTGCGCAGCGGGCGAGGGTGTTTGCGCCCGGACAGGCGATACCCCAAGAGCGGACAGGCCGGCCAGGACGAGGCCGGCGACCAGGGCCGATTGCGCAGCAAGACACTTCTGAACACGCATCACCGTTACGACTCCGTGGAAAAGTGGACCTTCACGAGACGGGCAGACCAGCCCACGATAGCAAGAAGGGTGCCGCGCCAGCGACACCAGATCCCGTGGGGTATAGACGTCGCGGGCCGGGCCAGGGTTCAGCCGCCCACGCTGGCTATACTACCGCTCGATGACCGAATCCGATGTCCTGACGCTCTTCCGCCAGTCCGGTGCCCTGCTCGACGGCCACTTCAGGCTGTCGTCTGGATTGCACAGCCCGCGCTACCTGCAGTGTGCGCTCGTCCTCATGCGTCCTCGCGACGCCGAGGCCCTCGGGGCGGCGCTCGGCGCGCGCGTCCGTGCTCTCGGCGCCACCGCCGTCCTGTCGCCAGCCCTGGGTGGCATCGTCATCGGACAGGAAGTGGCGCGGGCGCTCGACCGGCCGGCGCTCTTCGCCGAACGCGCCGACGGCGTGCTGACGCTGCGAAGGGGCTTTACCCTCACGCCCGACGACCGCGTGCTCGTCGTCGAGGACGTGGTCACCACCGGCGGCTCGACGCGGGAAACCATCGACGTGGCGCGCGCGGCCGGGGCAACGGTGGTCGGGGCGTGTGCCATCGTGGACCGGAGCGGCGGCCACCCCGGCCTCGACGTGCCGTTTGAAGCGCTGTTGCCCATGGATGTGCCCGCCTACGAACCCGATGCGTGTCCGCTCTGCCGGAGCGGCACGGCGCTGATGAAGCCCGGGTCGCGACCGGGCACGTCGAAGAGCTGAACCGTGACCGAGGCGCCGCAGCGCACTCTCAAGCTGACCCTGGCCTACGAAGGCACCGCGTTTGCCGGCTGGCAGCGACAGCCCGGCCAGCGGACGGTGCAGGCCGCTCTGGAGGACGCGCTGGCCGCCGTCGACGAGCGCCCGGTGACGGTCGTCGCCGCGGGACGCACCGATGCCGGCGTGCATGCCCTCGCCCAGGTGGCCAGTGCCCGGGTGTCCACCCGGCTGCCACCGCCGGTCCTGATACGGGCACTCAATGTGCGCCTGCCCGGAGACGTGCGCATCACCCGCGTGGACGAGGCGGCGCCGGGCTTCGATGCCAGGCGCGCCGCGCGAACCAAGTCGTATCGCTACACCGTGGCACAGGGCGCGGATCCAGGGCCGTTCGTGCGCCGTGTGGTGTGGCACGTGGCGCAGAGGCTCGACGTGGCGGCCATGATGGAGGCGGCGGCCGCGCTCGAAGGCGAGCACGACTTCGCTGCCTTCCAGGCGGCCGGGGGCGACGTGAAGACGAGTGTGCGGCGGCTGATCCGCTCGCGGCTCGCCTGCGTGCCCGGGCGGTCTGCCTACCTGAGCTACGACGTCACCGGCACCGGCTTCCTGCGCCACATGGTTCGCAACATCGTCGGCACGCTGGTGGACATCGGGCGGGGCCGCTGGCCGGCCTCCGAGATGCGGGACATCCTGGCCTCGCGGAGCCGGCGGCGTGCCGGCATGACCGCCCCGCCGCAGGGCCTGGTTCTGGTGCGGGTGGCCTACTGAGCCGTCGCGCCCTGGCCCCGGGCGCCCCGGGAACCCGGCAACCCGATGTAAAATCAACCGTTACGCCCATGTCACTCGAACAGCTCCTGGCGTGGATTCCGCCCGGGTCGGCCGACCTGGACCTGGCGCGGCAGATACAGCCAGACCGCCTCCCGCAGCACGTGGCCATCATCATGGACGGCAACGGCCGCTGGGCCGGCCGCCGCCACCTGCCGCGCGTGGAAGGGCATCGTGCGGGCATCCAGTCGGTTCGGGACGTGCTCGAAACCTCGGCGCGGCTCGGTCTCGGCGTGCTCACGCTGTTTGCTTTCTCGGTGGAGAACTGGAAGCGCCCGGCCTCAGAGGTGAGCACGCTCATGATGCTCCTGCGCCGCTACCTGCGCTCGGAGCTGGCGACGCTACTCGAGCACGACATCCGCTTCAAGGTAGTTGGCCGCGTGGACGGGCTCGCGCCCGAGATTCGCGCCGAACTGACCGATGCGGAGCGCCGCACGGCCGCCAACGCGGGTTTGCTGTTCAATATCGCCCTCAACTACGGCGGGCGCACCGAGATCGTGGACGCGGCCCGTGCGGCCATGGCCGCCGGCATCGCTCCCGAGGCACTCGATGAAGACCGTTTTGCGCAGTTCCTCTACACGGCCGGACAGCCCGATCCGGACTTGCTCATTCGTACGAGCGGCGAAATGCGGGTGAGCAACTTCCTGCTCTGGCAGATTGCCTACTCCGAGATCTACGTCACCGAGACCTACTGGCCCGACTTCCGGCGCCGCGACTTGCTGGAGGCCATCGTGGCCTACCAGAAGCGCGACCGCCGCTACGGCGGGATTGCCCCGCCTGTGGTAGCGGGCGTGCCGTAGGCCGCCGCTTCATGACTCGAGTCCTGAGCGGCGCGGCCATGGCGGGCGTGGCCGTGGCGCTCATCTGGTTTCTCACGCCCGTGGCGCTGCTGGTCGTGGCGCTGGTCGTGGCGGCGCTCGCCTTTGTCGAGTACGCCCGCATCGTGAACGCGATTGGCGCCACGGTGCCCTGGTGGACGTCCTTGGCGGCCACCCTGGGTGCCTGTGCGATGGTGCCGTTCCCGTGGGTGTCGGTGGAAGTCGTGATCGTGGTCGGTCTCATCGGCATGGCCGCCAACGTGCTGGCGTCGGATCGGGTGGGTCCGCCCACCCTCGCCGACACGGCCGCGGCGGTGCTCGCGCCGGTCTACATCGGCCTGCCCCTCGGCGCGCTGGTGGCCATTGCCGCCCTCGCTGGCCGGGAGGCCGTGCTGGTGCTGATGGGGACGGTCGCGGCCAGCGACACCGCGCAGTACTACACGGGTCGGCTCTTCGGCCGGCACCCCCTGGCGCCGCTGCGCAGCCCGAAGAAGACCATCGAGGGTGCCCTCGGCGGCTTCGTTGTCGCGCCGGCGGTACTCGTCGCCGCCGGGTCGGCCTGGCTCCCGGGGCTCACCCCGTGGCGGCTGGTCGTGCTAGGCGTACTCATCGTGACGGCCGGCATCATCGGGGACCTCTTCGAGTCGATGCTGAAGCGCGCCGCGGGCATGAAGGACAGCGGCCACCTGATCCCCGGGCACGGCGGCGTGCTCGACCGCATCGATGCGTTGCTGTTCGCGGCGCCGGTCTTCTACTTCTTCGTGCGGTGAGGATGGCGAGGATGGACCCGTCATGACGCGCGTCGCCATTCTCGGGTCGACCGGCTCCATCGGCACCAGCGCCCTGTCGGTGGTCGAGTCGCATCCGGATCGAGTGCAGGTGGTGGCGCTCGCGGCGGGCACCAACGTGGGAGACCTGGCCGCGCAGGTGGCCAGGCATCGGCCGGGGGTCGTGGCCATGGCTTCGGCCGATGCACTCGAGGCGCTCGGCCGGCTGTGCGAGGTGCCGGCCGGCTCGGCCGCCGGCCCCGAGGGCCTTCTGGCCGTGGCCACCTGTCCGGATGCCGACGTCGTGCTCTGCGCGTCGTCCGGTACGGCGGCGCTCGAGGCCGTCCTGGCGGCCATCGAGCACGGCAAGACCATCGCCCTGGCCAACAAGGAAGTGCTCGTGATGGCGGGTGGGCTGGTGATGGAAGCCGCGCGCCGCCGGGGCGTGGCCGTGCTGCCCGTCGACAGCGAACACAACGCCATCCACCAGTGCCTGCACGGGCGCGACCCGCGCGACGTGCGGCGCCTCATCCTCACGGCATCGGGAGGCCCCTTCCGGGGGCGCGCGCCCGAGAGCCTTGCCGGCGTCACTCCTGCCGATGCGCTGAAGCACCCTACCTGGCAGATGGGCCAGAAGATCACCATCGATTCGGCGACACTGATGAACAAGGGTCTCGAGGTGATCGAGGCGCACTGGCTCTTTGGCGTGCCCGCGTCCCGCATCGACGTCGTGGTGCACCCGCAATCGATCGTGCACTCGATGGTCGAACTGAAGGACGGTTCGGTGATTGCGCAGATGGGCCTCACCGACATGCGCCTGCCCATCCAGTACGCATTCTCGTATCCCGACCGCTGGGATGCGCCCGTGCCGTTCCTGGATCTCACCCGCGTGGGCGGGCTCGAGTTCCACGATCCGGCCTGGGACGACTTCCCGTGCCTGGGCCTGGCCTATCGGGCCCTCGAGGCCGACCGGAGCCTGCCCATCGTCCTCAATGCCGCCAACGAGGTGGCGGTTGCATCATTCCTGGAGGGGCGCCTCGGATTCACCGACATCCCGGTGCTCATCACGCGGACGATGGACGCGCACCGGGCGGGGAGGGCGGAGACGCTGGAGGATGTCCGACGGATCGACGCCTGGGCCCGGGAACGGGCCGAGGCGGAAGGCCGGAGGTTACAATCGAAGCAGGGGAACATCACGTGACAACGCTGCTGGCTTTCGTGTTCGTGCTCGGGGTGCTGGTGTTCGTCCACGAGCTCGGACACTACATGGCGGCCCGCTGGAATGGCGTGCGGGTGCTGGCCTTCTCGCTGGGCTTCGGGCCGAAGCTGCTCGGCTTCCGCCGCGGCGACACGGAGTACCGCATCAGCGCCATTCCGCTCGGTGGCTACGTGAAGATGGCCGGTGAGAACCCGGACGACCCACGCTCCGGCCAGCCCGACGAGTTTCTTTCGAAGAGTAAGTGGCAGCGCTTCCAGATCCTCATCATGGGCCCGGCCATGAACCTGGTCCTGGCCGTCGTCGTGCTGGCGGTCGTGCTCATGCAGGGCGCGACCGCCCCGGCGTATCTCGACAAGCCGGCCGTCGTGGGCGTGGTACAGCCGGAGTCGCCGGCCGAGCGCGCCGGCGTGCAGCCCGGCGACACGGTCACGCGGCTGGGCTCGGCTTCGGTGGCGACGTGGGAGCAGCTCGAAATGGCCGTGGCCTCACGGCCCGAGCGCGAAGTCGAGATGGTGATCGTTCGCGACGGCCGCGAACAGCGTCTGGCGATTCGACCCGACACGACCCAGCTCCGCACGCGCACCGACGCCCGCTTCGAGGTGGGCACCATCGGCGTGCTGCCGGACATCAACCCCGTCATCCGCTCGGTGCTGGCCGGCGAGCCGGCCGAGCGCGCCGGCATCAAAACCGGCGATGCCATCGTCTCGATTGGCGGGCAGCGTGTCGTCTTCGCCTCGCAGGTCTCCGAAGAGGTCGAGAAGCATCCCGATCAGGAAATCCAGATCGTCGTGCGCCGCGACGGCGACGAACGGTCGTTGGCCGTCACGCCTTCCCGTCAGGGCGAGGTCGGCAAGATCGGCGTGAGCGTGGGCGACGCCCTGGTGTCGTTCACGCCCTCGCCGCTGCAGGCGGTGGGACTGAGCGTCCAGCGCAACGTCGAGATGGCGGGCCTGATTCTCCGGACGCTCCGGGACCTGGTGGTCGGAGAGGCCTCGCCGCGCCAGTTGATGGGCCCGGTGGGCATCGCGCAGCTTTCTGGCGAATCGGTGCAGGCCGGCTGGATTGCGCTCTTCGGCCTGATGGCCTCGCTCAGCCTCAACCTCGGCCTGCTGAACCTGCTGCCCATTCCCGTGCTCGACGGCGGGCACATCTTCATCATGGCCATCGAGACCGTCGCCCGCCGCGACTTCAGCCTCGCGGTGAAGGAGAAGATGCTGTTTGCGGGCTTTGTCGCGTTGATGGCCATCATGGTGACGGTGATTTACAACGACCTCACCAGGATTGCGTGGCTCGAGCGCCTCATGCCGTGGCGTTGAGCATTGAGCGAGGGCCGATCGGCAATCACTCGATTCCTCCTAGTGTCGAAACTGCCTGATGAGTCCGTCGACCAGCACGGCCACGGTGGCGCCTTCGGTGGCGACATCCACCCTGATGCCGGCGGCGGCCGCGGCGTCGGCGGCCCCGGGACCGATCGTGGCCACGACGGTGCCGGAGAGCAGGTCCGGTGATTGTTCCGTGCCGTAGATCTCGACGAACGCCCGAACCGTATTGGCGCTGGTGAACGTGACGGCGTCGATGCGACGGTCCAGCATCTGGCGATAGAGACCGAGATGGGCGTCGCCTTCTTCCGTGATGGTGCGGTACGCCGTCACCTCGGTGAGCTCGGCACCCGCGTGGCGCAGCGCGTCGGCGAGGCTGTTGGCTGAGCCGTTCGACACGGGCAGGAGCACGCGCGCGCCGCGCAGCGACCCCGCATTGGCCATGGCGGCCACCACGCCCGGCGCGCGGTGATCGGCCGGCTGGATGTCGGGCGTGATGCCGAGACGCAGCAACCGCGCCGCGGTACCCGGGCCGATGGCACAGACGCGCGGACCGGCCAGAGCGCGCAGGTCGCGCGCGTCGGCCAGCAGCGGACCGATCAGGGCGGCCACGGCGTTCGTGCTGGTGAAGACCACCCAGTCGAACGATGGCAGGCTGGCGATTGCCTGCTCGAGCGGAGCGGCGTCCTCGGGGCCTTCGATGCGGAGCACCGGGGCCTCCACGGCCTCGGCGCCAGACAACTCCAGTAGATCGACCAACTCGGGTGCCTGCTCGCGCGATCGTGTGACGAGCACCCGCCGGCCAAAGAGCGGACGGTTGTCGAACCACCGCAGATGATCGCGCAGCCCGATGACCGGACCAACCAGCAGAATGCCCGGCGCGGTGATGTCGGCCTCCTCCACGCGGGCGACCAGTTCGCCGAGCGGGGCCGTCACCGTCTGCTGAGAGGAGAGCGTGCCGTGGATCACGAACGCAGCGCTTTCAGCCGCCGGGCGTCCGTGTTCCAGCAGGGCGCTGGCGACCCGCCGCAGCAACTGGGGACCGGCGAAGCAGGCCAGCGTGCCATCCAGACGCGCCAGGCTCTCCCAGTCCACCGCCGGCCCGTTTCGTCCCTCGTCTTCGAAACCGCGGATGAAGGTCACCGTATCGCCCGAGCCCGGATAGGTGAGCGGGATACCCGCAAAGGCCGGCGCGGCCACCAGCGCAGGGACGCCGGGCACCACCTCGAAGGCGATGCCCTGCTCGTGCAGGAACAGGGCTTCGGGGGCGCCATGGTCGAAGAGGAACGGGTCGCCCCATTTGAGGCGGGCCACGATGTGGCCCTCGCGGGCCTTCTCCGCGATCAGGAAATTGATGGCGTCCTGCTCGGTGGTTGGGGGCGCGGCGCTGCCGACGTCAATCCGTTCGGCCGATGCGGGCGCCAGGTCGAGC
This sequence comes from Acidobacteriota bacterium, assembly GCA_020851835.1. Taxonomy (GTDB): domain Bacteria; phylum Acidobacteriota; class Vicinamibacteria; order Vicinamibacterales; family UBA2999; genus VFZN01. The sequence goes on from JADZBZ010000155.1 coordinate 12,661, forward strand.
AGCCGAGGCTGCACCCGGCGGTCGTAGATGACCACCTGGGCCGACTGCAGCGCGCGGAGGCCGCGGATGGTCAGGAGGTCTGGCGCCCCGGGCCCCGCGCCGATGATGTAGACGGACGGACGCACGAGGGCATTCTACAGGTGGTGGCCCGTCAGCGCGCGGGGGCGTAGTAGCCCCGCTTGGTCCGCACCGTCACGTTCGGCCGGCCCACCTGGACGAGCAGGCGCCGCCAGGCGCCGTCGCGTTTCGTGTTCTTCGGCACGTACGCCATGGTGTACTGACTGGACAGCTCGTCGGCAATCTGGCCGTACACCCCGCTGAGCTCCTCGGCCTGCTGCACGAAGAAACTCCGTCCGCCGGTTTCCTGGGCCAGTTGGCGCAGCACGAACTCGGCCTGGCGAAAGCCCTTGAGCGCCGACTGTTCCCTCGGCTGGAGCCCGATGGTGTAGATGCTGGTTTCGGAACGTTTGACCAGCTCCATCACCTCTTCGAACGATACCAGGCTCGTCGTGTCCTCGCCGTCCGACAGCAGGACGATCGCCTCGCGCCGCACGTCATCCTGGCTCTTCGCCTTGACCTTGGCGAGCTCGCGCAGGGCGATGTAGACGGCGTTGTAGAGCGATGTGGACCCGCCGGACGAGGTGCTGCGGATGGCGCGCTCCAGGGTGGCCTTGTCGTTGGTGAAGTTCTGGAGGATCTCGACCCGGCTGTCGAAGTCGATGACCTGCGCCATGTCCTGGCTGCGTACACGTTGCGCGAAGCCGACCGCGGCATCCTGAGCGACGGCCAGGCGCTCCTCCATGCTCGCGCTGGTGTCGATGAGCAGCGACAAGGCAATCGGAAGGCTAGTCTTGCTGAAGTAGAGCAGATCCTGCGCCGCGCCGTCTTCGAAGACCGAGAAGTCCGATTGCTCGAGGCCTGTGACGAACCGGTTCTGGCTGTTGGCGACGGTCACGTTCAACGAGACGACGGCGATGCCCGCCCGGAAGACCTGGGTGGAATCCTGTGCCGTGGCCGCGCTCGCCACGGCGAGCAGTGCGCCGGCGGCCACCAGTCGGCGGGAACGTGCCACCTACCGCTCCTGCTGCCCGCGCGCGGGCGCGCCGAAAATCGTCAGCCCCTGGCGCGCCGCGTCGACCGACACGCGCTCGGGCGGGATGAGCATCTGCGGGCGGGCGTAGACCACGCGGTACTGGTGGGTGAGGGCCATCGCCACCTGGTGCAGGGCGCTCGTGTAGCCCATGCTCGTGAGCACGTCCACCCGCAGGCCCCCCGACTCGATCACCCCGCGATCGAGCACGACGGCACGGTTGCGGCCCGCGTCGCTCTGGATGGACCCGGACGGGTTCTGGAGTACGACGGCACTCATCATGGCGCCCGCCTCGCCCAGCGCGTCGAGCACCTGCGAGTAGTGCAGCGTGCTGAACTCGGTGAGCTCGAGCGTCACGAGCACGATGGCCGCGCGATCCTCCTCGCGGCGGCGCAGACCTCGTGACACCTCCCGGACCGCGTCGAGCATCGTCGCGCCGGAGTCGGGCTGCGAGAAGATCCGGTTGGCGGCGTCCTTGAGGCGCTCCTGGTCGGTCGTGTAGTCCTGGACGATCGTCGGCCGGTCGGCGACGGTGACGAGGGCGACGGGCCCGAGCCCGTCGATATCCGACAGAAAGGAGGCGAGGCCGTTCCTGAGGTCGGCGATGGTGGCTTGCGCGCCCGCCTGGTTGTCGACGATCACGGCCACCGGCATCGGTGAGGTGGCCGGTGCAATCCGGATGACCTCGCGCACCCGCCCATCCTCGGTGACCCGCACGTCGCCCGGCTGGAGAGCGTCGACCGGCATCCGGGTGCTGGCGTCGAGGGCCGTGACGTAGAGCACCCGCTCAGTGGCCTGGGCCAGCATCGAGGCGGACAGGACCGCCACGGCCAGTCCCGCGAGCAGCAGTGGAGTGGATCGCAATCGAGGCATGTCGGCTCCAGGCACTGGCCGCAGGCGCGACGGACCAGTACGCGCAGTATAGAACGCGCCGGGAGCCGGCACGAACCGACGTCTTCTTCGCCCGTTGCGGGCGTACACTACCCGCATGCCCGATACTCCCCGCACGCTGCAGACGCTGGGCCAACTGAGCACGGTCGGCCTGTCCTTCGTGCTGGCGCTGGTGATGGGGTTTGGCGGGGGCTACTGGCTCGATCAGCAACTGGGGAGCCGTCCCTGGCTGTCGTTTGTCGGCTTCTTTCTCGGGCTGGCGGCGGGGGTGATGAACGTATACCGCGTGCTCCAGGCCACGGCCTCGCCTGCTCCGCCTCGCGGGCCGGATGCTCACCGGCCCGGCCCTTCCCGGCATTGACGGGATGACCAGGCGCGTGCTGCGAGACACGGCGGGCGTGTGCGCCGCCCTGGCGCTGGGGGCGCTGGGGGTGTGGCCCGATCGGTGGCGGATCGCGGCCGGAGTGCTGGGCGGCGGGGCCCTGGTCGGGTTGTCGGCGTGGGCGATTCGCGGGGCGGTGGACGGATGGTTGGGGGCGGCGGGCAGCCGGCCGCCGGGCGCCGGCGTATTAGTGAAATTCTTCACAAGGCATGCTATACTCGCGCTCGCGGCCTACGGTATGATGGTGCGTTTGCACCTCGATCCGATTGGGATGCTGGTGGGGGTCTCCTCGCTGGTGCTGGCCGCCGGGGTCGAAGCCATTCGACGTATTCAACGGGTTTCGTAAGCGAAGGTTCGTTCGCGTGAGGGAGGCGTCAGCTGTGAGCACACGACGGTCAGTGCTGTTCTTGATGTTCGGGTTCCTGGTTCTCGGTCTGGTGTCACCGGCCTACGCGCAGGAGGCCGCCGGCGCTGCCGACGCGGGCCTGGTGCAGTGGTCGATCATCACGGCGGGCTTCGCGCTGGCCATCGCCGCCGCCAGCGGCGCGCTCGGTCAGGGCCGGGCCGTGGCATCCGCCGCCGAGGCGATTGCCCGCAATCCAGGCGCGTCGGGCGACATTCGCGGGGCCCTCATCCTGGGTCTCGTGCTCATCGAGTCGCTCGTCATCTACGTGCTGCTGGTTTCGCTGATCCTCTTCTTCATCAAGCCCTTCGGGGGCTAGCCGTCGCCCCCC
>JADZBZ010000156.1 GCA_020851835.1 Acidobacteriota bacterium
GCTCGGCCATCCGCTCGTTCGCGCGATAGACGCCGGACTGGCGGAACATGGCGTCCACGAGCGTGGTCTTGCCGTGGTCGACGTGAGCGATGATGGCGATGTTGCGCCGGAGCGGGTTGGCCACACTCGGCGGGCCCGCCGGTCGAGTAGACATCCTCCCAGTATACCTGCCCCGCAACGCAGGGCTCCCCGGCGACAGTCAGAACAGGAGATGCACGTTCGCGATGAGCACCAGCGGCCGCTGGAGAGCGGCAGCACGGGACCGGACACCACGGATCGCGGCGATCGGGCCTAGGCCCGGCGGCGCGGGTCGACCAGGGCCTTCGGCATCCGCATCGCCTCGGCGTCGGCGAGCGCCTGGTTCAGCCGATCGAGCGGGTAGACGCGCGTCCCGATCGCCCGCCACGGCACGCGGCTGGCGTGACGCTCGAGGATCGACAGCGCACGCAGGAAGTGGCCCGCCTCGCTGCCCCAGCAGCCGCGAATCTCGAGGTGCTTGCGGTTGACGTGTTCGTGCGCGTTCACGGTGCTGGGTCCGGCGTCGGTGTAGTGACCGGCGATGACGTACCGCCCGCCGTCGCGGATAAGCGTCACGCCTTCTTCAACCGCCCTCGGCGACCCCGACGCCTCGATCGCCACGTCCGGCCCGCGGCCGCCGGTAAGACCGAGTACCAGTTCCCGGCGCTCGGAGAGGGTGGTTTTCGTAAGATCGAGCGTCAGGTCCGCGCCCATCTGGCGCGCGAGGTCGAGCCGGTCGGCGGGCGCGCCGATGGCGATGACCGTGGACGCGCCCGACAGGCGCGCCAGCGCCACGACACTGAGGCCGACGGCGCCAGTGCCCTGCACGAGGACGCGATCCGCCAGCCTGATGGCGGCCCGATCGATGGCATGGACGGCCGTGATCAGGCCGCAGCCGCCTCCGATGTAGTCCTCGGCGCGCACCGATTCTGGCAGCACGGCGGCAACCACGCCGGGCTCGAGGTAAATCGCCTCGCTCCACCCGCCGAACAGCCCGTCGGCGGCCGCGTCGGTGATGCCGTAGACCTTTCGATGCACGCACTTGGTCGGTGTCCGGCTCACGGCGCAGGCATAGCAGCGGCCGCACGTGCGGTGCACGTCGTAGAAGACGAGACGGTCGCCCTCCCTGGCCTGGTGCCCGTCGACGAGCGTGATCGGCCCCCGGGCCTTGACCAGCGTGCCGACCGACACGTGACCCGGAATGATGGGGTACGGCACGCCGCTCAGCCGGCCGTGCCAGAGATGCACGTCGGTGCCGCAGACCTCCGAGAACAGGGTCTGCAGCAGCATGCCACCCGGCTCGAGAGCGGGCTCGGCGAACTCCCGCAGCTCGATGGGCGCGTGCGGGGCGGGCATGACGGCGGCAACGATGGGCACACGGCGATCATAGTGCCAGACGTACGAAGAGCCCGCCGATGCCTGCTATTCTGTAGCCATGCCGTTGTACGAATACGTGTGTCGATCGTGTCATCAGCAGTTCGAGTTGCTCGTGCGCGCGTCCACCGATCTGGCGTGTCCCAGGTGTCACGGCACCGAGCTCGACAAGCAGCTCTCGGTGTTTGCGGTGAGCACGACATCGGGCGAGCGGCAGGCCGCGGTGATGGCTCCGGGGCCCTGCGGCGGCTGCGGGCATCCGGGCGGTCCCGGTTCCTGCGGCGCCAATTGATGGTCGACCTCGACGCGCTCTTTCGCCCGCGGGCGGTGGCCGTCATCGGCGCCTCGCGCGACCGGCACAGCGTAGGCGGCGCCATCCTGCACAACCTGCTGGCCTTCGAATTCCAGGGGCAGGTGTTCCCCGTCAATCCCAAGGCCTCGGTGGTCCACAGCCTCAAGTGCTACCCCACCGTCGAGGCCATCCCCGACCCGGTGGATCTGGCCGTCATCGCCGTCCCCAAGCCGCACGTGCTCGAGGTCATGGAATCGTGCGGACGCAAGGGGGTCCGCGCCGTGGTCGTGATTACGGCCGGCTTCAAGGAAACCGGCGAGGCGGGGCGGGCGCTGGAACGCGAGGTGGTGCGGGTTGCCAAGCAGCACGGCATCCGGCTGGTCGGGCCCAACTGCATGGGCATCATCAACATGGACCCCGGCGTGCGCCTGCAGGCGTCGTTCTCGGCCAACGAGCCCCTCGCCGGCCCCGTGGCGTTCTCGTCGCAGTCGGGCGCGCTCGGCGAGGCCATTCTGGCGCTGCTTTGCGAGCGCGGCCTGGGCCTGTCGATGTTCGTCTCGCTGGGTAACAAAGCCGACGTGTCGGGCAACGACCTGCTGGAGTACTGGGAACAGGACCCGCAGACGCGCCTCATCCTGATGTACCTCGAGAGCTTCGGCAACCCTCAGCGCTTCCTCGAGATCTGCCAGCGGGTGTCGAAGAACAAACCCATCATCGCCGTGAAGTCGGGGCGCACGGCCGCCGGCGCGCGCGCGGCGGCCTCGCACACCGGGTCGCTCGCCGGCGCCGACAACGCCGTGGAATCCCTGTTCGCGCAGAGCGGCGTCATTCGCGCCACCAGCATCGAGGAGTTATTCGTCTTCGCCACCGCCTTCGCGAGCCAGCCCATCCCCCGCGGCACCCGCGTGGCCATCGTCACCAACTCGGGAGGCCCCGGCATCCTGGCCACCGACGCGTGCATCGAGCTGGGTCTCCAGATTCCGACCTTGTCCGAGACCACGCAGCAGCGCATTCGGGCGGCCGTCGCGCCCGAGGCCAGTGTCACCAACCCCGTGGACATGATTGCCACGGCCACCGGGCCCCAGTACGAAGTGGCCGTCCGGGCCGCCGCCGAGGATCCGGCCGTGGACGCCATCATCACGATCTTCACCTCGCTCGAGATGATCGACGGGCCGTCGGTCGCGCAGGGCATCATTCGCGGCGCCGACGGGTGCGACAAGCCGGTGCTGGTCTGCTTCATGGGCAACGTGCGATCGCGCGAGGCCATCGACCTGATGCGTCAGGCCGGCCTGGCCGTGTACGTCTTCCCCGAAGATGCCGCGCGGGCGCTGGCCGCGCTCGTCCGGTACCGCCACTGGCTCGAGCGGCCCGCGGGCGTGCGACGCTGGTTCGACGACATCGACGAGGCCGCGGTGAACGACATCGTGCGCGCCGCGCGCGACCAGGGGCGCGGCCAGCTCACGCTGGTCGAAGCCCAGCAGGTGCTCGAGCACGCCGGCATCACCGTACTGCCCTGGCGGGAGGCGCAGACCCGGGACGAGGCCGTGGCCGCGGCGGGGGCGCTCGGCTACCCCGTGGTGGCGAAGATCAGTTCGGCCATCATCGTGCACAAGTCCGAGGTGGGCGGCGTGCGCGTGGGGTTGGAGTCGGAGGCCCAGGTGGCACTGGCCTTCGACGAGATGATGGCTGCCGCGCGGGCGCGCGACGAGCATGCCAGCCTCGTGGTCCAGCGCCAGGCGACCCACGGTACGGAGGTCATCCTTGGAGCCACCCGAGACGCGAAGTTCGGGCCGCTGCTGATGTTCGGGCTGGGCGGCATCTTCGTCGAGGTCATGAGGGACGTGGTCTTTCGCGTACACCCGCTCTCGGATGCCGATGCGCGCGAGATGATCAGGGCCGCGAAAAGCTTTCCCTTGCTCGACGGCGCCAGGGGACGGCCACGCGCCGACCTGGCGGCGATCGAAGCCGTGATCCTCCGGCTCGACCAGTTGATGGCCCGGTGCCCCGACCTCGGCGAGCTCGACATCAATCCCTTGTTCGCCTCTCCCGCGGGGCTGCCGACGGCCGCCGCGGACGCACGCGTCACGCTGAGCCCTCTGGCGGGCCGGTAGCGCCGCACGCCGGGGCTGAAGCCCCGGCGCTCCGCCTCCTGAAGCCCCGGCGCGCCGCCTCCTGAAGCCCCGGCGCGCCGCCTCCTGAAGCCCCGGTGCGCCGCCTCCTGAAGCCCCGGTGCGCCGCCTCCTGAAGTCCCGGCGCTCCGCGTGGTTCCGGCGCTCCGAAGGGCGCTCCGGCAGCGCCGCGGTAGACTGAAGGAGTCCATCCGTCGCTGGCGAGACTCACATCATGGCCACGGCTCCTCCCCACCCATCGCCGGTTGCTCCCGTTCAGGTGACCCTGCCGGTCGAGGGCATGACGTGCGCGGCGTGCCAGGCGCACGTGCAGCGTGCGCTGCGCGCGACCCCGGGCGTCACCGAGGCCACTGTCAACCTGATGATGCACTCGGCCACCGTCGCGTACGACCCGGCCGTGCTGTCGCCGGATCGGCTGGTCGAGGCCATCAACAACACCGGTTACCAGTCGCACCTGCCGGTGCCCGAGGCCGATGACGCGGCGGAAGATGAGGCTCGGGAGGCGGCACAACGGGCCGAGTATCACGCCTTCCTCACCAAGGCGCTGGCCGGCCTGGCGCTCGGCGCCGTGGCCATGGTGCTCTCGATGCCCTTGATGGCCGGCGCGCACGGCGACCCGGCCGGGCTCGATCCGCTGCAGC